>JAHBYY010000042.1 GCA_019635715.1 Rhizobiaceae bacterium | reverse complement strand
GCTCATCGACAGCGGGCCGAACGAGGCCAGCGCCACCAGCAGGACGGTATAGCCGGCGGAGCGCGGTACCAGGGCGAAGCTCACGCGTTGGCCGCCGTCTTGGTCTCCGCTTCACCCTCGGCGGCGAAATCGCCTTCGATCGACCCACCGCTCATCGCCGCGTGCATCCTGGGATACTCGCGTCGGAAGCACTCGGCGATGGTGTCGAAGGGGATGTCGGCATAGACCCCGCGATAGGCGAGGTACTCCATGTGCCGCCGGCCGGCCATGTCGAAGGGATGGTAGATCGAGTCGCTCTCGCCATCCCATTCCAGCGGCTTCAGGCCGAAACGCTCGGTGAGCTGGCGATTGAACGCGGGCGTCGCCTTGATCCAGCGCCCGTCGAGGCCGACATCGACATAGCCATGGAAGTAGAAGACGTCGGTGCCCATGAACTCGGTCATGCGCCTGGTCGTCATGTGGTTGCGCACGTCGGCGTAGCCGACCCGTGCCGGCACGCCGACGGCGCGGCACGCCGCGGCCATCACGCCGGCCTTGTTGATGCAGTAGCCGTGGCCCGCCGCCAGGGTCGCGCTCGCCCTGTAGGCGTCGGGCCGCAGCGGCGTGGTGTAGGGGTCGTAGCGAATGTCGTCGCGCACGGCGTGATAGAGCCGCAGCGCCTTGGCGCGCGACTCGCCGGCGTCGCCTACCACGTGGCGCGCCCATGCCGCGATTTCCGGGTGGTTACTGTCGATCAACGCGCCCGGCTTCAGCCAGTCGGCCGGGCCGCTGCCGTCCACCACTACGTCGTCGCGCGGAAAGGTCCTGAGGTCGATGCTCATCGCAGCCCCATGCCCGCCGCACGCACCGCCGTCAACTGAAGTTGCGCGCCGCCGCTCGCGGCCCGAAAGTGGGGATTGGAGGACCGTCCATGAAGCTCAGCACCGATCGAATCCTGGTCACCCATGTCGGCAGCCTGCCGCGCCCCGCCGTGCTCGACGACCTGCTGATCCGTCAGGAGGCCGGCGAGGCGGTCGACGAGTCGCTGCTGGCGCGCGAGGCGGCCGAGGCGGTGCGCAACGTCGTGGCACGGCAGATCGAGGCCGGCATCGACATCGTCAACGACGGCGAGCAGCCGCGCGTCGGCTTCCAGACCTACATCGTGCGCCGCATGTCGGGCTTCGGCGGCGAGTCCAAGCGCCCCCGCGCCAAGGACATGCAGGAGTTCCGCATCTACGCCCGCCAGCTCGCCCAGCGCCTGTCGCGCCGGCCGAAGGTTGCAAATGCTCCACAGGCCATCGCCGACGTGCGCTACGGCACGCTCGAGGAGGCGCAGGCCGAGGCGACGATGATGAAAGAGGCGCTCAAGGCGCAGAAGACGCAGCCGCTCGAGACCTTCATGACCGCGCCCTCGCCCGGCATCATCGCCACGACGATGCTCAACGCGCACTACGACAGCCACGAGGCCTATGTCATGGCCCTGGCGCGCGAGCTGGTCCGCGAGTACCGCTTCGTCGTCGACCAGGGCTTCACCCTGCAGATCGACGCGCCCGACCTGGCGATGGAACGCACCATGCTGTTCCAGGACAAGTCGCTGGCCGAGTTCCTCGCCATCGTCGAGCTGCACGTCGCGGCGATCAACGTGGCGCTGGGCGACATCCCGCGCGAGAAGGTCCGACTGCATTGCTGCTGGGGCAATTGGGAGGGCCCGCACATCCACGACGTGCCGCTTTCCGACATCCTGCCGCTGCTCTACGCCGCCAACGCCGGCGCGCTCAGCCTGGAGTTCGCCAACCCGCGCCACGCCCACGAGTACCCGGCGTTCAAGCGCTTCCCCCTGCCCGCGGACATGTCGCTGATGGCCGGCGTGCTCGACACCACGACCAATTTCGTTGAGCACCCCGAGCTGATCGCCAACCGGCTGTGCGAGGCGGCGGCCGCGATCGGCGATCGCGAGCGGGTGATCGCCAGCACCGATTGCGGCTTCGGCACCTTCGCCGGCTCGGCCTACGTCGCCGAGGACGTGGTCTGGGCCAAGCTCGCCGCCGCACGCGAAGGTGCGGATATCGCGAGCAAGCGGCTGTGGAGCTGAACCCTCCCTGTCATCCCGAGCACAGCGAGGGATCCAGGGCGGTCCGAGATCCCTCGCTGCGCTCGGGATGACAGTCAGGTCGGGGCGTTCACCAGGAAATGGATCTGCGCCGCGGCCACCGGCCGCGCGCGATCCTCCTGCCAGGCCTCGACCGATACGTTGACCACGCGGCGGCCCTGCTTGGTCACCGTGGCCTTGGCGATGGTGTCGACCGGCCGGCCGGAGCGCAGATAGTCGACGGTGATGTTGACGATCTTGGGCAGGGTCTCGTTGTCGAGCTCCCACAGCAGGTGGAAGATCGCCGCCATCTCCATCAGCGCGCCGATCGTGCCGCCGTGCAGCGCCGGCAGGTGCGTGTTGCCGATCAGGTCGGGCCTGTAGCGCAAGCGGGTGAGCAATTCGCCGGTCGAGTTCTCCGGCGCCATGCCCATCCACTGCGCATAGGGAATCGCCTCGGCCAGCGCCGCGAGATTGCCCTCGTCGCGGGCCTTGCGCAGGCGTTCGAGGTGGAGGCTCACGACGGGCCCCCGGCGAAACGCGCGCCCAGGGTCTGGGCCTGGATCACCGAACCCTTGGTGCCCATCATGAAGGTGCCGGCCGACGAGGCGATCGGATCGGCGGGATCGCCGTGATGCGCCACGGCGCGGGTGAAGGCGACGTTGCTGGTCAGGCGCACGCACTCGGCGTCGGCCAGCACCGGCTGCCCCGGCGTCGCCGGATGCACATAGTCGATGCGCAGGTCGAGCGTCGCGATCGAGCGGCTGCCGTCGAGCGCGAGCTGAACGGCCATGCCGCAGCTCTCGTCCAGCATCGCGGTGACCACGCCGCCATGGATCACGCCCGATTCCATGTCGCCGATGAAGACGAACTGGTAGGGCAGGCTGGTCCAGGCTTCGCCGCGTTCGGCGCGATCGATCCTGAGTCCGCTGGCGCGGCCATAGGTCGACCGGCGCTCCGCGATTGCTTTGGCAACTTGCTCAAAGGGCAGCGGCTGCCCGTCATACGTCGAGATTTCAGACATGCCGCCGTTCTAGACGAGGGATGCCGGGTCAGCCAAGCAAAAGCTAGTCGGGGACGCTGGTTGCCCGGTAGCGCCGCCAGTTCTCGATCGTGGCCTGATACCTGACCCGCTGCTTCGGCGTTGGCGCCGATCTTTCCGGAGCGACGCCAACGGTGGTCTGCGAGGCCAGTTGCGGCCGCGCTTCGCCCGGCGTTGCCATCAGGCGATTGGTGAGGAAGGTGGCGACGACGATGGCAATGGCGGTGCCGGCAACAGGGATTATGCGTGGGTGGTTTCGGGGAGTGACGGTCATGTTCGCAACTCCGGTGCAGATTTCCTCCGCCATTCTTGCCGCGAAATCCCGCATCCGCGTGTGAGGCGGCTCACATGAGGGGCAGCGCAAACGCTTGTCACCGCTTCACCCCATACAATCTCAGGAATTGCTCCGTTGCCCGCGCCGCATCCCGCGTGATCTCGGCCTTGCTCAGCGTCAGCACATCCCCCAGCAGCAGGCGGATCTGGACGTCGCGGCCGACCAGCCCGAAGAACGTCCGGAAGGCGATCTCCGCATCGTCGAACGCCAGCAGCCCCGCCGCGCGGGCGGCCTCCAGCAGCGGCTTCAGACGCTCGCCGATCGCGAAGCGCCCGTTGGCAAGCACGATGGCACCGAGATTGCCTTTGCGCGACAGCGCATCGCTGACCGCCACGCGGTTGAGCGCGATCGACGTCTGCGAGGAGATCACGGCCAGCCAGGCCGCGGCAAAACCCTCGAGGCTTTCGCGCAGGGCGGTCGTGTCGAGCGCCTGGATGTCGTAGTGGCCCGCCCTCACCTTCGACGCCTGCCAGCGCACCGTCGCGGTCAGCAGGCCGTCACGGTCGCCGAACCATTTGTAGAGCGTCTCCTTCGAACAGCTCGCACGCCGCGCCACGGTCGTCATGGTCAGCCGGTCGCCCTCCTCGACCAGCAGCGACAGCACGGCGTCCAGAACGTGCTTCTGCCGCTCCGTGAGGCCTTCTCCATCGGCGATGTGCGTTTCGGCTTGCACTGACAGACGTGATCCCTGGGCGCCGCGGCGCCGTACCGTAAGTTACGGTACGGCTGGCTATCCTATCGTCCGGCGGTTGGCAAGATGGCGAAGGCGGAAAGAATCGACGCGATCGCCGCGGATCATCCCCAGGCGCGAACCCACCGACCGCCGGCACGCCGGGCGGTGCGCCGCCCGGCGTGTTCATCCCGGCGGGTTCGCCCCGGCGACGTCACCGCGGGGCGGCGAGATCCCGCACCGGGTTGAAATGCGCGTTGATGCGCGCCAGGCCGGCGAACAGCGCCGCCTCGCTGGTCCTGAGCGGGACGAGCCGGTTGCGGTACTCTTCGGCGAAGCGCTGCGACAGCGTCCTCGCATCGGCGCCGAACGGCAGCGCGGCGTCCATCATCAGGCTCACCGCCGCCCCGAGCGCGCCACGCCACATGCCGCCGCCATGGCTGCCGCGCAGCGCCGTCGAGCCGCTCTCGGAACTGAAGATATTGGCGACGAGAATGGCGAGGAACTCGTCGTCGTTGCCGAACACCTCGCCGCCAAATCGCGGGCCGGGCGCCGACGTCATCGTGCCGCACCCCATGCGGTAGGCATGCACGAGCTCATGCAGCAGCACCTCCTCGGCGCTTCCGCCGACCACGGTCCTGCGGTGCCGGCGATCGCCGACCTGGAGGTCATGCGGGTTGAACAGCACCACCACGGGACTGCCGCCGCCTGTCCCGATGACGGGCCGTCCGTTCTGCAGGAAGCGGTCGCCGCGATCGTTGCTGTAGACCGGCGCGCCGGCCGGCCGCGAGGCCTGCACGTTCACCGGGATGGCGCCGGCATTCTCGTCGCTCGACGAGGGCACCAGGAAGATCGGCCGGCTGACGCGCGACAAGGCGCCCAGCACGACCTGTCCGGTGGCCCGGCCGCCCATCGCGACGAGACGGGCAAGCACCCCGGTCTCGTACTGGCGCGCCGCCGCATCCGTGTTGTGCCGCACGACCGTCGGCTGGTCGCGCGTGTGGAGCGGAAACCGATAGACGAGCGATCCTTCGATCGTGAGATTGCGAAACAGAACCGTCAACGACACCCCCGTTGTTCACGCCTCTTCCGGTCGCGTTATGGCACCCGAAGGTAACCGCTCCATGCCGGACGCGCCGACGAAGGCAGGAAGCATGGTTTCAGACGACCGGCCGAGCCCGCAGGCCACCGGGGACATCCGGCGCCCAATCGGCCTCGCGCAGCCCGATCCCGGCGAACGGATCGACCAGCGTGCCGGCCACCATCTCCGCCAGGATGGCCGGCGCCGGCGGAACGCGCGCCACCGTCGCGACAAGCCGGTCGCGGAGCAAGGAGAGCATCGCCGAGTCCGACTGGTAGAACGGCGTGAAGGCACGGGACAGCCACTGGAAGACCCGGACATGGCGGCGCCGCGCCGCGCAATAGGCGGTGAGCGCGTCCTCGACGGTGCGGGCGGCATCGAGGGCGAAAGCCAGTCCGGCAGCATCGAGCAGCGCCATATTGGCCCCCTGCCCCAGTTGCGGGCTGGTCGAGTGCGCCGCGTCGCCGATCACCGCGAGCCTGGGGCCTGCCGGGAACGGCAGCGTGTGATGGCCGTAGCGCGCCAGCGACAGCGCGTCGAAATCGCCGACATGCGCCATGTAGGCGGCGCAGTCCGGCCACAGCGCGACGACGCGGTCGCGCCACGCGCCGATGCCGGCGGCCTTCACCCTTTCGGCCTCGTCCGGCTTCAGGCTCCAGAAGAACGCCGCCATCTCCGGCGCCGCCTCCTCCGGGCGCCCGATCGGCAGGACGCCGATCATCACGCTGGCGCGTTGGTAGCGTTGCAACAGGGCATGCGCGTCGAATCCCTTGGGCTGCCAGGGCAGCGATGCCCAGAACGCGCCGTAGGCGAGCGGCACCGGCTCGACGGCGCCCCGGGCGAGCCGGCGCAGGCGCGAACGCGCGCCGGAGGCGTCGACGACCAGGTCGAACGGCCCGCCTTGCGGACCGTTCGGACCGGCCAGCCTCGCCCCGGCGGCGGCAATGTCGAGCCCGACGATCTCGCGGCCTGTCTCGACGGCGATGCCCTCCGCCTGCGCGGCCCGGAACAGCACGTTGAACAGCGCGGCGCGATGCACCGCCACGCCGAACCGGCCGCCGCGCCGCGCATCGTAGCGCACGTCGAGCACGGTGCGGCCGCTGTCGGCATCGGCACCGTAGAGGCGGTCGATGCGCGCGCCGAGCATGAGGATCTGGTCGAGCAGCCCGAGCGCCTTCAGGACGGTGAGTCCCGTCGGCTGCAGGATCAGGCCGGAGCCGACGGGCTTCGGCGCATCGAAACGCTCCAGGACGGTGACGCGATGGCCGGCGCGATGCAGCAGCAGCGCGGCCGCCAGGCCCGCCGGGCCGGCGCCGACGATGGCGACGTCGAGCCGCCTCACGGCACGCTCAGCCTTCGCTGGCGTCGAAGCGCGTGCGCGCGGCGCGCACCGCCTCGAAATTCGTCTCGGCCCACAGCAGGATGTGGTGCAGCGAGGCGAACATCGAGCGCCCGAGATCGGTCAGGCTGTATTCGACGCTCGGCGGCTTGGTCGGAAACACCTCGCGATGCACGTAGCCGTCGCGTTGCAGGTCGCGCAGCGTCTGCGTCAGCATGCGCTGCGAGATGTCCGGCACCAGCCGCCGCAGTTCGCCGAAGCGATAGGGCCGTTCCGCCAGCGCCATCATCAGCAGCGAACTCCACTTGCCGAATATGCTTTGCACGACGTTGCGGATCGGGCAATCGCCAAGGCCGCCCTGCCCCTCCGACAGGGCGCCGTAGATCTCGATCTTGGTGCGGGCGTCGACGATTCGAGAATCCACGAGGTGGTTCCCTCCATGTTACCACTGGCAGAAAAGCTGCCTTCTTTACGGCAGACATGCAATTCATATTTTAGTGCTGGTCTCTTTTCTAGAGCGCCTTCAACAGCACAGGAAACACACTCGTGAGCGATACGATCTTCGTCACAGGCGCCTCCGGCAAGCTCGGCCGCGGCGTCATCGAGCATCTGCTGGCCAGCCAGTCGATCGCGCCGTCGCGCATCATCGCCGGCACCCGCCATCCCGAGACGCTGGCCGATCTGTCGGCCAGGGGCGTCGCGGTCCGCAAGGCGGATTTCGACGACCAGCAGGGCCTCGCCGAGGCCTTCGCGGGCGCCGATACGGTGCTGGTGATCTCCACCGACGCGCTCGACGGCGCGGGCACCCGCCTGCGCCAGCACCGCGCCGCAATCGCGGCGGCCAGGGATGCCGGCGCCAAGCGCATCGCCTACACCTCGCTCCCCGACCCGGCGGCCTCCAAGGTCACCTTCGCGCCCGACCATCTGAAGTCCGAGGAGGCGGTGAAGGCGACCGGGCTGCCCCACCTGATCTTCCGCAACAGTTGGTACCAGGAAAACCTCTTCCACTCTTTGCCGAACGCGCTGAAGGGCGGCCAGTGGTACACGTCCGCCGGCCAGGGCGGCACGGCCTTCGTCGCGCGAGACGACATCGCCGCGGCGATCGCGGCGGCACTTGCCAACCCGCCCGCCGCGAGCACCACCTACACCTTGACGGGAACGCAGGCCTATACAAACGACGAGGTGGCGGCACTGGTGCGCGAGGTCACCGGCAAGCCGCTGCAGGTCGTCCATCTGACGGACGAGCAACTGGCCGGCGGCATCAAGGCGGCCGGCCTTCCCGAGGCGATCATCCCGACGCTCGTCTCCTTCGATACCGCGGCCCGCGCCGGCAACCTCGCCGCCGTCACGGGCGATGTCGAAACGCTGTCGAAGCGCAAGTCGAAGCCGCTGAAGGCGTTCCTCGAGGAAAACAAGGCGGCTCTCGCCGGCTGATCTCAGCCTTCCGCACGCTTGAAACGGCTCAATGCCCAGGGCCCTTCCTCTCCCTCCGGAGGGGGGGAGAGGTGCCGAGCAAAGCGAGGCGGAGAGGGGGAAGGCGCTGATGAAATGCGGGAGCGTGTGAGCAGCAGACTCCAGAATCCTGTGCCTACCGCCCCCCTCATACCGCCACCTGCGTGCCGATCTCGACGACCCGCCCGGTCGGGATCTGGAAATACTCGGTGGCGTCGGCTGCGGTTCGCGCCAGGCCGATGAACAGCTTGTCCTGCCAGCCCGGCATCTCGGAGTTCGGCGATTGCCGCAGCGATCGGCGCGACAGGAAGAACGACGTCGTCATGATGTCGAACTTCCAGCCGAGCTTGCGGCAGACGGCGAGCGCCTTGGGGATGTTGGGGCGCTCCATATAGCCGAAGGTCAGCGTCACCCGCATGAACAGGTCGTTGACGGGCTCCAGCCTCGCCCGCTCGCTGTCGGGAACCACCGGGCGCGGCGCGGTCACCACGGTCAGGATCACGTTCTTCTCGTGCAGCACCTTGTAGTGCTTGAGGCTGTGCATCATCGCGGTCGGGGCGCTGGCCGGATCGCTGGTCAGGAAAACGGCGGTTCCGGGCACCAGCGTCGGGGGCTTCCGCGCCATGTTCCCGGCGAGGAAGTCCAGCGGGATCTCGTTCTTTCGGGTCTTCTCGAACAATTGGCGCGACCCGCGCACCCAGGTCGTCATCACCAGGACCACCGCCCCGGCCACCAGCAGCGACGCCCAGCCGCCGTCAAAGACCTTGACGATGTTCGACATGAAGAAACCGATGTCGATGATGGCGAAGACGGTCGTCATGGCGATCGCCACGGCCAGGCGCCATTTCCAGATGCGGGTCATCACCACATAGAGCAGGATCGTCGTCATCAGCATGTTGCCGGTGACCGAAATGCCATAGGCCGAGGCCAGATCGCTGGATTCGCCGAAGCCGACGACCAGCATCATGACGACGACCGCCAGCAGGAGGTTGACGCGCGGCAGATAGATCTGGCCGGATTGCGTCTCCGAGGTGTGCAGGATCTCGAACCGCGGCAGGAGGTTGAGTTGTACGGCCTGCCGGGTCAGCGAGAACGCCCCCGAGATCACCGCCTGGCTGGCGATCACCGTCGCCGCCGTGGCCAGGACCACCATCGGTATCAGCGGCCAGCCCTGATTCATCTCGAAGAACGGATGGCCGATCACGCCGCCTTTCGACAGCACGAAGGCGCCCTGTCCGAAATAGTTGAGCAGCAGGCAGGGGAAGACGATGACCATCCATGCCAGCACGATCGGCCGGCGGCCGAAATGGCCGAGATCGGCGTAGAGCGCCTCGGCCCCGGTCACGGCGAGAAAGATCGCGCCGATCGTGACGAAGGCGACGTCGGGCGAATGCACCAGGAACAGCACGCCCTGCAACGGATTGAGCGCGTAGAGAATCTCCGGGTCGTGGAGGATGTGCATCAGACCCGAGGCGCCGATCGCCAGGAACCAGATCGCGGTGATCGGCCCGAACACATTCGCCACCTGTCCTGTGCCGAAGCGCTGCACCGAGAAGACGATCGCCAGGATCAGCAGCGTCAGCGGCACGATGTAGGGATCGAAGGCCGGCGTGACGACGCTCGTGCCCTCCACCGCCGACAGCACCGAGATCGCCGGAGTGATCACCGCGTCGCCGTAGAAGAGCCCGGCGCCGAGGATGCCGATCACCAGCACGATGCCGGACCTGTTGGTGAAGCTCGAGCGCGCCAGAGCCATCAGCGAAAGCGTGCCGCCCTCGCCCCTGTTGTCGGCCCGCAGCACGAAGCTGATATATTTGATGGTGACGATGATGGTCAGCGCCCAGACGATGAGCGAAAGAACCCCGAGCACGTCGCCGCGCTCCGCCACCGCCCCGCCCGCCGACGCGGTCAGCGCCTCCCGCAGCGCATAGATCGGGCTGGTCCCGATATCGCCGTAGACGACGCCCAGCGCGCCGAGCATCAGGATCTTGGTGTCATGCGCACCAGCAACATGGGCCGACGGCGCCACCGCACCCTCGACCTCGCCCTGCACGTCCATTCCCGCTGCCTCCGGCAAAACGCGCGGTCCTCTACGCCTGCTGCGGTGCAATAGCAACTGTTTGAAAGTAGTTAGCTCGCAGGGCCCATATGCCAAGGGCGCATGGCTTGGGATTCGAAAGCGGCGGGCCGACGCGCCGGCAAAAATCCGCCGAAACAGATCAGCGGACGATCGTCAGTCTCTGCGCCGCCCGTGTGATCGCCGTGTACAGCCAGCGCTGGCGCGTCTCCTTGAACGCCCAGCTTTCGTCGAACAGCACGATCTCGTCCCATTGCGAGCCCTGCGCCTTGTGGACCGTCAGCGCATAGCCGAAGTCGAAATCGTCGAAGCGCTTCTTCTGCTGCCAGGGAATATCCGCATCCGGATCCTCGAAGGCCGCCTTCATCAGCTTGATCTTGGCGACGCCGCGGTCCGGGTCGTCCTCCTCGGGCGAAACGAGCAGGTTGATGCCGGGCTTCACTGTCTCGCGGGAGGCCGTCATCACCTTCCACAGCGAGCCGTTGAGCAGTCCCTTCGCGGGGTCGTTGCGCAGGCAGACCAGCTTGTCGCCGGCCTGCGGATAGTCGGCGGTGAAGCCCTTCAGCTCGCGCAGCCGCATATTGTAGCGTCGCCGCGTGCGATTGGTCCCGACCAGGACCTGATCCGCCTGCAGCACCATGTCCTGCGTCACCGCTTCGCGCCCGATCACCTGCGCCGTGCCGTAGTCGCCATGCATGAACTCGCGGCCCTCGCGCACGTCGAGCGCCAGCCGGATGATCGGGTTGTCGCGCGCCTGCCTGTGGATTTCGGTCAGCAGGAAATCCGGCTCGGCATCGGTGAAGAAGCCGCCTCCCGAAATCGGCGGCAACTGTCCGGGGTCGCCGAGCACGAGGATCGGCGTGCCGAAACTCATCAGGTCGCGGCCGAGCTGCTCGTCGACCATCGAGCATTCGTCGACGACGATCAGCTTCGCCCGGCTGATCGGGCTCTGGCGGTTGATCGCGAAGGTCGGATTGATCGACGTCTTGCCGGTCGTCTCGTCCTCGACGGCCTCCTCGCCGCGCGGGCGGTAGATCAGCGAGTGGATGGTCCGGGCATTCGTCGCTCCCTTCGAACGCAGCACCTGCGCCGCCTTGCCGGTGAAGGCGGCGAACTGCACCTGTCCTTCGATGTCGGCGGCGAAGTGCCTGGCCAGGGTGGTCTTGCCGGTCCCCGCATAGCCGAACAGCCGGAACAGCGGCGAGCGCCCGGCTTTCAGCCAGCGGTCGACAGCCTTCAGCGCATCGTCCTGTTGCGGAGAGAATTCCATCAGGCGGTGAGACAGGATTCGCGGTGGATGGGCAAGGGCGTCCGCGCTACGCCGCGACGAGATCGGTGTGAATGAAATCGTTGCCCTTGAACAACAGAGGAACCCCGAGCAGCTTCGCGAAGGCGTAGGAGACGCAGTCTCCCATATTCAACCTGGCCGCGCTTTCGCTGGTCTTTCCATATCGGTCCCAGGCAATCGCCAGCTCGGGCAGGAGTGACGCAGGCGTTTCCTCGATCACGATACCGGCGATGTCCATGAAGCGCTGGACCTCGCTATGCGCGGCGGCGCAGCTCCCTGTCGCCCGACTGAGCGCCAAGGCAGCCTCGAACACGGCAACGACCGACGTCGTCCGTCTGTCGCTCGATTGCAGCTTGCGCAGGAACGCACCCCTTTCCGGCTCATTGGCCAAAATGGCGACAAGCGCCGAAGCATCAAGAAACATTGCCGTCATTCATGTTCGAGCTGGATCCTTCATCCGCCCAGAGCGAATCGAAGAATTGGCGATCAGTACTCAACGGCGGACGCGGCAGTCGATCGAGCCTTTCGAACAGCGGCTTGAGTCTTTCCTCGAGCGACGCATCCAGATCCCGCTCCGCCTGCCTTCGGTCGCTATCGATTGCCGCCTGAACCGCTTCCTTTATGGCATCGGTGATGCCAATTCCGCGCATTCGCGCGAGTTCTCTGACCAGCACGTCGGTCTCTGCATCTTTAACGTGTATGACCATTATCCCTACAACGTGTAACAGTTATATACGTGCCCAGCGTTGCATATATAAATTCGGAACACAACAGGAACAATATCAGGTTCAGGGCAGCGAACTCAGGTCGGCAAATTGTTTCCCGACATCCCCTCACCGGCCCTGCGGCCACCTCTCCCCCATTCTTAGTGTCTGAATCAAAAGGCGACAGGCCGTGGCGAAAATGGTGATTTCGAGAACCGGAGCACAGCGCACATTCGGGTACGCGAGCACCGGAAGCGCAGAAATTGCCATTTGCAGCCCGGCATGGCGCCTGTTGGATCAGACACTGAGATCAGGTTGCGATCGCACCTTCACGCTGCGGATCGTTCTCGAGCACGATCGCCTGTCCGTGCGGCGTGGCGCGCGCCGCACGCTCCCACGCGGCGGCGAGATCGTCGATCTCGGCGCCGGTCGACACGTTTTTCGCGACGAGCAGCGCCTCCAGCGCGTGCAGCCAGTGCTCGTAGTAGTCGTGGCCGTCCGGGGCCGCGCCACGGCCGTGCACTTCCGCCGAGAGCGCATCGGCCCATTCCGTCCAGGTGAACGCACCTCGCCGATGCAGCGCGACGACCATGGCGAAGGCCTGCGCCTGCCAGGGCTCGGCGAACACGGGTTCTTCGACGCCCGGTGGCATCCCCGCTCCTGACGCCATGTCAGGCCGGCTCAAGATAGCGCTCCCAGGCGTCGATCGAGATCGTCAGCGACGGATCGGCGCCCTCGCCCCAGATCTCGCCGGCATCGAAGACGACCGTATAGACATGCTCGGGCTGCTCGCCATGTCCGTGCGCGTTGGTGTCCGGGAGGACAAAACCTTCGCGCACCGCCTCGACCCTGCCGGTCTTGCCGCGCGCATAGCGCGGCAGCCGCGTGTGGCCGGTCGGATGAAAATTGCGCGTCCGCACCCTGTCGCCCGGCGCGAAGCGCGGCAGCGCCTCGACCGGGCGGTTGCACGGACCGCCTCTCGCCAGCACGGCGGCCACGTCGGCCGCCCGCAGGACGCGCTTGGGCACCGCGCCCGGCGACATGGCCTCGCCTGCCCGCAGTTCGGCCTCGTCGACAAAACCATGGCGCACCAGCAGGCGCTCCAGCGCCTTGATCCAGATCTGGTAGTAGCTCGACGCGTAATAATCGGCCGGATGCAGGCTTTCGCGCATATGGCGGCTCTCGTCGATGCTCCACGCCCCCAGCGCCCCGGAACACAGCGTGACGCCCAGCGCGCGCTTCTCCCATTCGGCGTGGAAGACCGGTTCGTCGCGCTCGGGCGCCACCGGCCCGAACCCCATCTGGCCGCCGAGATCGTGCGGACCGTTCATGCCGGCAGCCTCGGCAGGCCGGTGCCGATCATCGAATCGCGCGTGACCAGGGCCGCAAGTCCGGCCTCGTCGAGCCCCTCCGTGCCCTCGGGGCGGAGGGGCACGACCAGGTAGCGAAGCTCTGCCGTCGAATCCCAGACGCGGATGCCCTGCCGCGCGGGCAGTTCCAGGCCGAACTCGGCCAGCACGCCGCGCGGATCGATCACCGCCCTGGCGCGGTAGGGCGGCGCCTTGTACCAGACCGGCGGCAGGCCCAGCACGCTCCACGGATAGCAGGAGCACAGCGTGCAGACGACGAGGTTGTGGGTGTCGGGCGTGTTGAACACGGCCTGCATGTGCTCGCCCTGCCGGCCGGTATAGCCGAGCGAGGCGATCGCCGCGGTGGCGTCGCGCTTCAGCCAGTCGGCGAAGGCGGCGTCCGTCCATGCCTTCGCCACCACCTGCGCGCCGTTGCGCGGCCCGACCTTGGTCTCGTAGGTCTCGACGATGGCATCGATCGCCGCCGGGTCGATCAGACCCTTCCGCGTCAGGATCGTCTCGAGCGCCCGCACCCGCGCCGCGAACGGGTCGAGTTCATTGTCATGGTGATGATCTGCTGACATGCCGGAACCATAGATCCTGGCGGGTAATGCGACAATCCGTCAGCGCAGCATCGGCCAGATCGTCGCCGCCAGCAGCAGTCCCATGGCGATGTTGAACCATTTCAGCCGGACGGGATCGGACAGGAAGCCGCGCAGCGCCGTGCCGAAGCCGGCCCAGGTCGAGACGCTCGGGAAATTCACCAGCGCAAACGCCGCTCCGACGGCCAGCACCGAGAAGAACGGCGCCCTGGCGTCGGTGTAGACCGCCATGGCGGTGATCGCCATCACCCATGCCTTTGGATTGACCCACTGGAAGGCCGCCGCTTCGAGGAAGGTCAGCGGCTTCGCGCCGGCCGCGGCGCCCTGTCCCAGCGAACGCGACATGGCGATCCGCCAGGCGAGGTAGAGCAGGTAGGCGCCGCCGAGCATCTTCAGCGTCAGGTGCAGCGCCGGAAACGCCGTCAGCACGGCGCCGAGCCCGAGGCCGACGCCGAGCAGCAGCGTGAAGAAGCCGACGCCGATCCCGCACATGTGCGGGATGGTCCGCACGAAGCCGAAATTCACGCCCGATGCCAGCAGCATGAAATTGTTCGGCCCCGGCGTGATCGAGGTGACAAAGGCATAGACCAGCAGGGCGAGGATCGCGTCGGCCGACATCGGCGTTTCCTGACATTTGTTATTATGTCAGGAATGTTGACCTATATGGCCCGCCTTGTCATTGCCGCGATTGTGCCGGTGACAAGATTTCCGCGGCCGGCAGCGATCGACGCGACGGCGCTACATCCCCTGCGGGCCGCGATTCATCGCGGCGACGCCGGTCCGGCAGACCTCGACCAGGCCGAGCGGCTTCATGATGCCGATGAACTGCT
Organism: Rhizobiaceae bacterium; assembly: GCA_019635715.1. Classification (GTDB taxonomy): domain Bacteria; phylum Pseudomonadota; class Alphaproteobacteria; order Rhizobiales; family Rhizobiaceae; genus Kumtagia. The sequence goes on along the minus strand of JAHBYY010000042.1, from coordinate 24,634 downwards.
CGATCTTGGCGACCGCGCCGGTGATCTCGAAGATGAAATGCTCGGTGTTGGCGTCGATCACCTTGGCGCGGAATGCCTCGGCCAGTCGCAGCGCCTCGACGCGGGCTTCGCCGGCGCCTGCCACCTTCACCAGCGCCAGTTCCCGCGCCAGCGGCTTTTCCTGGCCAAGCTCATTGGCACGCACCGACAGGTCGACCACGCGATGCACCGGCACGATGCGCTCGAGCTGGTGCTTGATCTGCTCCAGGACATGCGGCGTGCCGCGCGTCACGATGGTGATGCGCGACAGGTGGCGCTCATGCTCGGTCTCGGAGACGGTGAGGCTCTCGATGTTGTAGCCGCGGCCCGAGAACAGGCCGATGACGCGCGCCAGCACACCCGGCTCGTTGTCGACCAGCACGGAGAGCGTGTGGCTGATCGGCAGTTCGGTTTCCTTGGCGATGAAGTAGGCGGAGCCGGTCGGCTGAAGCTGGGCGTTCATTCGAAAACCTGATCTTTCGAGAGTTGCAAAGACGGTCGCACGACCGGCAGTGGTGTTGGAATTCGACGGGCTGAGCTTAGAAATGGTCCATCGAACGTCAGAAAGGCATCACAATTCGGCGGCGACCTGAAAACGTGCAGGGCATCGGCAAAATCCATCCCCTCCGAGTGGGCGGCCAAGGCTTCGGCGACGGCGTCATAGTCTTCGATGTCGAGGTTGTCCGCTCCGAGCAGCTTAGCGAACAGATTCGCGACACGGCCTCGGGAAGTCTTGTATTTACTTCGAAGTACCCACTCGGCCTCCAGCAGCACCGTTACGGATATCGCCAGCGGCTGAGTGGAAAGAACCTCGAAAGCAACCTTGTTCTCTTCGATACCTTCGTCAACCATCGCCCGGATCAGGATGTTCGTATCAATCGCTTTGCGCATCCCACCGCCGCCTTGCTTCCTCCAGGACCGCCGCATCCATCTCCTCGATGGTCACCGGCGGGCCATCATGTTTGATCCTCAATGCGCGGAACTCGCTCCAATCGGTTTTGGGAAATCGCGGCGCAGCCTTCTTGACGAGTTGGAGGAAGACTTCGTCTCCGTTGTCGACGAATTCGAGTTCCGTACCTTCACTCCAGCCATGCGCATCTCGCACGGCCTTCGGTACGACCAACTGCCCCTTGCTCGAAATCCTGGCCCGCGCATTCATTGGACAATCCTCGGTAAGACGCAGTAAGAAGGTACGTCTTACCGCGTCTTACTTCAAGCTACACCAATTGCCGGCCCTTCGCGTCGATGGCGTTGGCCACCGCCTCGTCGGTCGCCTCGTCCGGCAGCAGCATCTCGTTGTGCGCCTTGCCGGACGGGATCATCGGGAAGCAGTTGGCCAGCGTCGCGACGCGGCAGTCGAACAGCACCGGCTTCTTCACGTCGATCATTTCCTTGATCGCGTCGTCGAGGTCGCCCGGCTTCTCGCAGCGGATGCCGTGAGCCCCGTAGGCCTGCGCCATCAGCACGAAGTCGGGCATCGCCTCCGTGTAGGAATGCGACAGGCGGTTGCCGTGCAGCAACTGCTGCCACTGCCTGACCATGCCCATATACTGGTTGTTGAGGATGAAGATCTTGATCGGCGCCTCGTACTGCACGGCGCAGCTCATCTCCTGGATGGTCATCTGCACGGAGGCATCGCCGGCGATGTCGATGACCAGCGCGTCCGGATGGGCGATCTGCACGCCGAGCGCCGCCGGCAGGCCGTAGCCCATGGTGCCGAGGCCACCGGACGTCATCCAGCGGTTCGGCTTGTCGAAATGGTAGTGCTGTGCGGCCCACATCTGGTGCTGGCCGACCTCGGTCGTGATGTAGGTGTTGCGGTCCTTGGTCAGCTCGTAGAGCCGCTGGATCGCATATTGCGGCATGATCACGTCGGCGTTCGGCTTGTAGGCGAGCGAGTCGCGCGCCCGCCAGCGCTCGATCTGCTCCCACCACGGGTAGAGCGCCTTCTTGTCGGCCTTGGCGCCGGAGCGCCACAGCCTGACCATGTCTTCGAGGACCCGGCCGACATCGCCGAGGATGCCGATATCGGCGTGCACGTTCTTGTTGATCGACGACGGATCGATGTCGATGTGGATCTTCTTCGAGTTCGGCGAGAAGGCGGTGAGCCGCCCGGTGATGCGGTCGTCGAAGCGCGCGCCGACGCACAGCATGACGTCGCAGTCGTGCATCGCCATGTTGGCTTCGTAGGTTCCGTGCATGCCGAGCATGCCGAGCCAGTTCTTGCCGCTTGCCGGATAGGCGCCGAGCCCCATCAAGGTGGACGTGATCGGGAAGCCGGTCAGGTCGACGAGTTCGCGCAGCAACTGGCTGGCCTCGGGGCCGGAATTGACGACGCCGCCGCCCGAATAGATGATCGGGCGCTTCGCCCCGGCCATCAGCGCGATCGCGGCGCGGATCTTCTCCAGATCGCCCTGCATGCGCGGCTGGTAGCTGGTGCGCGGCGCGGTCTGCGGCGGGGTGTAGGTGCCCCTGGCGAACTGCACGTCCTTCGGCACGTCGACGACGACCGGCCCCGGGCGCCCGGTGGTGGCGACATGGAACGCCTCGTGGATGATCCGCGACAGATCGTTGACGTCCTTCACCAGCCAGTTGTGCTTGGTGCAGGGCCGCGTGATGCCGACCGTGTCGCACTCCTGGAAGGCGTCGGAGCCGATCAGCGAGGTCGGAACCTGGCCGGTGATGCAGACGAGCGGGACGGAATCCATCAGCGCGTCCTGCAGCGGCGTCACCGCGTTGGTCGCGCCGGGACCGGAGGTGACCAGCATGACGCCGGCCTTGCCGGTCGAGCGGGCATAGCCTTCGGCGGCATGTCCGGCGCCCTGCTCGTGGCGAACGAGAATGTGCTGGATCTCATCCTGCTGGAACAGTTCGTCGTAGATCGGCAGGACGGCTCCGCCGGGATAGCCGAAGAGGTGCGTGACGCCGTTGTCCTTCAGCGCCTGGACGATCATCTCGGCGCCGGTCATTTCACGCGGCCCGCCGTCACTCTTCGTTCGGATGTTCATCTGTCTGGTCCCGTTGTCGACCCCTTGCGGGGCTGCTGTCGTTTAGGCGTATCGAAGGCAATAAAAAAGGCCCCCGGGAGGGAGCCTGCTCAGTGCGCATGGGAGGATTTCGCCCGGCGGTTACACCGCCTTGCCCATGCGCACCCCTACCACGAGAATTCGCTTCGCGTTCATGGGCGCGCACCTTAGTGACGCCGTCCACAGGCGTCAACCGGGATTCTCGTGCCGGATCCGTGCGAAGCGCCCGATCCCGGCCGCCGCCGGGGCAGCCTTCACCAAACGCCGCCGCTCAGGCGGCCGCATAGCCGAGTTCCACGAGTTCCCGCTGCGTCGGCCTGTGGCCGCGCATGTGCAGCAGGCAGGTGGTGCGCAGCATCGATGCGAAATTGGGGATCTCGCCGTTGATCTCCAGCGCCTCATCGTAGAGCTTGGAGATGAATTTCGGCGTCGACAGACCCTGCCCGTCGGCGATCTCGTCGAGCAGGCTCCAGAACGCCGCCTCGAGCTGGATGCTGGTCGAATGCCCGCCAATGCGGATGGACCTGTTCACCTGACGATAGCCGTCAGGGTCCTGACCGGCGAAGACCCGGCACATCGCTTCCTCCTTGATCCTCCCCGCAGCGCGCCCTCCCGCACGCGGATTTCATGAACCGCAGTGTCTGCGCAATCGCCATGCCGTGCAAGCGTCGATGCGGGAATTTGATGGCGCGCCGGGCGTGGTAACGGGCTGCCACCACATCCACGCCCGCCTTCCTAATCTGCTTGCATCCGATTTGCATGAGACGGGGGTGCCGTTTGGCCAAGGCGATCCACAGCATGATCCGAGTGCTCGAAGAGGCGCGCTCGGTTTCCTTCTATCGTTCGGCGTTCGGACTGGAGATCGCCGACCGTTACGACTTCGACAGCTTCACGCTCGTCTATCTGCGCAACGCCGAGGCCGATTTCGAGGTCGAGCTGACGATCAACAAGGGGCGAACCGAGCCCTACGCGCTGGGCGACGGCTACGGCCATATCGCCTTTGCCGTTCAGGATCTCGATGCCGAGCACGCGCGCTTCGAGGCGGCGGGCTTCAACCCTCGCAAGATCGTCGAGTTCAACCGCGACGGCGCGCTGCTCGCCCGCTTCTTCTTCGTCGAGGATCCGGACGGCTACAAGATCGAGGTCCTGCAGTCGCACGGCCGCTACCGGTAAGGGTCCGGCGGCCGCGGGGAGGCGGCCGCTTCACCCAGCCAGCCAGGCGCTTGTCGGCGCCGAAAGCAAGCAAGGGAGGAAGACATGGTCACAATCTACAACCGCACACCGATTTCGCGGCGCGAGCTGTTGCGGCGCGGCACGGCGGCGGGCGCCCTGCTCGTCGTCAGCGGCTCCGCCGTGCTCAGCACCCAGGAAGCCTGGGGCATGGAAACCACGGCCCTCAAGCCAGAGACGATGGCGACGCTCATCCAGATGGCGCGCGACGTCTACCCGCACGACCAGGTGCCCGACAAATATTACGCGATCGCCGTGAAGGCGCATGAGGACGGCGCCGGCAAGGATCCCGCCCACAAGGAGCTGATCGAGACGGGCATCGCAGACCTCGACCAGCGCGCCGGCCCCGGCGGCTATCTCGGCCTCGGCTGGGAAGAGCAGCGCGTCAAGCTTCTGCAGGCGATCGAGGAGACGCCGTTCTTCCAGGCGGTCCGCGGCGGGCTGGTCGTCGGCCTCTACAACCAGAAGGAGGTCTGGCCGATCTTCGGCTACGAGGGCGAATCCTACTCCAAGGGCGGCTACATCGCCCGCGGCTTCGACGACATCGAATGGCTGTGAGCCGGCGGCCCGGCCGCCGCATCGCGATCTCCAGCCCATCAACCAATTCCGCGCCTTTGGGAGGAAACCATGGCTGCACCCTATGAACTCACCGACGACGGCGTCGTCGTCATCATCGGCTCGGGCGCCGGCGGCGGCACGCTCGGCAACGAGCTCGCCCAGAAGGGCATCGACGTCGTCATTCTCGAAGCCGGCCCGCGCATCGAATACGAGGATTTCATCAACGACGAATGGGACTCCTTCTCCCAGCTCGCCTGGCTCGACAAGCGCACCACCTCGGGCGGCTGGCGGGTCTCGAAGGATTTTCCCAACCTGCCGGCCTGGATCGTCAAGGCGGTCGGCGGCACCACCACGCACTGGGCCGGCGCCTCGCTGCGCTTCCAGGAGCATGAATTCAAGACGCTCACCAACTACGGCAAGGTCGACGGCGCCAACCTGCTCGACTGGCCGATCACGCTGGCCGACCTCGAACCCTACTACGCCAAGGCCGAGGACAAGATGGGCGTGACCCGCACCACGGGCATCGAGGGCCTGCCCGGCAACAACAACTTCAAGATCCTCAAGGCCGGCGCCGACAAGCTCGGCTACAAGGAATGCCACACCGGCAACATGGCCATCAATTCCGCCGACCGCGACGACCGCATGGGCTGCCAGCAGACCGGCTTCTGCTTCCAGGGCTGCAAATGGGGCGCCAAATGGTCGACGCTCTATACCGAGATCCCCAAGGGCGAGGCGACCGGCAAGCTGGAGGTGAGGCCGCAGTCGACGGCGATCAAGATCGAGCACGACGACAGCGGCAAGGTCACCGGCGTCACCTATGCCGACAAGGACGGCAAGCTGCAGACGCAGAAGGCGCGCGTCGTCTGCGTCGCCTGCAACTCGATCGAGAGCCCGCGCCTCCTGCTGAATTCGGCATCGTCCAAATATCCGGACGGCATGGCCAACTCCTCCGGGCAGGTCGGCAAGAACTACATGCGCCATACCACCGGCTCGGTCTACGCCATCTTCGACAAGCCGGTGCATTTCTGGCGCGGCACCACCATGGCGGGCATCATCCGCGACGAGGCCAGGCACGATCCGTCGCGCGGCTTCGTCGGCGGCTATGAGCTGGAGACCCTGGCGCTGGGCCTGCCCTTCATGGCGGCCTTCCTCAACCCCGGCGGCTGGGGCCGCGGCTTCACCACCGCGCTCGACCATTACGACAGGATGGCCGGCATGTGGATCGTCGGCGAGGACATGCCGCAGGAACAGAACCGCGTGACCCTGCACAAGGACGAGAAGGATGCGCACGGCATGCCGATCCCGGACGTCGCCTTCACCGACCATCCCAACGACACGGCGATGCGCGATCACGCCTACCGGCAGGGCATGGCGCTCTACGACGCGGTCGGCGCGACCCGCACCTTCCCGACGCCCCCCTACCCTTCAACCCACAATCTCGGCACCAACCGGATGAGCGAGAAGGCGGCGGACGGCGTGGTCAACAAGCACGGCCAGACGCACGACATCAAGAACCTGTTCGTGTCGGACGGCAGCCAGTTCACGACGGGGGCGGCGGAGAACCCGACGCTGACCATCGTGACGCTGGCGATCCGCCAGGCGGACTACATCGCCGAGCAGATGGGGGCGAAGAACATCTGATCCGGTTCTGGCGGAGCTCGGCATGCAGATCTCGCTTTGAAGCGCTGCGGAGCCGTCCCCTCTCCCCGTACTTCACGGGGAGAGGGTAAGGGTGAGGGGCATTTTCGAGGCGCCATCGCCCCTCATCGCCCTGCCGGGCACTTCTCCCCGTGAACGACGGGGAGAAGATCGCCGGCCGCGATGTCGTGTGCCTTTCCTCTCCCTCCGGAGGGAGGTCCGAAGGACGGGTGAGACAAGTGGCTCACCCCGGTAAGGTGGCGCCGCGAAGCGGCGACGCAGAGGGGGGAAGCCGCTACACGCAAACGACCTCCCGTTCCCGCCGTGCCCCTGTGCGGCGAAGCCTCAGCCCACCCGCCCGATAATCTCCCCGAAACTCGCCGGGTCGAAGCCCGGCATGATCAGCGGCTCGACATGGCCGTCGCGCCGCGCGGTCAGCACATATTGCATCATCGCCTCGTTCGACGGCATCTCGAACACCTGCACGAAATCGTAGGGTCCGAGCGTCGCCCAAAAGGCGACCGACCGGCCGCCGAGCGCCGCCACCCTGTCTTCGCTGCGCTTGCGCCGTGAAGGGCTGTCCGGAAGCTCCGCCAGCCCCTTCGCCGTCAGCTTCATCAACGACACGAAGAGCAGCGGCTTCGCGATTTCCGTCACGTCCGACATTCCTCACCCGACCCTGGGAAGCTTGGCCAGCGCCGTCAGGACGGCATCGGCCTCGGTCAGCGCGCCCCAGATGCCGTTCTCGACGGTCACCATGTGCAGCGCCGCCTCGTGCGCATACTGGTCGCCGCTGGCGCAGGCATCGCCGATCGTCAGGCACTGGAAGTTGCGGTCGCAGGCCTCGCGCAGCGTGGTGTGGACGCAGACGTCGGTCGTGCAGCCGCTCATCATCAGATGGGTGATGCCCTGGGCGCGCAGCACATGCTCGAAATCGGTGTAGGTGAAGGCGCCGTTGCACGTCTTGTCGACGATGGTGTCGTGCTCGGCCACGTCGATCTCGCTCGAGATCTGGAAACCGGGGCTGGAGCGCAGCAGCACCTGCGTGCCCTCCAGCCCGGCGCGCTTGCGCCGCCACTTCTCGTAGGGCGTCATGTCGGCGAGGTCGCCGCGATAGCCCTGGCGGGTATGGATCACCCTTATCCCGACCGACCGCGCCGCGGCGATCAGCCTGTTGACCGTCGGGATGATCGCCCTGAGCGGCGCGGGGTCGTAGCCGCTGCGGGCGAAATAACCGTCATGCGAGAGAAAATCCTCCTGCAGGTCGATCACCACCAGCGCCGTCGCGGATGGCTGCAGGTTCCCGTCATAAGGATAGTCGAATGGTCTGGCCGCGATCATTATGCCCCTCGAATGCCAAAAAGTCCGTTCCGGAGAGGGTAGCAGGGCCGGCGCGACCCCGCCAAGCAGGACGCCTTGGTCCAGCACCAATCGCGGTAGCCTTCATCGGGTAAAATAATTTGTTTGCACACGCAACTTTTTGCGTGACGTGCCGCATCGGTTTCGACCATAGTGCGGCCCGTTCGCGACGAAGGCGCAACGGCGCCGAGACTGAATCAGGGAGGAGACCGGGTATGCTCGACAAGGCACCCAATACGAAATTCGTCGAACTGCTCGACAGCTTCAGCAAGACCCTCGAGACGGGCGACATCGATGCCGCCGTCGGGTTCTTCCAGGACGACTGCTATTGGCGCGATCTCGTCGCCTTCACCTGGAACATCAAGACCCTCGAAGGCCGCGACGCCATCCGCGACATGCTGGCGAGCCAGCTCGCCGCCACCAAGCCGGGCAAGTTCTCGGTCTCCTACATGGAGGATCCCAAGGAGCAGGACGGCATCCTCCAGGGCTGGTTCCTCTTCGAGACGAACGTCGCGCGCTGCCGCGGCCATATCCGGGCGCGCAACGGGCGCATCTACACGCTGACCACCATCATGGACGAGCTCATCGGCTTCGAGGAGCCGTCCGGCGTGCGCCGCCCGAACGGCCACCCGGACCCGGAGCCGAGCGGCCGCACCCCGAAGACCTGGACCGAGAAGCGTGCCGAGGAGGATGCCACCCTCGGCTATACCGAACAGCCTTATGTCGTCATCATCGGCGGCGGCCAGGGTGCGCTGGCGCTCGGGGCGCGGCTGCGCCAGTTGAACGTGCCGACCGTCATCGTCGAGAAGAACCCGAAGGCCGGCGATAGCTGGCGCGTGCGCTACAAGTCGCTCTGCCTGCATGATCCCGTCTGGTACGACCATATGCCATACATCCCCTTCCCGCCGAACTGGCCGGTCTATTCGCCGAAGGACAAGCTCGGCGACTGGCTGGAAATGTACGCCAAGGTGATGGAGCTCAACTTCTGGGGCTCGACGCTCTGCAAGAGCGCCAAGTTCGACGAGAAGACCAGGCTGTGGAACGTCGTCGTCGAGCGCGAGGGCAAGGAGATCGTGCTGAAGCCGCATCATCTGGTCTTCGCGACCGGGCAGGCCAGCCGCGCCATCGTGCCGAAATTCCCCGGCCACGACGTCTTCAAGGGCGAGCAGCAGCACTCCTCGCAGCATCCGGGCCCGGATGCCTATGTCGGCAAGAAGACCGTCGTCATCGGCTCGAACACCTCGGCGCATGACATCACCGGAGCGCTGGCCGAGCTCGGCGGCGACGTCACCATGGTGCAGCGCTCGCCGACCATGGTGGTCAACATCGACTCGCTGCATGAGCATGCCACCGGCATCAACTATTCGGAGCGCGCCGTCGCCGAAGGCATCGACGTCATCAAGGCGGACTATCGCGGCGACACCATGCCCTATGGGCTGATGGGCGCCGACCACAAGCCGATCTATGACAAGATCCGCAAGCTGGACGCGGACTTCTACACCAGGCTCCAGGGTGCCGGCTTCGTGCTCGACTGGGGCGACGACGAGACCGGCCTGCACATGAAGTACATGCGCCGCGGCTCCGGCTACTACATCGACATCGGCGCCAGCCAGTTGCTGATCGACGGCAAGATCAAGCACAAATACGGGCAGGTCGAGCGGCTCGACGAGACCGGCGTCGTCCTCTCCGACGGCACGCATCTCGATGCCGACCTCGTCGTCTACGCCACCGGCTTCGGCTCGATGAACGGCTGGGTGGCCGACATCGTCGACCAGGAGACCGCCGACAAGGTGGGCAAGGTCTGGGGCCTCGGCTCCGGCACCACCAACGATCCGGGCCCGTGGGAAGGCGAGCCGCGCAACATGTGGAAGCCGACCCAGCAGGAAGCGCTGTGGTTCCAGGGCGGCAATCTCGCCCAGTCGCGCCGCCACTCGCTGCTGCTGGCGCTGCAGTTGAAGGCACGCCTCGAAGGCATCCCGACCCCGGTCTACGGCCTGCAGCCGAGCTACCACAAGCGCTGAGGACATAAGGGCGCGAGGGCGATCGCTTGAAGGCCTTGTCCAGGCTGTTCCTGTCGCGCCCCCTCTGTCCTGCCGGACATCTCCCCCTCAAGGGGGGAGATCAGTCGTCATCGCCGGCTTCGCGACCCTTCGACATTCCAGGATGAGCGCCGGCAAAGCCGCCGCCAATCTCCCCCCCTTGAGGGGGAGATGTCCGGCAGGACAGAGGGGGGCGCGACGCAATGCGACCTTTCAACACCTGCTGCCGACGACCGCCCTGCCCCCAGGCGATGCGTGACGAATGCGTCGGGCCGCCTCCAGCTCAGCCTCGGCTACCTGGCCGTCTCCGCCTTCCCCGCCGCAAACCGCTCCACCACCCGCTCCAGCAGCGGGACATAGTCGCGAAAGCGGCGCGTCTGCATCCCGGCCACCTTGCCGCCCTCGTCCCAGATCCTGACGCGCACCGCCTCGTCGTGGAACGGGTTGCGGCGGAATTCCGCCACCTCCTCGGCGCTCATCGGCCCGCCCTGCAGCGACAGCGTGTGCACGGACGCCTCGGAAAGCTTGCCGAAATAGCTCGGATCGGTCGCGCAGAGATAGCGTTTCGCCGCCACGTGCTGCCGCACGCACTCGACGATCACCGGCGGGAAGAACGGCGCCAGAACCTCGCCGCCCGCCTCGTCGTGGTGCTTGTCCTCGGTATCGTCCGGCGAATAGGTGCCGAACTCGCTGGTATAGTGGCCGATGTCGTGCAGCAGCGCCGCCGCGACCAGCTCGTCGGAAGCGCCCTCCTGCTCGGCGAGCCAGGCGCCCTGCAGCATGTGCTCCGACATGGTGACCGGCTCGCCGAGATAGGATTCGGCGCCGCGCCGTTCGAAAATGTCGGCGATGAACTCGACGATCGTCTCCGTCGTCGGCTGGGGCGCCTTCATTCCGCCGCCTCCCTGGTGGTCGCCTCGAGCGATGCGAGCGTCGACAGCAGCCCGTCCTTGTCGGCGTAGCAGCCCTGCAGCCAGCGCTTGCCGCTGCCGGAAAACGCCTTGCGGGCATGCATCACCCGCGTGTTGTCGACGATGAAGGCCTCGCCGGGCTTGAGCTTGAACGTCACCTCGAAGCGCTCGTCCTCGATCAGTTCGGCGAAGCGGCGATAGGCGGCATAGTAGGCGTCCATCTCGTCGAACGGCACGTCGACCACCGGCGCCAGCGACCGGTTGTTGAAGCGGATCGCCAGCAATTCGCCGTCCGGCCCGAGTTCGATCATCGGCCGCTTGGCGCGCAGCCGCACCCCCGACGATCCGGCATATTCGAACCGCGCCGCATGGGTCGAGAGCAGGCGGAACGCCTCCGGATCTTCCTGCTTGAGCGCCGCGACGACGGCGAAGCCGTCGACCACGCTCGATTCGCCGCCCTCGACCGTGTTTTCGACGCAGGACAGGATCTGCAGCGTCGGCACCGGGTCGCGATAGGGGTTGTCGGTATGGGCCTGAAGTCCGAGATTGGTATAGGCGAGATTGCTGGGATTGACCTCGGCCCGCACCTCGAACCAGCGTCCGTAATTGGTTTCGCGGATATAGCCGAACAGGTCGGAGACCTTGCACAGCGCCCCGGATTCGGCAGGCAGGCCATCCATCACGCCGAATCCGTAGGCGCTGACCGCGCCGAGCCAGTCGCGCAGCGCCGCCTTGCCGGTCGACGCGGCGCCGTAGCCGACACGCGGCACGCGGCCCTGCATCGTCGCCTTCGTCCAGCGCACCACCCGCTCGCCGGTCCAGCCCGTCTCCGCGGCCCCCGGCCGGTCATAGGCGTGGTCTTCCAGCCAGGCGGAGGGAAACTCCGTCCATTTGTCTTCGGGCATGAAGCGTACCGCCAGACCGCCGCCTCGCACCGCGGCTTCGGCGATCCGCGTCTGGGAGGGAATGTCGAGGATGGTGATCAACCGCTGGCCGTTGCCCGCGCTGCGGGTCTTGTCGTCGAGCGCGTTGTCGCGAAGCCACAGGGCGTGGAAGCGCGCGGTTCGCGCTCCCGCCCAGGCCACCGAGACGACCCGTCCGTCCGGTGAGAGTTCTGCACCTTCGATCATCGAATGCTGGCCTCCTGCTTGCTGGACGGCACTCTGATCGGCAAGATGGCTTCACACAAATTATCAATTCCGCGCCTGAGGCCCGATCTCAATTATGTCGGACACCACGACCAGCCGGCTGCCACCCCTCGACTGGCTGCGCAGCTTCGAGGCCGCGGCCCGCCATGCGAGCTTTACCGCCGGCGCGGACGAACTCGGGCTGACGCAGGCGGCGGTGAGCCAGCACATCCGGCTGCTCGAGCACCGCCTGGAGCGCCGCCTGTTCGAGCGCCGGCCGCGCGGCGTGACGATCACCCCCGAGGGTGCCGCCTATCTGCCGCACATCCAGGCCGCCTTCGCCGCGATCGCCAATTCGACCCAGGAACTGTTCGAAACGCGGACCGTGGAACGCGTCGTCCTGCGGTCTCCGGTGTCCTTCGCCACGCTCGTCCTGTCGCGCTGCCTGCCGGCGCTGTCGCGCGACCTGCCCTTCCTGCAACTGCAGATCGAAACGATCCACCGGCCGGCGGACTATGCCGACGGCTTCGACGGCCTCGACATCCGCTTCGGCGACGGGGCATTCGCCGGCCGCACCGCCCTGCGGCTGACCACGGAGAGCTTGCTGCCGGTCGCCGCCCCCGACCTTGCCGCGGCATCCGACTGGACCGCGTTGCCGCTGCTGGGGGTGGTCGGCGCACGCGGCATGTGGCGCGACTGGTTCGCGGCGGCCGGGCTGGTGCCTCCGCTCCGCACGGCGCACCGCTTCGACACCTTCGTGGCGGCCTTCGAGGCGGCCAGGGCGGGGGCCGGCATATTGCTCGGCTCGCGGCCGCTGGTCGACGCCGCGCTTGCGCAGGGCTCGCTCGTCGCCCTGTCAAACGTCGCCCTGCATCAGGGCCACGGCCATTTCCTCACCGCGCCGGCCGGGCGGGTTCCCGGCCGGGCGGAGGCCGAGTTCCGGCAATGGCTGGCCGACTTCACCCGATCGTCCGGCATCGCCGCATAGAGACTGTTTGGAAAAGCGTCAGGGCGGAGCGAAAGGGGCGACTTCGAGACCCGGAGCGCAGCGTACATTTGGGTAGGTGAGCACCGGAAGCGCAGAAATCGCCGCTTGCAGCCAAGCCTCGCGCAATTTCCAAAGCGGCTCTTAAGGCTCCGTATACCACTTGGTAACACCCCGCCTTAACCGCGCACGGATAGGGTTGCACCGGGCGGACGATGGGGCAGATTCCGGAAATGGCAGACGCGCGGATGCAACCCGCCACGGCAATGGTGACGCTGGAACGGCGCGACGCGGCGCAGAGCGACAAGCGCATCCTTGGCCATGTCGTCCAGTGCGACGGCTCGCGCGCCACCATCGCCGCCTATGCGGATACCGAGGAGGGCGAGGTCACCGGCCAGTGGAGCGTCGGCAAGATGATCTCGATCAATCTCGGGTCGATCCGCACGGTCGGGCTCGTCTACGCCATCGCCAAGCAGAACCTCGTCTGGAACCTTGCCGACCGCAACGCCATCGAGGTCAGCATCGAGCTGATCGGCGAGGTGCGCGACCGCGAAGCCCCGGCCGCGCCGTTCTTCGACCGCGGCATCACCCAGTATCCGCATATCGGCGCGATCGCCCATCGCATCCGCGGACGCGATCTGAAGGCCGTCTACGATCTCGCGGGACGTCGCGCCGTGACGATCGGCAGCCTGTCGCAGGACGAGGAGGTCGACGCCAACATAGCCATCGACGACGCTCTTTCACGGCATTTCGCCGTCGTCGGCACGACCGGTGTCGGCAAATCGACCGCCGTCGCGCTGTTGCTGCACAAGACGCTGGAGGCCAGGCCCGACCTGCGCGTGCTGATCCTCGACCCGCACAATGAATATGCCTCCGCCTTTCCGGACCAGTGCCTGAAGCTGGACACCAACACGCTGGAACTGCCGTTCTGGCTGTTCCGGCTCGAGGAACTCGCCGAGGTCGTGTTCCGCGGGCGCGAGGTCGCCCCGGAAGAGCTCGACATCCTGCGCGACCTCATCCCTGTCGCCAAGTCGATCTACAGGAACACCGGCGCCGTCGGCATGGTGCGCCGCGGCCAGGACAGCCTGACCTCGGACCTGCCCGTCCCCTACCGCATGGCCGACCTGATCCGGCTGATCGACGATCGCATGGGCCAGCTCGACGCCAAGGTCGACCGCCCGGCCTGCAAGGCTTTGAGGGCAAGGCTTGAGTCGGCCATCGCCGACCCGCGCTTCCGGTTCATGTTCGCCTCCCGCCTCATCGAGGATTCGCTGCACGAGGTGCTCGGCCGCATCTTCCGCATCCCGCATGGCGGCCGCCCGGTCACCTGCTTCGAGATGGCCGGCGTTCCGTCCGAGGTCGTCAACTCGGTCTGTTCGGTCCTGGCGCGCCTGGCCTTCGACCTGGCCTTGCTCAGCGACGGCCAGATGCGGCTGCTGCTGATGTGCGAGGAAGCCCATCGCTACATGCCCGCGGATTCGCGCCAGGGCTTCGCACCGACCCGGCACGCATTGTCGCGCATCGCCAAGGAGGGCCGCAAATATGGCTGCTTCCTGGGCGTGGTGACGCAGCGGCCCGGCGAACTCGATCCGACGATCCTGTCGCAATGCTCCACCGTCTTCGCCATGCGCCTCTCCAACGAGCAGGACCAGGCGATCATCCGCTCGGCCATCGGCGACTCCTCCGCCTCGACGCTGTCGTTCCTGTCCTCCATGGGCCAGCGCGAGGCCGTCGCCTTCGGCGAAGGCGTCGCCGCGACGATGCGCCTGAAATTCGAGAAGCTGCCGCCGGAGCGCATTCCCGGCTCGGGCAAGCACCACGCGGCCGACGTCATCGAGGGAGAAGGCGGCGAGGTCGATCTCGGCAGCATCGTCGAGCGCCTGCGCAACAGCGGCAAGTCGCAGCCTGCGCTTGCCGGCGGAACCGTCGACAACGCCCGCCAGCCCGGCGACGAGGGCTATGTCCGGCCCGAAAGGCCGGCGCAGGCTGAGGTCGAGGAACAGCGACCGCTGCCCGATCCGCGGCCCGAGCCACGCATCGAGCGCCGCGCCGAGCCGCGCTTCGACCATCGCTTCGAGCATCGCCCGGCGAGCGCCGAGCGCGGCGCCGGCTTCGGCCTGCGCACCCGCGGATAGGCCTCTCGGCGGGCCGGATGGCCTATGCGACCATCTCGCGGATGTGGGCAGGGCAATCGGATTTGAGGCTACGCCACCCCCGGCCCCTCCCCACTTGCGGCAGGGCAATCGCCTATGGCGGGTATGGCAATCCGCCGTGACGCCGTCATCCTCGACGGTCGCGACGTCCCCCTCCCCCTTGTGGGGAGGGGTTAGGGGTGGGGGTATTCAGCCGCAGACCTGACTGCCTGCCGCCATGCGCGATCACCCTGCGGATGTGACGGAGCGCCCCGGCTCGCATGCCCCGGGACAGGCTGTGTCGCGGGGCGTCTCAGGCGGAAACGCGGTTCCGGCCGAGCTTCTTCGCCTGATAGAGCTGCTGGTCGGCCCGCCGGAACAGGCTGTCGGCGGTTTCCTTGCCGTCCCAGACCGCGAGACCGACGCTCGACGTGACGCGCAGGCGAACGTTTCCGGACATCACCGGCATTGCCGCGATCGCCGTGCGGATGCGTTCCGCGAGGCGGGTCAGCATGGTGATGTCCATGTTCGGCGCGACGATCGCGAACTCCTCGCCGCCGAGGCGCGCCACCACGTCGTGATAGCGGGTCATGTCCTTCAGGCATCCGGCCACGGCGCGCAACACCTCGTCGCCGACGTCATGACCATGCGTATCGTTGACCTGCTTGAAATGGTCGAGGTCGAAGATCATCAGCCCGACCGGCTTGCCGATGCGCTGGAACTCCTCGAGATATTCGCTCAGCGCCTCATCGAAATAGCGTCGATTCTGCATCCCCGTCAGCGCATCGGTCAGCGCCGCCTGCTCCAATGTCTCCGAGCGGGCGCTGAGCGAGCGCGTCATGGCGCGCAGCTTGCCCTCCTCGCGCACCTGGATGCGGATCTGCGGATAGATGAAGAATATGCCGAAGAACAGCGCCGTGGCGATCAGCACCAGGCTCGCGAACAGATAGCCGCCGATCGCGCGAAGCGCCCGCGCGACTTCCCCGGAGGATGTTTCGAGGAAGGTCTGCGCCAGATCATAGGCCAACAAATCCACCACCCCCGCCGCCAGGATGACGACGATGAAGACGAAGAAGGCGGATTCAGACTTGTGGAACCGCATTGTTCCCCCGAAGACCTGCGCCCCTTATGCCACCAACACCCTTACGGACCATTAAGCCGCACAACCACTGGGAGAATTCGGCGATACGTCAAGACCGGGAATCGGCGCAGAAAAACCAGACCTGACTCAGCGTTCGAACGGCTTATCGACCGCGACATGTCGTTGCCACGACTCGTCCATCTGGTGGCGGAACCAGGTGACCTGTCGCTTTGCATATTGGGCGGTTGCAACCTTTGCGAGCATGAGCGCCTCGGAGATTTCAATCTCGCCGCGGAGCACCGCCGAGAACTCGCGAACCCCGATCGCCTTCATCGCCGGCAGGCCGGGATCCAGGTTCAGCCTGAGCAAGGAGGCGACCTCGTCGAGCGCCCCCTGCGCCACCATGGCGTCCAGCCGGCGTCCGATGCGGGTCACCAGCGCCGGGCGCGGCACTTCGAGGATCGATTTCCGCGCCGAGCCGGCGTCGACCAGCGGTTTGCCGCGCACCGACTGCCAGTAGCGGATCGACCTTCCGGAGCCTTCCAGCACTTCGAGCGCACGCGCAATGCGCTGCCCGTCGCTCGGCTTGAGCGTCGCCGCGGTCTCGGGGTCCTCGCGTTGCAGAATGGAATGCAACTTGGAGCTGCCGTCCTCCAGCAGGTGATAGCGCCATCGGTCGCGGATATGTGCGGGAATCTCCGGCATCTCGGCGATGCCTCCGAGCAGGGCACGAAAATACAGTCCGGTCCCGCCGACGAAGATACCTACGCGATCGCGTAGGGTGCCGTCATCGATCAGCCGCATCACGTCGCGAAGCCAGGCGCCGGTCGAATAGGGCGTCGCCGGTGGCACGTGGCCGTAGAGAGCGTGCGGCGCCCTTGCGAGATCGGCCGGACCCGGCCGGGCGGTCAGCACGTCGAGCACGGCGTATCCCTGCATCGAATCCGTGTTGATGATCACGCCGCCGGTCCGCTCGGCGGTCTCCAGGGCCAGGGCCGACTTGCCGCTGGCGGTGGGCCCGGCTATCAGGACCGCATTGAACAGCCGCCCCTCCCCCACGGATGAAGTCTCCATGTCGCTCGTCGCCACGCTGATTGCCAATCCGAAGGGCCACGCCCTCGCCGCGCCGCTGCTGGATATGGCACGCCGGGCGGTGAACGCAACCGGCATCGACATGCTCGCGCCCGGCATCGCCTGCGATCTCGTGCCGTCACCGGACATCGGCCGCGACGAGGCGGAACGGCGGCTGCGCGACGCCCTGCGGGGCGCGCCCGTCGATGTCGCGGTCCAGCAGGCGGCGGGCCGCCGCAAGTCGATCCTGATCGCCGACATGGATTCGACCATGATCGACCAGGAGTGCATCGACGAGCTCGCCGACGAGGTCGGCGTCAAGGACCGCGTCGCCGCGATCACGGCGCGCTCGATGAACGGCGAGATCGCTTTCGAGCCGGCGCTGCGCGAACGCGTAGCCCTGCTGAGGGGACTGGACGAGGCGGTGATCGACCGGATCGTCGCGCGGCGCCTGACGCTTGCCGCCGGCGGACGCGAACTCGTCGCGACGATGCGTGCCAACGGCGCCTGGACGGCGCTCGTCTCCGGCGGCTTCACGGTGTTCACCTCGCGCATCGGCGCCATGCTCGGCTTCGACGAGGACCGCGCCAACACGCTGCTGGTCGAAGGCGGTCGCCTGACCGGGTCCGTCGCCGATCCCATCCTCGGCCGCGAAGCCAAGGCAGCCGCGCTTCGCGACATCGCCGGTCGCCTGAAGGTCTCGCCGTCGGACGCCATCGCCGTCGGCGACGGCGCGAACGATCTCGACATGCTGGCGGTCGCCGGCACCGGGGTCGCCCTGCATGCCAAGCCGGCGGTCGCCGCCCAGGCGCGCGTGCGGATCGACCATGGCGACCTGACGTCGCTGCTGTTCCTGCAGGGCTACCGGCAGTCGGACATCGTCGCATGAGGCCGCTGCGCACCGAACGCCTGGTGCTGCGCAACTGGCAGGAGCGCGATCGCGACCTGTTCCATCGCCTGAACTCCGACGAGCGCGTCATGGAGTTCTTTCCGTTCCGCCGCGGCCGCGCCGAAAGCGACGCCTTCATGGACCAGTTGAGCGCCGAGAACGCCGAGAAGGGCTATGGCTGGGCCGCCGCGGAAATCGCCGCGACCGGAAAGTGCATCGGCTTCGTCGGCATCCATGACGCCGAGATCGTGCCGATCGTCCCGGCCGGCTCGATGGAGATCGGCTGGCGGCTCCTGCCGGAATTCTGGGGCCACGGCTATGTCAACGAGGCGGCCTGCGCGCTGCTCGACCTGGCCTTCGGTCCGCTCGGGCGCCAGGAGATCGTCAGCTTCGCCGTGCTCGCCAACACCCGTTCGACGGCGGTGATGGAGCGGCTGGGAATGAAGCGCGGCCGGGACTTCAGCCATCCCCGCGTGCCGCCCACCCATCCGCAGCTCAAACGCCACGCCCTCTACACGCTCCGCAAGGCAGACTGGCAGGGGCGAAGCGTAGCGCGCTGACAGACGGAAAGCCGTGTTGTGCCAGCAGGTTGGCGCAAAGCTCTGGTTTCATTGGCGAGAGTATGAGGCCGCTCCGCCCAGCCCTCTTCTCCCCGTCCTTCACGGGGAGAGGGAGGTGGCGGCGCCGGCCCTTATTCCGCAGTCGATCAATGAATCCGACAACTCGCCAGGACAAGGCGACGGTCAATCTCGACCCTTCCGAACTCAGTCCATGCGCAGCGTCACGAAGCGCAGCTCGCCCGTCTTCGACGACAGCATGAGCAGCGCATTCTTGCGCCCCTGTTCCTTGAGCGCGCCGATCCGGTCCATCACCTCCTTGGGCGACGACACGGATTCCTGGGCGATCTCGGTGATCACCTCGCCGGCGAGCACGCCGCGTTCGGCTGCCAGCGACCCCTTGGCGACCTCGGTGATCACCACGCCGGATACGTCCTTGGTGATCCCGAACTTGCTGCGTGCCTCGTCGTTCAGTTCGCTGACCGTCATGCCGAGCACATTGGCGGTCGCCACCGCCTCCTCCTCCTGGTCCGGCCCGTTCTCGTCCTCGGCGGCGGCCTGCTTCTCGCCATCCTCGAGCCGGCCGAGCGTCACCTTCACCGTCTGCTCGACGCCCTTGCGCACGATCACCACGTCGACGGCCTTGCCGACCGGGCTTTCCGCCACGATGCGCGGCAGATCGCGCATCTCGCGCACGTCCTTGCCGTCGAACTTGACGATGACGTCGCCGGCCAGGATCGTCCCGTTGTCGACCGGCCCGCCCTTGATGACGCCGGCCACCAGCGCGCCCTTGGCCGTCGCCATGCCGAGGCTCTCGGCGATCTCGTCGGTCACCGGCTGGATGCGCACGCCGAGCCAGCCGCGACGCGTTTCACCGAACTCGCGCAGTTGCGCCACGACGCCGGCCGCCAGTTCGGACGGGATCGAGAAGCCGATGCCGATCGAACCGCCGGAGGGCGAGATGATCGCCGTGTTGATGCCCACGACATCGCCCTCCATGTTGAAGAGCGGGCCGCCGGAATTGCCGCGATTGATCGCGGCGTCCGTCTGGATGAAGTCGTCATAGGGTCCGGAATTGATGTCGCGGTTGCGGGCCGAGACGATGCCGACCGTCACGGTGCCGCCGAGCCCGAACGGGTTGCCGATCGCCATCACCCAGTCGCCGATGCGGATCTTGTTGGAATCGCCGAATTTCACGGCCGTCAGCTTCTTCAGCTTGGGATCGACCTTGAGGACCGCGATATCCGTTTTGGTATCGGTGCCGACCAGCTCGGCCTTGAGCTTCGAGCCGTCGGAGAAATTGACCTCGATCTCGTCGGCGTCGGCGATCACATGGTTGTTGGTGACCACGAAGCCCTGCTCGGCGTCGACCACGAAGCCCGATCCCAGCGACTGCACCTTGCGGGAACTGTTGCCGCCGCCTTCGCCCTCGCGGTTCTTGAAGAACTCGTCGAAGAAATCCTGGAACGGCGAACCTTCCGGCAGTTGCGGCATCGGCACGGCGTTCGGCGCCTCGGTGCCCTTCACGTTCTGCGAGGTCGAGATGTTGACCACCGCGCCCTGCAGCCGCTCGGCCAGGTCGGCGACCGAGGCGGGTCCGGCGGGCGCCACCACGGCCGGCGGCGCCGCCTGCTCCTGAGCCAACGCGGCAGGTGCGAAGGACGGCATTGCGAGGGCACTTGCCAAGGCCAGGCAGGTCGCCGCGCGAAGACGCTTGCCGGCTGCCGAGGATGCGCGCGTGACGATCATGTGAGAAGTCTCCGGAAGTCGGGGCCGCGTCGATGCGGCGGACGCTGGCCAAGAAATAGGGCGTGTTTGCGGCCTTGCCTATCGGCCGCGGCACAAAGATGCGTTATCCGCGCACCAGCCAGACGACGCCGACGCCGGCGGCGATCGAACACAGCCCGAGCACACGCAGCGTCTGCTCGGGCGTCGCCAGCACTTCCGTTGCCAGTTTCTTGGCCAGCCCCGGAAAACCGCCATAGACGATTCCCTCGACCACCAGCACGAGGCCCATGGCGGCGAGGAAGTCCCCCATGCCGCGCCTACTGGATCGCGCCGGTGCTGCTGTCGGGCGATGCGGGCGCCGCCGGTGCACCCGCCGGCGCGGCGGCAGGCGGGGCCACCGGACGCGCCGCGCCCATCGCATCGTTGAAGTAGCGGAAGAATTCCGAATCGGGCGTCAGCACCATCGTGGTGCCATTGCTGTTCAACCCGGAAATGTAGGCGCTCATCGAGCGATAGAACTCGAAGAAGTTGGGGTCGCGCTGGAACGCCTCCGCGAAGGCGGCGCTGCGCGTCGCCTCGCCCTCGCCGCGCAGGATTTCCGAATCCTTGCGCGCCGCCGCGACCGTCTCGACGACCTCGCGGTCCGCCCTTGCCCGGATGCGCTGCGCCGCCTCGCGGCCGCGGGCGCGCAGGCGCTCGGCTTCCGCCAGGCGCTCGGCCTTCATGCGGTCGAAGGTCTGCTGCGACACTTCGGCCGTCAGGTCGGTGCGGCGGATGCGGACGTCCTCGATCTGCAGCCCGAGCGAGGTCGCGTCGGGCCGGAGCTGGTCGCGCACCTCGCGCATCATCGAAGCGCGCTCTTCGGAGAGCGCCGCCTCGAAGCCGCGCAGGCCGTAGACGCGGCGCAGCGCGGCGTCGAGGCGGGTGCGCAGCCGCTGCTCGGCGAGCGGCACGCTGCCCGACACGGCGGAGCGGAAGACACGGGGGTCGCTGATCCGGTAGGCGATGAAGGCATCGACCTCGTAGAACTTGCCGCCCGAGACCTGGACGCGGATATTGTCCAGGTCGAAGCGCAGGACGCGGTCTTCGAGGATCTGCACATTGTCGGCGTCGAGGAAGCCGAACGGCGCCTTCACGTAGATGCCGGGCTCGGTCTTCACGTCGACGATCTCGCCGAAGCGCAGCACGATCGCCTGCTGGCGCTCGTTGACCACGAAGACGGACGAATAGACGAGGAAGGCGATCACCGCCAGGACGACGAGGATGGCTGCGAGACGGTTGGACATCAGTTGCTTCCTCCCGTCGCGGCGGGCTGGCGCCGCTGCAGTTCCGGCAGCGGGAGATAGGGCACGACGCCGGATCCGCCGTTCTGCTCGACGATCACCTTGTTGGCGCCCTGCAGCACCTTCTCCATGGTCTCGAGATAGAGGCGCTTGCGGGTCACGTCCGGGGCCTTGGCATATTCGTCGTAGACGGAGATGAAGCGCTGCGCCTCGCCTTCGGCTTCCTGCACGATCCTGTTCTTGTAGGCGGCGGCTTCTTCGCGGATCTGCGCGGCTTCACCGCGTGCCTGGCCGAGCTTCTGGTTCGAATACTGGTTCGATTCCTCGACGAAGCGATCCTCGTCCTGCTCGGCGCGCTGCACCTCGTCGAACGCGTCGGCCACTTCCCGCGGCGGCGCGGCGTCCTCGATCGAGATCGCGTTGATGTTCAGGCCTGCCTTGTACTCGTCCATCGTCTGCTGGATGATGCCGCGCACCGCGTCGGCGATGCCCTGGCGGTCGTCGCGGAAGATATCCTGCGCCGGACGGCGCCCCACCGCCTCGCGCATCGCGCTTTCGGCGACCTGGCGCAGCGTCTCGTCCGGCTCGGCGACGTTGAAGAGATATTCCTGCGGGTTGGAGACCTGGTAGGCGACGGAAAATTTCACGTCGACGATGTTCTGGTCGCCCGACAGCATCAATCCGGAGGACGTGCCGCCGCGACCCTCGCCGATGTTGATCAGCTTCTCGGCCGTGTTGGCCTTCTCGACCGTCTCCACCGGCCACCAGTGGAAGTGCAGTCCCGGTTCCGAAAGCTCCTGCTTCGGCTTGCCGAAGCGCAGTTCGACGGCGAGCTCGTCCGGCTGCACGGTGTAGATGCACTGGAACAGCCACAGCGCGATCAGGATGATGCCGACGACGGCGAACAGCGCCGGGTTGGTCGTTCCGCCGCCCGGAAGCGCGTTCTTCAGCCGATCCTGGCCGCGGCGGATGATGTCCTCGAGGTCCGGGGGATTTCCCTGCGGACGATTGGGACCGCGCGGCCCCTGGCCCCACGGGCCTCCTCCGCCGCCATTGCCGTTCCCGCCGCCACCGCCGCCGCCCCAAGGGCCGCCGCCGCCGCTCTGATTCTTCCAGGGCATCGAATTCCTTTCGTCCGGTGGCGAAGGGGCTTAGGACCGGTCCTAGGCGCCGCCGTATGCGATCGTTGCTCTTTGTATAGGGATGGCGCGTCGCGCTTTCAACGCGCCGGCGACCTCCCGCATGGCGACGGCAGACTACAGCCCCGCCGCGCGCTCCTCAATGCACGGCGGAGCGCCGTCCGTAAACGGTATAGACGGTCGCATGGCTGTCCTTTTCGCCCGCCGGATGGGGCTCACGGCTCAGGACGGCCCAGATTCCCGGATCGATCTCCGGGAATCGCGTGTCACCGTCCGGTGCCGCGAGCACATGGGTGATGTGCAGCCGGTCGGCGACCGGAATCGCCTGGCGATAGACCTCGCCGCCGCCGATCACGCAGATTTCATCGGGCGGGCCTGCCATGCAGCGGCCCCTCGTCCTGGCCAGCACGATCGCCTCGTCGAGCGATCGGACGATCTCGGCACCGTCGGCACGCAAAGCCGCGTCGCGTGTCACCACGATGTTCAGGCGTCCCGGAAGCGCCCTGCCGAGCCCTTCCCAGGTCTTGCGCCCCATGATGATCGGCTTGCCCATCGTGTCGGCCTTGAACCGCTTCAGGTCGGCCGACAGCCGCCAGGGCAGGCCGCCGTCGCGCCCGATCACCCCGTTCCCGGCGACTGCCGCGTAGATCGTGACGCGCATCAGGGTTGCACCGCCGGCGCGGCCGGCGCGGCCGGCGCTGCTGGCGGTTCGGAAGCCGGGGGCTGCGCCTCCGATTTCGGCGGCGCCTGCTCGCCGAGCGGCTCGATCGAGGCGCCGCGCTCCTCCTCGCTCCACGGCTGCAGGATCAGCACTTCGATGTCGTTGGAGGGCGAAAAATCGGTCGCCGACATTTCGAAGGTCGTCGGTCCGGTCTTGCGCACGCCCGTGCCGCAGAAGCTGACGATGTTGCGCGGATCGCCCTTGTCGATCGTCAGCCTGAACGCGCCGATGGTGCCCGTCGCCCAGTTGCCGCCGCTCGTCAGCACGTACTGGACGATGTTCTCCGAATATTCGGGATAGCCGTCGGGATTGGCGTTGCCCGCCTTCTTCACGGCGGTCTCGAAGCTCTGGTCGAAGCAGAAGCGGCTCTTGTAGTCGTCATACGGCTCGCGGAAGGCCTTGTCGGCATAGAAGCTCACCGCCACCGACGAGGCGACGCTCGGCTTGTAGCGATGCGACACCTTGATGGTCCTGTTCGCGGGGAACGTCGCCTTCCACCAGTAGGTCGACTTCAGCGACCACAGCGGCGTGCGCACGTCCTTCCACCCGCCGCCGTCGTCGTACCGGTCGATGAAGATCAGGCCGCGATCGATCCAGTCGTCGGCGACGGCCTGCGGAATGGCGGCCAGCCTGTCATAGGTGTCGTCGAGATAGGGAGCGGCCGGAATTCCTTGCGCGGCAAGCTCGGCCGTGATGTCGACGCCCACCGCGAAGGCGCGCTGCTCCAGTTCCGGCCGGATGTCCTTGCCGTCGAATCTGACGGTGAAATCGAGGAAATTGTCCGATTCGGTATCCGGAAGGTTGGGCATCGAATACGGGCCCATGTCGAGATCGGGCATCGGGAAGGCGACGATCGTCTGGATGTCCTCGCTCTTGTTGTTCTTGAACTCGTAGTCGACCGCCACCTCGTCCATGGAGATCGAGAGGTCCTCGCGCTGCATCTCGATCGCGTCGGTACGGCCGAGGATGACGCCGCCGGCGCCGAGCCCGGCAACGGAATCATTGGCGGCTGCCGGCAGCGGCAGCGCGAACGGCAGGGCAAGCAGGCAGCGTCGCAGCACGGTTCCTCCTGGACAAGTTCCGGCGTCACCAAACTCGCACGCTCATCGCGGCTGCATCAAGGCATCCCGGCCGAAGCGGGC
>JAHBYY010000041.1 GCA_019635715.1 Rhizobiaceae bacterium | reverse complement strand
TGGAGAGTATCTGCCCGGTTACGATTATCAGCCATCGCTCGGAGAACTGCTGGTCTGGGAGGGAGCGGTGCGGGTCGGAACCACCGCGTCGACGTTGACCTACAACATCACCAACAACTTTGTGGGCATGAACTTTGTGCTTAAGTTGATCGGAAGCGGATTTGCCTTCGGTACAGACGGACACCCATCCGGAGGTACCATCACGGCAGTCCAGCTCTACATGCAGGATGGCACGTCGCTTCTGCACAGTCTGACCGAGTTCAACCGATCGCTGGACACCTTCATCGAAGCCGCCGATCTAATCCGCTATGACCCTTGGCGATTCCAAAAATGGCTCATGGCTGGCAACGACACGCTAAACGGCCTCAGCAATGGCAGTGACGAACTCTACGGCGGGTTCGGTGACGATGTGTTCAACGCCGGCACGATGGGCAGCTACATGATGGGCGGCGCCGGCACCGACACCTACAACGGCAATGTAGGTTTCGACACGATCACTTTCGACGAGTCCTATTTTGATCCCAGCGCTATCCGCGGCGCCACGGTCAATCTCGCCACCGGCAAGGCCATCGATGCGTGGGGAAACGCCGAGACCTTCTCGAGCATCGAAGGGCTTCGCGGGACGCAGTTCGCCGACACTTTCGTAGGGTCAAATGCGGAATACGAAACTTTCACGGGACTGGGCGGTGCCGACAACATTGACGGTGGCGTTGGGTTCGACGTTGCCAGATATGATCGTGACCGCAATTGGGGTGGCACTTCCGGCGTGATCGTTGATCTGAAGGCTGGCTACGCGTTCGACGGCTTCGGCCGAAAGGACACCCTCAAGAACATCGAAGGCGTGGACGGGACCATTCAGGCCGACAAGATCTACGGCAGCGGAGTCTACAACGAACTGCGTGGCTTCTTCGGCAATGACTGGCTCGACGGGCGCGGCGGTGGAGACTCTCTGGTCGGCGGCGAAGGCGACGACACTTACGTTATCGACAGCGTCAACGATGTCGTTGACGAAAGCCGCGACAACATCAGCGGCATCGGTATCGACACCGTCCGGTCGACGGTCTCGGTTGACTTCGCGGATACCGAACATTTCCGCGGCAAGGTCGAGAATATCGTCCTCCTCGGAAGCGACGGTCTGAACGCCTACGGCAACACACTGAAGAACATGATCACCGGCAATGCCGGGGCCAACAGACTCCGCGGCGCCGACGGTGACGACACCATCAGCGGCGGGGCCGGTGACGACAAGATCAGCGGCGGCCGCGGCAACGACATGCTGGCCGGCAATACCGGAGCCGATACTTACTACTTCTCCTATGCGCTGAGCGAGGCGACCAACGTCGACACGATCAAGGGCTTTTCCTCGATTGACCTGATCTCGCTATCGTCTTTGATCTTCACCAAGGCGGGACCCGTCGGCGCGCTGGCGGAGAGCGCCTTCGTAGCCAATGCGGACGGCTGGGCGACGACTGCCGACCACCGCATCATCTACGAGACCGATACCGGCATCCTGCGTTACGACCGCGACGGTATCGGGGGCGCCGCTGCGATCAAGTTTGCGATCATGGACGGCAATACAAGCGCCATCAATGCAGGCGACTTCGTCATCGCCTGAGACCTGCAGGTCGAACTGTGCCAAGTCTTCGCAATTAACGCACTGCGCGAAATACTGAAATTCGGCGCACGTTTCTGTTGCGCGAAGACTTTGTGCGATTGTATGGCTTACGTTGAGGGACGGTGGAGTTGATCCGGCAGACTCAGCGCCGCCGGTGGGTTGGGGACGCCTGCAGCACATGGCCACGATCTATCTGACGAACGGCTCCGACAATCGGGTCGGAACGGCCGATGGCGACTATATTTACGGCTACAAGGAAGGATCGAGCCCGCAGGACGATGTCGGCGCCGACACGATCGATGGCGCCGGCGGCAGCGACAATATCGAGGGCGGCGGCGGCGACGACAAGCTCTTTGGCGGCATCGGCTACGACTACATCTACGGCCAGGGCGGCAGCGACACGATCGATGTCGGCATCGACGGCGGCTCGGCGCGCGGCGGCGACGGCAACGATACGCTGATCGGCAGCGATGTCTCCGACTATCTCTATGGCGACGCGGGCGAGGACACGCTGACTGGCGGCAAGGGCAACGACAACCTGATCGACGGCGCCTACAACGACAAGAGCACCAAGGACACGCTGAACGCCGGCGAGGGCGAGGATTCGATCGAATCCTATGGCGGCATCGACACGATCGACGGCGGTGCCGGCATCGATGCGCTCTACCTCGACCGTTCCTTCGCGCTGGTCGGGCTGACGTTCAACATGATCTCGCCAAACCAGGTCACGACGCTCGTCGGCGACGGCACGACCGTCACCGGCGTGGAGCTGTTCCGCATCTACACGGGGCTGGGCGCCGACACGATCACGCTCGGCGCCGCCGGCGACACGATCGACACCGACGCCGGCGTCGACACGATCAAGGCCGGTGACGGACGCGATACCGTGTCGGCCGGCGCGGACGACGACTTCCTCTATGGCGAGGCAGGCGACGACTACCTCTATGGCGAGGGCGGCAACGACCTGATCGACGGCGGCAGCGGCGACGACCAGATCGTCGACGGCAACTCTTACGACGTCACCAGCGACGACACGATCTATGGTGGCATCGGTTACGATTCGATCAGATCGGTCGGCGGCAAGGACACGATCGACGGCGGCGCCGATTTCGACTGGCTGACTTTCGACCGCGGCGAAGCCACGGCCGACCTCATCCTCATCCTCACCTCGACCGCCGTGAAGGCAACGGTGCAGGGCGACGGGTCGACGATCGTCAATGTCGAGGACTTCGACATCCGCACCGGTTCGGGCAACGACCAGATCACCACGCTGGACGCCGACGACACGATCTATGGCGGCGCCGGCGACGACACGCTGATCGGCGGCGCGGGTCACGACAGCATCAATGGCGGATCGGGCAAGGACTGGATCGAGCTCGGCACGGACAGCGGCTATGCCTATGGCGAGGAGGACGACGACACGATCTTCGGCAGCGAGGCCAACGACACGGTCCACGGCGGCGGCGGCAGCGACAAGCTTTATGCAGGCGCCGGCAGCGACAATGTGACCGACGGCTACTCGTCCAGCGCGGCCGGCGACGACGTCATCGAGGCCGGCGACGGCGACGATACGATCTATTCCTATGGCGGCGTCGACACCATCGATGGCGGCGCCGACTTCGATTCCCTCACTCTCGAGCGTACCTCTGCCAGCAAGGCGCTGACCTTCGAATTTCAGGGCTCCGCCGGTGTCACCACCCTGCTCGGTGACGGGACCACCGTCACCGGGGTCGAGCGGTTCTACATCCGCACCGGCTCTGGCAAGGACGTGGTCACGACCGGCAATGCCGACGACACCATTTATGGCGGAGGCGACGACGACACGCTCGACGGCGCCGGCGGCAGCGACACGCTGGTCGGCAACCAGGGCAACGACGTCCTGCGGGGCGGCGCCGGCCGCGACTACCTCTACGGCGACGACGGCAGTGCCGACGGCGGCAACGACACGATGGATCTCGGCGCCGACGGCGGCCAGGCCTACGGCTACAATGGCAACGACATCTATATTCAGAGCTCCAAGGGCAACGACGACATCTCGGAGGCCAGCGGCGACGGCATCGACGAGGTCCAGACCACCTATACCTACGCCCTGCTTGAGATTAAGGCCGGATTGGGCGCGTTCGAGAACCTGACGCTGATCGGCAACGATGCCATCGACGGCACCGGCAACGAACTCGACAACGTCATCAAGGGCAACAGTGCCCAGAACACGCTGATCGGCCTTGTCGGCAAGGACACGCTCCATGGCCTCGGCAACAACGATACGCTCGACGGCGGCGTGGATGACGACACCTATGTCGTCGATGCCAACGGCTACGTGATCATCGAGGCGGTCGACGACGGGACTGCCGACACGGTCAAGGCGTCGGCCAGCTACGATCTGCGGGACGCCGTCCATGTCGAGTTCATGCGCACGGTGGACGATGCGGGCACCGCCGCGATCAACCTCTACGGCAACGCCTTCAAGCAGGAGATCACCGGCAATGCCGGCGCCAACCTGCTGTCGGACGGCGGCAAGGGCGCCGCCGATACGATGCGCGGACTCGGCGGCAACGATACCTACCGTGTCTACAATTCCGGCGACGTCATCGTCGAGACCTCCTCGCAGGGCGCCAAGGATACGGTGCTCGCCGCCGTCAGCTACAGGCTGACCACGGGTGCCCATGTGGAAGTCCTGTCGACCATCTCGGCCGGCGCGACGAGCGCGATCAAGCTGTACGGCAATGAACTCGGCCAGACGATCAACGGCAATGCCGGCGCCAACGTGCTGCGCGGCTATGCCGGCGACGACACCATCAACGGCGGCGCCGGCGCCGACAGGATCGCCGGCGGGCTCGGCAACGACACGCTGGCCGGCAATGCCGGGGCCGACATCTACTACTTTTCCTACGCGCTGAACGGGACGACCAATGTCGACACGATCAAGGGCTTTTCGTCGATCGACCTGATCAACCTGTCTTCGTCGATCTTCAGCAAGGCGGGGCCGGCCGGAGCGCTGGCGGCCGGCGCTTTCTGGGCGAGCGCCGACGGCAAGGCGCACGACAGCTCCGACCGCATCCTCTACGAGACCGACACCGGCATCCTGCGCTACGATCCCGACGGCACGGGAACCGCTACGGCGATCAAGTTCGCGATCATGGCCGGCCTGCCGTCGATGAACGCCGGCGATTTCGTCATCGCCTAACCTCCCGGCGGGCGAGCCTGCCTAGCAACGCGGCGATCCGCCGGCCTCCGGCCTTGTCGTTGCGACAAGAGATCGACAGGAATCGGTGGCGCGACAAGGATTCACGCTCAGAATACTCTCGCATTGCCGTCGCTTTGCGCTAGGATGAAGTCGATTGCGGCAGAGGAGCGCGTCGGCGCAGTCTTTCTATGGCGATCACCAGAACGTTTTCGGTCAATCTCCTGACGGATGTCGTCATGCCCAGTACAGGGGGTGTCGGAAGCGATCCGGCAACCGCGGTATTGGCGGGTGGCGGCTGGGTAACCGCCAGTAGCGGAACCGACAATTCGGCCGACTATCTGGACTTCACTTTCTTCGACAGTACGGGAACGGTGGTCCGCAATATCGGTGAAGCGGGCTGGTCCAATCCGGCGGTCGCAGACTATTGGGACGCGCTCGGAGACCGCAGGGGCGCAGCCCTCGTGGCGGAGGACGGAACCGGGAACATCGTCCTGCGGATCGCCATCCCCAATGGGATCGGGTTGCTGGCAGGGAGCGGCGCCGGTTCCAATCCGGATGTAGCGGTCACCGGCGACGGAAGCCGCATCGCCGTCGTCCAGCAGCGGAACTACGGAGGTACCGATAACGACATCATCCTGACCATCCGGGATGCCAATGGCAGCGTCGTCAAGACGCTGACGGTCGACAACACGTCGGCGAACGACCAGAATCCCGTCATCGTCGATGCCGCCGGGCGCTTCACAGTCGCATGGAACAGGATCGACGGCGGCGCGACATCCCTCTGGTACGCCAGCTACGACGACGACGGCAAGCTTGCCCAGGCGCCGACGTTGATCGACAGCGCCGGCTACATCAACAAGGCGCCCAGCATCGTCGAGGGAGGCGACGGCTTCGTCATCTCATACGAGGACAACCAGACCTTCGACTCGGAGATCAAGACCTACAATCTCGGATTCGATGGCGTTTCGAGCTATACCCAGAGCACCAGCCTTCCCGGCGTGGACGGCCAGACGTCCGTGGCGCGCCTCGACGGACTGTATCTGACTGCGTTCGCCCACGACTTCGCTTCGGGGGAGGAATTGCGGGCGCGGGAAATCCACCTGTCGATCGTCGACGAAAGCGGAGCGGTCCTCACGGACCCCGCCAAGCCGATCGTGATCGCCGCCTCGGGGGCGATCGATTCAAACCCGTCGATCGACGATTTCGGCTTCTTCAGCCGCGGCCGCTTCATCGTCAGCTACGACAGCACCATGGACGGCCAGGTGCACCAGCAACTCGCCCAGTTGGTCGAGACGATCACCGGAGACGAGGATGCGAACTCGCTCTCCGGCCGCGCGACGGGCATCGTCAAGCTCTATGGGCGCGGCGGCTCGGACAAGCTTTTCGGCAATTTCGACAATGACGTGTTGGATGGCGGCGCGAATGCCGATCAGATGCGGGGCCTGGGCGGTGACGACACCTATTTCGTCGACAATGCCGGCGACGCCATCACCGAGAAGGTCGACGAGGGCGCGGCCGACTGGGTCAAGGCATCGGTCAGCTATGACCTCCTCACCGGCGTCTATGTGGAGAAGCTGTCGACCACCAATGCCAAGGGCACCGCGAAGATCAATCTCTACGGCAATGAAATCGCCCAGGAGATTACCGGCAATGCCGCCGCCAACGTTCTCTCCGACGGCGGCAAGGGCGGCTCCGACACGCTGGTCGGGCTGGGCGGCAACGACACCTACAAGGTCTACAATTCCGGCACCAAGATCGTCGAGGGCGCCGGCGCCGGCAGCGACACGGTGCAGGCGGCGGTCGACTACACCGTCGGCAAGGGCGTCTACATCCAGGTGCTGGAAACCACCAACGCCGCCGGAACAACCGCACTTTCACTCTACAGCAACGAGTTCGGCCAGACGGTCAACGGCAATGCTGGTGCCAACATGCTGCGCGGCTATGCCGGCGACGACACCATCAACGGCGGTGCCGGCGCCGACAGGATTTCGGGCGGGTTGGGCAATGACATACTGGCCGGCAATGCCGGGGCCGACATCTACTACTTTTCCTACGCGCTGAATGGGACGACCAATGTCGACACGATCAAGGGCTTTTCCTCGATCGACCTGATCAACCTGTCTTCGTCGATCTTCACCAAGGCGGGGTCGGCCGGAGCGCTGGCGGCCGGCGCCTTCTGGGCGAGCGCCGACGGCAAGGCGCATGACGCCTCCGACCGGATCATCTGGGAGACCGATACCGGCAGGCTCTACTACGATTCCGACGGCACGGGTGCCGCGGCGCGCGTCCTCTTCGCCGTGGTCACCGGCAACACCGGACCGATGAATGCAGGCGATTTCGTCATCGCCTGACAGGCGCTCGCCAGACTCCTTTCCGAAATAGCCTCTTCCGACTGCGCCTTCCTGTCGCCATCCGCCGTCATGGCCGCGGGGGATAGCAATTCCGCTGCGGATCAGCGATGTTGACGCAGGGGAATGTCCGCGCTGCCAATATCTTGAAGATCGCTCGCGGCATTGCTTGAGGGGGACGCGATGCCTACACGCAAATGGAAGAGCGAATTTCTCGTCAATACCACGACAGCCGGCAACCAGGACCAGTCGACGGTGACAGCGCTCACCGACGGCGGCTTCATGATCGGCTGGCGGGATGACGGCCCAGCCGACTCCGTCATCCGCGTTCAGCGCTACGACGCGGCCGGGCTGAAGGTCGGGACCCAGAAGACCATAGTTCCCGGTATTACCACCCCGCTCGATCAGTTGGATCCGGTATTGGTGACGCTGTCCGGCGGCAATGTCTGGGTCGTGCAGCAGGACTTCGACGCGCCGGGCGATCATGACATCGAAGGCCAGGTGATCACCGCGGATGGCGTACTGGTGCGCGACCAGATGCCGAATTCAACCAGCACCGCCAACCAGGTGAAACCCGCGGCCGCGTCGCTCGGAACCAACGGCGCCGTGGCGGTGTGGCAGGACTTCACGGCCAATGGCGGCGACATCCGCATGCGCGGCTTCAATACGGACGGCAACCAGCGCTTTGCCGAGACCATCGTCAACACCAATGCCGGCACGCTTGGCTCCGAGCAGTTCGGCGCGGCGGTGTCGGCGAGCCCGAACGGGTCGAAATTCGTGGTCACCTGGCACGATTCCGGCCTTTCCGGCGGCGTTCGCGCCCGTGTCTTCAATTCCAACGGCAGCCAGGCGACCGCGGAGTTCGCCGTCAGCGCGCTGGCGCCTTCGATCGGCAATCCCAACAAGACATCGGTCGCCTGGCTGGACAACAACAAGTTCGTGGCAAGCTGGGTAAGCTTCTTCGGTGACGGCTCGTCGGTCTCGATCAAATATGCGATCTACAACGCCGACGGTTCCACCTTCCTTGCCGAGCGGCTGGCCAATTCCACCACGTTCGACAGCCAGAACGACCCCGTGATCGCGGCGCTGCCCTCCGGCGGCTTCGTCATCGCCTGGCATGACTACTCGGCCACCGGCGCCGACGATGAAGGTACGGCGATCCGGCTGCAGGCTTTCGACTCCACGGGCGACAAGGCCGGCGGGGAAATCCTCGTCAACACGTCGACGGACGGAAACCAGACCGACGTGGCGTTGGCCGCGCTGGCCGACGGGCGCGTCGTCGTCACCTGGACCGACTTGAGCGTGTCCGGCGGCGATGTCTCGGGCTCGGCGATCCGCGCTCAGATCGTCGACCCGCGCGACGGCAACATCGACGGTACCAAGGCGGCCGACACACTCTACGGTCATGACTCCGTCGGCGACATCATCACCGGCTTCGGCGGCGAAGATACCATCTACGGCCTTGCCGGCAGCGACACGATCTCCGGCGGGGCCGGGCACGACAAAATCTATGCCGGAAAGGGCGACGATCTGGTGTACGGCGACGATGGCGACGATACGCTGTTTGCCGGCCCCGGCGATGATCTGCTCGACGGCGGCGCCGGCACCGACACGGCAAGCTACGCCGACTCGGCGTTCGGCGTTACCGTCGCGCTTGACGGTTCATTCGCTGCGGCGGGCGACGGGACCGGCGACGTCTTCGTGAGCATCGAAAATCTGGCGGGTTCCGCCTACAACGACAAGCTCGGCGGCAACAGTGGCGTCAACCGCATCTCCGGCCTTGGCGGCAACGACACGATCGAAAGTGGAGCCGGGGACACGCTCGTCGGCGGGCTGGGCGACGACACCTACATCGTCCGCAGTGCCACCGTGATCATTGAGGAGACGCAGTTAGAAGTCGGCAACGACACGGTGTTGACCAGCGTCAGCTTCGACCTGGAGGAGGGCGTCGCCGTCGAGACACTCAGCGTACTCGACCCGACCACGAAGAATACAATAAATCTGTACGGCAACGAGTTCAGCCAGACCATCACGGGCAATGCCGGCAACAATCTCATTTCCGATGGCGGCGCGGGCAACGGCGATATTCTCATAGGGCTGGGCGGTAACGACACCTACCGCGTCTACGATTTCAGAACGGATATCGTTGAGGCCGCCACGACACAGCCAAACTCCGACAAGGTGGAGGCCGCAGTCTCCTATACGCTGGGAAACGGTGTCTACGTCGAGATATTGACCACGACCAACGCCTCGGGCACCAGCAGTATTCTCCTCCACGGCAACGACATTGGTCAGACGATCACCGGCAATGCCGGCGGGAATAGCCTGCGGGGTTACGGCGGCGACGATACGATCAATGGCGGTAACGGAAATGACCGCATTTCAGGTGGATCCGGTAACGACACGTTAGTCGGTGGTTTCGGACAAGATAAGTTCTATTTCAGCAATGCGCTCAATGCGGCGACGAATGTCGACAAGATCACCGATTTCGACGGGTTTGACGATTCCATCTACTTAAGTCCGCTTATTTTCACGGAGGCAGGACCCTCCGGCATTATCTGGAGTGAAATATTCCAGGCCAACGAGACCGGGCTTGCCGCAGACGCCAACGACCGCATCATCCTGAACACCGAAGACGGAAAGCTCTACTATGACCCCGACGGCACGGGCGCCTCGGCCCCGACGCTCTTCGTCGTCATCGGCGGCGATGTCGAAGGGATCGGATGGTCCGATTTCTTCATCGGCTGACGGGGAAAGTTGCTACTCGCGGTGGGAGCGCGCTTACCTGGCGCCCGAATTTGATCCCACCCCCCCGGCGGATAAGGGGACCTTGCCACCGAGGGGTGGCACCGGCACGGCCGCAGCCGTCGGCACGGCCGCAGCCGTCGCCAGCATGGACGGCAAGCCGTCGACGAACGCGGGGGATTTCGTTATCGCCTGAGCGCCTGCGGCGGCCCGCCGCGGCGGATCAGAACCCGCTGGTCGCCGCGTAGGTCAGCGCCGAGATGATCGCCGTGGCGGGCAGCGTCACCACCCAGGCCACGACGATGTTGCCGGCAACGCCCCAGCGCACCGCCGAGGCGCGCCGCGCCGCGCCGACGCCGATGATCGCGCCGGTGATGGTGTGGGTGGTCGAGACGGGAATGCCCATCCAGGTCGCGGCGAACAGCGTGATGGCGCCGCCCGTCTCGGCGCAGAAGCCCTGCATCGGGTTCAGCCGCGTGATCTTCGAGCCCATCGTGTGGACGATGCGCCAGCCGCCGCACAGCGTGCCCAGCGCCATCGCCGCCTGGCAGGTGATGACCACCCAGAACGGCACGTAGAACGTGTCGCCGAGCTGGCCCTGCGAATAGAGCAGCACGGCGATGATGCCCATGGTCTTCTGCGCGTCGTTGCCGCCATGGCCCAGCGAATACATCGACGCCGACACGAACTGCAGGACGCGGAAGGTCCGGTCGACCCCGAACGGACTGGAGCGGACGAACAGCCAGGAAACGGCCAAGATCAGCGTCAGCGCCAGCAGGAAGCCGACTGTCGGCGACATGACGATCGCCGCGCAGGTCTTGAGGAGGCCGGTCCAGACGATGGCGCCGCCGCCCGCCTTGGCGACCCCGGCGCCGACCAGCCCGCCGATCAGCGCATGCGAGCTGCTCGACGGGATGCCGAAATGCCAGGTGATGAGGTTCCAACTGATCGCCCCCATCAGGGCGGCGAAGATGACGTGCGGGTCGACCACCGCCGCATCGATGATGCCCTTGCCGATCGTCTCGGCGACATGCAGGCCGAAGAACAGGAAGGCGATGAAATTGAAGAAGGCGGCCCAGCCGACCGCATATTGCGGGCGCAGCACGCGGGTCGAGACGATCGTGGCGATGGAGTTCGCCGCATCGTGAAGACCGTTGAGGAAGTCGAAGGCGAGCGCGATGACGATCAGGCCGACCAGCAGCGGGAACGCGAGCGAGGCATCCATAGGTCAGACGTTCTCGATCACGATGCCGCTGATCTCATTGGCGACGTCCTCGAGCCGGTCGACGACCTTCTCGAGTTCGGCATAGAGCTCGCTGCCGATCATGTACGCCATGGGGTCGTTGCGGCCATATTTGCGGAACAGGTCCTTGAGGCCGAGATCGTGCAATTCGTCGGCACGCTCCTCGGCGCGCATGACCTCTTCCGCCAGCGCTCCAAGCTGCGCCGCGTTGACGGTGACATTGGCCAGCAGCGGCAGCGACTTCGCCGTCAGCCGCGACGCCTCGACGATGAGGTCGCCCATCTGGCGCATCAGCGGATCGAACTCGGCCTGCTCGAACAGCGTCACCGTCTTGACCGTCTTGCGCATCATGTCGATGGCGTCGTCCATCGACTGGATCAGATCCTTGATGTCGCCGCGGTCGAAGGGCGTGATGAAGCTCTTGCGGACCGCCATCAGCACGTCGCGCGTGATGGCATCCGCATCGTTCTCGAGCTTTATGATATCCCGTCCGTGCCGCTCCACGCCCTCGCCGCCGTCGAGCAGCTTGCGCAGCGCCTCGGCGGCAGCCACCAGCTTCTGCGAATGCGCCTCGAAAAGATCGAAAAACTTGTCTTCGCGCGGCATCAGCCGCCTGAACCAGCCCAGCATGCGTGCCTGTCCTTGGCTTCGCGGGAACCCGGGAGGTCAATGCCCCACCTGACCGCGACGCGCAAGCCGGCTAATCAAACTTCCACGCCTTAATGACAAGGGCACGCGTGGGCCGGGCAGGTCTCGCCGGCGGCGGTGTGCCTGCACATCGATTGTGCACCGCACAAAATTGCACTTCTGCTATGCAAGACGGGCCATGGAGGGGCGGGCCGGATCGGCGTATGGAAGGTCCGTGGAGGAATATGGCACAAGGATAGGCTATGACCCTCCGTCGCAAGTACCGCGAATGGCTCGTCTACATCGAGACCGTCAGCCAGCTCAACCGCTGCTCCGACCGCAGCCTCGTCGATCTCGGCATCAAGCGCGAAGACATCCGCTCCGTGGCCCGCCTCAAGGCCCGCGGCTTCTGAGCCCAGGCATTGGCTTGAGACGCCGGGGCCGCCCAGAAGGCGGGAGCCGCCCCGGCACTGCCAGAGCGGCTCCCCGACGATCCGTTCCGGC
The DNA here is from genome assembly GCA_019635715.1 of Rhizobiaceae bacterium. Lineage (GTDB taxonomy): Bacteria > Pseudomonadota > Alphaproteobacteria > Rhizobiales > Rhizobiaceae > Kumtagia. Next base: position 27,450 of record JAHBYY010000041.1, on the reverse strand, counting down.
TCAGCAGGCCGCGATGTACTCGTTGCCGCGACGATCGCGATAACGGCACTTGCCAGGCTCGTTGGCCGCGCCGATGAGCGCACCGACCGCAGCGCCTCCGAGACCGCCGACGAGCGCCCCACCGGCATCGCCCGTAACGGCGGCACCCACCGCCGCGCCGCCCAGGCCGCCGATGGCCGCGCCCTTCTCGGTCTGCGAGCAACCGGCGACGCCGGCGGCGACGGCCAGCACGATCAATATCTTCTTCATGAGATGCCTCTCTCCAAACAGGACACGCAGAACGCCGGCTGACGGGCTTTGTTCCACCCCGTCACGTTCAGGCCGGGAAGCTGCAGCATCGATACGGAACGATCGATTTCATGCCGCGTCGATGCGGAAGCGCGTGTCGTCGAGCGCCGCCGCCATCAGCGTCTTCGTGTAGGCCTCGCGCGGCTCGTCGAAGATGGCGTCCGTCGGCCCCTGCTCGACGATCCGCCCCTGCCGCATGACGATGATGAAGTCCGCCATGGCACGGACGACGGCAAGGTCGTGGCTGATGAACAGGTAGGACAGGCCGTGCACGGCCTGCAGGTCGCGCAGAAGCTCGACGATCTGTTTCTGAACGGAGCGGTCCAGCGCCGAGGTCGGCTCGTCCAGCACGATCACCTGCGGCTTCAGGATGATGGCGCGGGCGATGGCGATGCGCTGGCGTTGTCCGCCGGAGAATTCGTGCGGATAGCGGTTGCGAAGCTCCGGCGCCAGGCCGACCTCGCGCAGCGCCGCGACGGCGCGGCCGTCGCGATCGGCACGCGACAGGCCGGGCTCGTGGACCAGCAGGCCCTCGGTGACGATCTGGCCGACCGTCATGCGCGGCGACAGCGAGCCGAACGGATCCTGGAAGACGAGTTGAAGCTGCCTGCGCAGGCCGCGCATCCTCAGCCGGTCGGCCCCGGCGATATCGGTGCCGAGGAAGCGGATCGCGCCGTCGCTCGGCAGCAGCCGCAGCAAGGCGCGCCCGAGCGTCGACTTGCCGGACCCCGACTCGCCGACGATGCCGATGGTCTGCCCCTGCCGCAGCGCCACCGAGATGCCGTCGACGGCCTTCAGCAGCATGGGCGGCCCGGACAGGAAGCCGCCGCCGATGCGGAATTCGACGCTGACGTCCCTCCCCTCCAGCATGACCGGCGCGCCGGGAGCGGGCGGCGCCTTGCGGCCCGTCGGTTCGGCGGCCAGCAGCATGCGCGTGTAGTCGTGGCGAGGCGCGCCGAAGATCGCCTCCGTCGCACCGGTTTCCACCACTTCGCCCGACCGCATGACGTAGACGCGGTCGGCCAGGCGCCGGACGATGCCGAGATCGTGGGTGATGAAGACGATCGCCATGCCGAGCTTCTTCTGCAGGTCGGCCAGCAGCGACAGGATCTGCGCCTGGACGGTGACGTCGAGCGCCGTCGTCGGCTCGTCGGCGATCAGGATGTCGGGATCGTTGGCGAGCGCCATGGCGATCATGACGCGCTGCCGCTGTCCGCCGGAGAGCTCGTGGGGATAGGAGCGGAAGCGGCGGTGGGGCTCGGGAATCTGCACGAGCCCAAGCAGCCGGATCGCCTCGGCCTTCGCGGCGGCGGGGCCGAGGCCGCGATGGCGGCGGATCGGCTCGACCAACTGGCTGCCGATCGAATAGAGCGGATCGAGCGAGGTCATCGGCTCCTGGAAGATCATGCTGATCTTCCTGCCCCGGACCTTGTTGAGGTCGCGCTTCGGCAGGGTGAGCAGGTTGCGGCCGCGATAGTCGACCTCGCCGCTCGCCTGCCCGTTGCTGGCGAGCAGGCCCATGGCGGCCATCATGGTCTGGCTCTTTCCCGAGCCGGATTCGCCGACGATGGCGACGGTCTCGCCGCCGTCGACATGCAGGTCGACGCCCCTCACCGCCTCGACGACACCGTCCAGCGTCCTGAAGCGCACCCGCAGGCCGCGCACCGACAGGATCGGCTCGGCTGCCATCTCAGCGATCCTTCGGGTCGAGCGCATCGCGCAGCCCGTCGCCGACGAAATTCAGCGCGAACAGCGTCGACACCAGGAACACGGCCGGGAAGAGCAGCAGCCAGTTGGCCGAGCCGATGTTCTTGGCGCCGGCCGAGATCAGCACGCCCCAGCTTGTCATCGGCTCCTGCACGCCGAGGCCGAGGAAAGACAGGAAGCTCTCCAGGATGATGACCTGCGGCACCAGCAGCGTCATGTAGATGACGACGACGCCGAGCAGGTTCGGCACGACGTGGCGGAACAGGATGCCGCCGGACGAGACGCCGAGCGCCTCCGCCGCCTGCACGAATTCCTGGCGCCGGATCGACAGCGCCTGGCCGCGCACGATGCGTGCCATGTCGAGCCACAGCACCGCGCCGACGGCCAGGAACATCAGGATGAAATTCCGGCCGAAGAAGACGACCAGCATGATGACGAAGAAGATGAAGGGCAGCGAATAGAGCACGTCGACGATGCGCATCATCACCTCGTCGGTCTTGCCGCCGAGGAAGCCGGCGGTCGCGCCGTAGACGACGCCGATGACCACCGCGACCACGCCGGCGAGCAGGCCGATCGCCAGCGAGATGCGGCCGGCCATCAGCGTGCGGGACAGCAGGTCGCGACCGACATTGTCTGTGCCGAGCAGGAAATACTGCTGCTTGATCGCCGCGCTCATCGTCATTTCGAGGCCGTCCGGCGAGGTCTGCTCGACCCTGGCATCGTCGAACGTATCGGAGCGGTCGATGTATCGGGTGTTGCGCTCGTCGATCGCGCGCGAGGAAGTGACCGTGATGAACACGCGCTCTCCTTCCTGCCGCCATTCCTTCAGGTCGACGCGCATGCGCCTGATCACGTCGCCCAGCGCCGTCTCGATCATCTCCGGTTTCGGATAGGCGCTGAGGCTCGGCGGGGTGCGCACATAGTCGCCGTAGATCGTCGTGTACTGATGCGGCACGAACCACGGGCCGGCGATGCAGACCACCGCCATCAGGCACAGATAGACCAGGCTGACCATCGCCGCGCGGTTGGCCTTGAGCCGCGCCCAGGCGTCGCCCCAGAAGGAGCGGCCGGCGACGGCGGGGACCGCTGCCTCCTCAGTCATAGCGCACCCGCGGGTCGACGAGCGCGTAGAGGATGTCGACGACCAGATTGAAGACGATGGTGAAGATGGCGATCACCACCACCGTCCCCATGACCAGCGTATAGTCGCGGTTGAGCGCGGCGTCGACGAAGTAGCGGCCGACGCCGGGAATGGCGAAGATCGTCTCGACGATGATCGAGCCGGTGAGCAGAGCCGCCGCGGCCGGCCCGGCATAGGAGACGATCGGCAGCAGCGCGCCGCGCAGGGCATGGCGCACCACCACCGACCATTCCGACAGGCCCATGGCGCGCGCCGTGCGGATGTGGTGCGAGCGCAGGCTTTCGATCATCGAGCCGCGCATGAGGCGCGCCACGATGGCGATCTGCGGCAGGGAAAGCGTCAGCACGGGCCCGATCTTGTTGAGAAACGCGCCGTCGTTCCAGCCGCCGATGGGCAGCAGCGACCAGGTCAGGCCGAACAGAAGCTGGATCACCGGCGCGATCACGAAGGTCGGGATGGTGCTGCCGGCCGTCGCAGTCGCGATCACGGCGTAGTCCGTCGCACGGTTCTGGTTGAGCGCAGCGACGACGCCCAGCGCGATGCCGACCACCAGCGCCAGCAGCAGCGCCGAGAGGCCGAGCTGCACCGAGATCGGCAGGCCGCTGGCGAAGAGTTCGCCAACGGTGAAGTCCGGGAGGTTGTAGCTCGGCCCGAAATTGCCGCGCAGCAGATTGCCGAGATAGTGGACATATTGCAGCCAGAGCGGATCGTTCAACCCGAACTGCGCCTCCAGGTTCGCCTTGATTTCGGGGCTCAGCCCGCGCTCCTGGTTGAAGGGGCCGCCGGGCGCCACCCTGATTAGGAAGAAGGCGAGCGTGACGATGACGAAGATCGTCGGGATTGCCGTCAGCAGGCGCCTGACAACGTAGAGAAGCATGGATGCTCCTTCATCGGCTGGACCGCCGCGCCGCTGCCGGCACGGCGGACCCGGAAATTGCTATTCCTTGCTGATGAAGCGCGAGGGATGAATGTCCATGACGTTCTCGTCGAAGCCCTTGATCTTCGGCGAGACGAGGTTCTTGTAGCTGTAATAGAGCAGCGGGATCTGGCCGACCTCGTCGATCAGCACGCGTTCGGCATCCGAGAGATCCTTCATGCGCGCCTCCGGCTTGCCGCCATCGGCGGCTGCCTTGTCCATCAGCTCCTCGAATTTCGGGCTGTCGTAGTTCGAATAGTTGTTGCCCGATGCCTTGCGGGAGATGCCGAGGAAGCTCTCGGGATCCTTGTAGTCGGCGATCCAGCCGGCGCGGGCGACGTCGAAATCACCCTTCTGCTCCAGATGCCCATAGTGAGTCTTGGTGTCGGTGTTGAGCAGCGTCACCTCGACGCCGAGCGGCTTCAACTGCTCCTGGATCGCCACCGCCGTGTTCTTGTGGTTCTCCGAGGTATTGTAGCGGATTTCCATCTTCAGCGGCTTCTCGGGCGTATAGCCGAGTTTCTCCAGAACCGCCTTGGCCTTGTCCTCGCGGTCGATCTGCGATTCCTCGGCGAAGCTCGCCATCGCGGGCGTGTAGCCCTCGATCCCGGGAGGCACCATCGAGTAGCCGGGCAGCATGGAGTTCTGCCAGACCTTCTCGGCCAGGAAGTCGCGGTCGATCGCTTCCGAGATCGCGGTGCGCAGCTCGACATTGTCCCACGGCGCCTTGTCGGTCTTGATGGCATAGTAGTAGGTGCCGAGATAGGGACCGATGCGCAACTGGTCGCCGAACTTCGCCTTCAGGTCCGCAAGCTGCTCGGTCGGGATATCGTCGTTGGAATCGAGCTCGCCTGCCTCGTAGCGCTTGATCGCCGTCGAACGGTCCTCGGTCGGATAGTAGTTCACCACGTCGAGCTTGACGTTGGCAGCGTCGTGGAACTTCGGATTCTTGACCAGCCGGATGTGGTCGTTGGGCACGAATTCGGCGAGCGTGAAGGCGCCGTTGGAAACCAGATTGCCCGGCTTGATCCAGTCGGCGCCGAGCTTGTCGATAGCCGCCTTGCTGACCGGGTAGGTGGACTGGTGGGTCAGCATTTCGAGGAAATAGGGCGTCGGCGACTTCAGCGTCACCTCGAAGGTCTTGTCGTCGACGGCGCGCACGCCAAGCTCCTCCGGCTTGATCTTTCCGGTATTGACCTCCTCGGCGTTCTTCACGACGTAGAGCATCGAGGCATATTCGGCGCCTGTCGCCGGATCTTCGAGCCGGCGGAACGCATAGACGAAGTCTTCGGCCGTCACCGGACTGCCGTCCGACCAAACGCCGTCGGCGCGCAGCTTGAACGTATAGACGAGCCCGTCGTCCGACACCGTCCAACTCTCGGCGGCGCCTGGGATCAGTTCGGCGTTCTGGTCCTGCATGACCAGGCCATCGTAAAGGTCGCGCAGAATATGCGCTTCGTAGACCGTCGAGGTCTTGTGCGGATCAAGCGATTCCGGGTCCGCCGAATTGCCCCGGTTATAGACCACCTCGGCGAATGCGGGCGCGATGAACGATCCGCCGGCGGCGAGCAATGCCGCGGCGAAGACCGAGGCCTTCAGCACGTTCTTGAACATCAACATCTCCCTGTTGGTCGAAGCCCCTCAGCGACGACGATACCAAGCCGAACACCCGCGTGCGTCATGCCGCAGGCTTTGTAAGCGGCCGCCCTGCGGCAGCCGGACCTGTGCGGAAAGACTAGCACTCGGACTTGGCAATTCAACAGGCGGCGCGCTCATCCAGCGTAAGGTGCGCGACGGAATTTTGACCGCCTCGACCTCTTGCAATCGTGCGTTGCATTTCGATTTGTCCCCATGGTCGCTTCGGCGATTCAATATCGGCGTATGCGCAAACAACCCTCAAGCCATCCGCCCCGCTTCGCATTCGTCCCGTCGACGGGCGGCGCGACCGCCGTTGAGTTCGCCCTGATCGCACCGATCTTCCTGGCGCTGGTCATGGGCATGGCCGGGTACGGCGTCTATTTCGGCGCCAGCCATTCGGTGCAGCAGATCGCCGCCGACGCGGCGCGCACGGCGATATCCGGCCTCACCGAAACGGAGCGCAAGTCGATCGTCGCGGCCTACGTCTCGGCCAATGCCGGCGGCTATCCGTTCATCGATCCCATGAAGGTCAAGGTCGAGACCCGCGACAATGCGGCGGACGCCAACCAGTTCGTGGTGACCGTGACCTACGATGCCAGCGACCTGCCGATCTACCATCTCCTCGATCGTCTGGCTGCGCCCGGCTCCACCATACGCCGGCAGTCGACGATCCGCGTCGGAGGCTTGTGATGAAGAGGTCCGGCAGCCGCAACAAGGGGTTCAGGCGCTTCGCGGCGGACAGGCGCGGCAACATCGCCACGATGACCGCGATGCTCGCCCCGGCCAGCCTCGTCCTGGCGGCCATCGCGATCGATTTCGGCGCGCTCTACACCCAGCGCCGCGAATTGCAGTCGCTTGCCGATCTTTCGGCGATCAGCGCCGCAGCGCATCTCGACAGCATGCAGCCGGCGGTGCTTGCGACCCTGTCGGACAACGGCCGCCCCAGCGCGGCGGTCATCTCCGGACCATTCTCGGTGGCCGGCCGGACGGGAGGGCAGGTCGAAGTGCGGCTTCAGCCGGGACACTATACCGGCTCCGCCGGCATCGCGGCGGCGAGCCGCTTCGTCGCGGGCCAGACGCCCTACAACGCCGCGCAGGTCGCGCTTCAGGAGCAGGGCAGGCGCATCTTCGCCACCTGGATGACCAAAGCGCCGGTCGTGGCGACCCATGGCGTGGCACGCATCACCGCCATGGCCGCCTTCTCCATCGGCTCGCGCCTCGCCGCGCTCGACGGCGGCATCGCCAACGCCCTTCTCGGCGGGCTGCTCGGCGGCAATGTTTCCCTTCAACTGATGGACTATCAGGCGCTGCTCAAGGCCGACATCGACCTGTTCAATTTCCTCGACATCCTGGCCGTGAAGGCCAACCTCACGGCACTGACCTATTCGGACCTGCTTGCCAGCGACGTGGCGGTCGGCAAGATCGCCGCCGCCATGGCCGAGGTGCCGGGCCTGGACAGCAGATCGTCGGTGGCCCTGCGGACCCTCGGCCTGCGGGCCGACAGCACGCTCAAGGTCAAGCTCGGCAAGGTGCTCGACCTCGGAGAGGCCGGCTATCTGTCGCTCGGCGGGCGTCCGGCCGGCCTGTCGGCAGCGGCCAACGCCCTGCAGATCCTCACCGGAGCGGCAACGCTGGCGAACGGAACGAACCAGATCACCCTCAACATCGGCGTGACGCTGCCGGGCATCACCTCGGCAACGCTCGACCTTGCCGTCGGCGAACCGGCCCAGATGTCGCCCTGGTTCAGGCTCGGCGAGGCCGGCGCCGTCGTCCGGACCGCGCAGACCCGCCTGCTGCTCAGCATCGACGTGCTCGGCCCGGGCGGCGTGCTCGGCACCTCGATCAAGCTGCCGATCTATCTGGAAATCGCCTATGGCGAGGCGAGCCTGGTCAAGGTCTCCTGCCCCGACGGCCGCCCGGCAAGCACCAAGGTCACGGTCGCGGCGACCCCCGGCGTGGCGGAGTTGAGGATCGCCGGCATCGACGCGGCCTCGTTCAGGCGCTTCGACAGGTCTCCGGTCACCGGGCCGGCGACGCTGGTCAAGCTGCCGGCGGTTACCGTCACCGGCAGCGCCCTGGCGCAGATCACCAACACCGGGCCCAAGAATCTCGAATTCACCCGCGCCGACATCGATGCCGGAACGATCAAAAAGGTCTCGACCCGCAACGCCGCGCAGACGCTGACGGCGTCCCTGCTGGGCAATCTGGCGCTGACGGTCAAGCTCGCCGGCATCGACCTCGGCCTCGGAAACGTCCTGAAGGCGACGCTCGGCACGACGCTGACGGCGGTGTCGCCGTCCGTCGACTTGCTGCTCAACGGCGTCCTCGACACGCTCGGCGTTACCATCGGCGAGGCCGACATCCGCGTCCATGGTGCGTCCTGCGGACGCGCCGTGCTCGTTCAGTAGGCACCTTCGCCGCCGACGCCAACCGTCTGCGCCGGATTCCTTTTTCGGCCCGGCGGCGGTGCCGGTCTCAGCCGACCCGCCCGACGAAGGTGCCGAGGGCCGGGAGCGAAAGCATGCTGCCCGAGACCTGCCCGTCGGCACCCGGAAGCCCGAGCGGCGTCGGTGTGCCGAGGGCCTCCGGCAAGGCGATCTGCGCCGGTTCGTCGGCGAAATTGAAGGCGCAGAGCAGCCGCTCGTTGCCGGCCGCGCGCAGGAACGCCAGCGTATCGCCCTGCGCCGGCAGGAACTCGATGGTGCCGGTGAGCAGCGCCGGCCATTGCTTGCGGAAGGCGAGCACCTCGCGATAGCGGGCAAGGACGGAGCCGGCGTCGGCCTGCTGCGCGTCGACGGCCAGGGCCTTGTGCCCGTCCGGAACGGGCAGCCAGGGCTTGCCTTCGGTGAAGCCGGCGGCGTTTGCCTCATGCGACCACGGCATCGGCGTGCGACAGCCGTCCCGCCCCTTGTAGCCCGGCCAGAAGCGGATGCCGTAGGGGTCGCGCAGGTCTTCGAAGGCCAGGTCGGCCTCCTGCAAGCCCAGTTCCTCGCCCTGGTAGATGCAGATCGAGCCGCGCAGGCAGGCGAGCAGGGCAATCGCGAAGCGGGCGACCTTCCGCGGGTCGCCGTCAGGTCGGGTCCAGCGCGTGACGTGGCGGATCACGTCGTGGTTGGAAAACGCCCAGCAGACCCAGCCGTCGACCACCACCTTTTCGAAGCCTTCGACGCTCCTGCGGACATGGGCGGCGGAAAACTGCGGTCCAAGCAGATCGAAGGTGTAGCACATGTGAAGCTTGTCGCCGCCGGACGTATAGGCGGCGACCGTCTTCAGGGAGCGCGGCCCGTCGCCGACCTCGCCGACCGAGGCGCGGTCGCCGAACGAATCCAGAAGCGCCCGGAAGCGCCTGAGAAAGCGCAGGTTTTCCGGCCGCGTCTTGTCGTAGAGATGGTTCTGGTACTCGTAGGGATTGGTCTCGCTCGCCTTCTGACGAGCGGTCAGGCGGCGCGCGGGATTGTCGCGTAGCTGCCTGTCGTGGACGTAGAAGTTCACCGTGTCGAGGCGGAAGCCGTCGACGCCGCGCTCCAGCCAGAAGCGCACGGCGGTCAGCAAGGCGTCCTGCACGTCGGGATTGTGGAAGTTCAAGTCCGGCTGGGAGGTCAGGAAGTTGTGCAGGTAGAACTGCTTGCGCACCGCATCCCATTCCCAGGCCGGCCCGCCGAAGATCGACAGCCAGTTGTTCGGCGGCGTTCCATCCGGCTTCGGATCGGCCCAGACGTACCAGTCGGCGCGCCTGTTGCGGCGGCTGGAGCGGCTTTCGACGAACCAGGGATGCTTGTCGGAGGTGTGCGACAGCACCTGGTCGATGATGACCTTCAGGCCGAGCGCATGCGCCTGCTCGATGAGTTCGTCGAAATCCGCCAGCGTGCCGAACATCGGATCGACGTCGCAATAGTCCGACACGTCGTAGCCCATGTCGGCCATCGGCGACTTGAAGAAGGGCGATATCCAGATCGCATCGGCGCCGAGTGCCGCGATATGCGCCAGGCGGCGGGTGATGCCCTTCAGGTCGCCGCTGCCGTCGCCGGTCGTGTCCTGATAGGAGCGCGGGTAGACCTGGTAGATGGTCGCGCCGCGCCACCAGTCGGCATTGTCGCTCATGGCTTGGTCTCCTTGAACAGGTGGCAGCTCCGGCCCGGCATCAGCGGATGGCCGTCGGGCAAAGGCGCGGCGCCTTCGGTAAGCCGCTGCCAGGCGCCGCCGTCGCGAACCGGCAGGGTGAACACGCAGGAGCGCCGGTCGCCGTTGACGACCACCGCGAGGCGCTCCTCGCCTTCGCCGGACAGCAGCATGGTGAGACGCCGGCGCTGCGGGTCGTTCCAGGCCGCCTCGTCGAGCGGAAGGCCGGTCTCGGTCAGCCATTCGACGTCCGGATCGGCCTGCGGCGCGGCCGGCCGACCGGTCAGGAAGCGCGTTCGGGTCAGTTGCGGCAGCCGGGCGCGCAGCGCGGCGAGCCCCGCCACATGTTCTTCGAGCGCCTGGTCGCGCCGGCTCCAGTCGAGCCACGTCGTCTCGTTGTCCTGCGCATAGGCATTGTTGTTGCCGTGCTGGGTGCGGCCGAACTCGTCGCCCGCGGTCAGCATGATCGCGCCGCGCGAGAAGAACAGCGTCGCCAGCATGGCCTTGAGATCGTTGAGCCGCGCCGCGCCGATCTTCGGCTGGTCCGTCTCGCCCTCGGCGCCGTTGTTCCAGGAGAAGTTCTCGTCGTGGCCGTCGCGGTTCATCTCGCCATTGGCCTCGTTGTGCTTGCGTTCGTAGCGCACGAGGTCGGCGAGCGAGAACCCGTCATGGGCCGCCAGGAAATTGACGGTGCGGCTGCGCGTGGTGCCGGCGAAGACGTCCGAGGAGCCGGAAAGCCGTGTCGCCAGAGCGCCGAGCGTGCCGCGATCGCCGCGCCAGAAGCGCCGCACATCGTCGCGATAGCGGTCGTTCCATTCGAGGAACGGCCGGCCGAAGCGGCCGAGCTGGTAGCCGTCGGCGCCGATGTCCCACGGCTCGGCGACCAGCACGCGATCCTTCAGCACGGGATCGGTGCGCATCGCCTCCAGAAGCGGCGCGTCCGAGGCAAAGGCACGCCCGTCGCGCCCCAGGATCGGGGCGAGATCGAAGCGGAAGCCGTCGACCCCGGCCTGCAAGACGAAATAGCGCAGCGTGTCGAGGACTAAGCGCTGCACGACCGGCCGGTCGCAGGCCAGCGTGTTGCCGGTGCCGGTGTCGTTGACGAGCACGCCGGGCCGGCTGGCGACGCTGCGGTAGTAGGCGGCATTGTCCAGCCCGCGCAGCGACAGGGTCGGGCCGAGCACGTCGCTCTCGCCGGTGTGGTTGAAGACGAGATCGAGGATTACCCCGATGCCGGCCCTGCGCAGCGCCGCAGCCGTGGCGCGCAGCTCGGCGATGCCGCCCGGCGCGAGCCGCGGGTCGAGCGCCATGAAGGTCACGGGATTGTAGCCCCAGGCGTTGCTCAGCCCGAGCGGACCGAGGTGACGCTCGTCGATCCAAGCTGTGACCGGCATCAGCTCGACGGCGGACACATTCAGCTTGACGAGATGGTCGATGACGGCCGGATGCGCCAGCGCGCCAACCGTGCCGCGCTCCTGCTCCGGGATGTCGGGGTGCAGCCTGGTGAAGCCGCGCACCTGCAATTCATAGATCAGCCCGCCCTCGCGATAGACGGGAGGCTGCGCCTTCACCGCGCGCGGCAGCCGCGTCACCACCGCCTTCGGCATCAGCGCCGCCGTGTCGGCGCCCTGCCCGCGACGTGCTGCCAGCCTGGCATCGTAGACATATGGCCGGTCGATCGCGACTGCGTAGGGGTCGACCAGCAGCTTGTCCGGATCGAACCATTGTCCGTTTGCCGGGTCGCAGGGCCCGTCGGCGCGAAAGCCGTAGCGCGCTCCTTCCGGAACGCCGGGCACGGAGACCGACCAGGTTCCGCTGTCGTCCGGCGTCATCGCGATGCGATCGGTTTCCCGCTCGCCATCGAACAGACAGAGCCAGAGGCGTTCGGCCGCGCCCGACCAGACGGCGAAGTCGGTACCCTTGCCGGTCAATCTCGCGCCGAGCGGATGGTCTTTCCTCATGCCGCTGAAATCGCCCGCCAAACGTCCGTTGTCAAAGCGAATTGCGGGTCTCTCCCTCTCCCCTTGTGGGAGACGGTGCCTGAGCGAGGCGAAGGCGGATGAGGGTGATGGAGGGAAGGCCGCGATTCTCGTGAAGATGTCGCCACGTCACGCAAATCGAAAAAAGCGCGTTCGCCGGAGCACCCCTCATCCGACCTCGCTCTCGCTTCGCTCGGCTCGGCCACCTTCTCCCACAAGGGGAGAAGGCAAGATCTCAGGTAATCACGCTCGGCTTGTCGCGCCCGGTATGCTTGCGGATGCCGGCGATGTCCTCGGCTGCACCGATGAGGTCGGCGAGCGCCGACTGCGTCTCGAGGTCGAGTTTTTCGGGTTCGTAGCGCTCGACATAGAGCCGGAGCGTCGCGCCCGACGTGCCCGTGCCCGACAGGCGCAGCACCAGCCGCGAGCCGCCCTCGAACAGGATACGGATGCCCTGGTTCTCGCTGACCGATCCGTCGACCGGATCGTGGTAGGCGAAATCGTCCGCCGCTGCGACCGTCAGGCCGCGCACCTTGGTGCCGGGCAGCGAGGACAGCCTGGCGCGCAGTTCCGAGACCAGCCGGTTCGCTCCCTCCGAGGCGACTTCCTCGTAGTCGTGGCGCGAGTAGTAGTTGCGCCCATAGGTCTGCCAATGCTTTTCGGCGATCGCCTTGGCGCTCTCCTTGCGCACCGCCAGGATGTTCAGCCAGAGCAGGACCGCCCAGAGGCCGTCCTTCTCGCGGACGTGGTCTGAACCTGTGCCGGCGCTTTCCTCGCCGCAGATCGTCGCCATGCCGGCATCGAGCAGATTGCCGAAGAATTTCCAGCCGGTCGGCGTCTCGTACATGCCGATGCCGAGCTTTTCCGCCACGCGGTCGGCCGCGCCGCTGGTCGGCATGGAACGCGCGATGCCCTTGAGGCCGGCCTTGTATCCCGGCGCCAGATGCGCGTTCGCGGCCAGCATCGCCAGCGAATCGGACGGCGTTACGAAGATCTGCCGGCCGATGATGAGATTGCGGTCGCCGTCGCCGTCAGAGGCTGCGCCGAAATCCGGCGCATCGGGGGCGAACATCTCGTCGTAGAGTTCCTTGGCATGAACCAGGTTCGGATCGGGATGGTGCCCGCCGAAATCCTCCAGCGGCACGAAGTTGCGCGCCGTGCCTTCCGGTGCCCCCAGCCGGTTCTCCAGGATCTCCTTGGCATAGGGGCCGGTGACGGCGTGCATGGCGTCGAAGCGCATGCGGAACCCGCCCTTGAACATGGCGCGGATCGCCGCGAAGTCGAACAGGCTCTCCATCAGCGCGGCATAGTCCTTGACCGGGTCGATGACCTCGATGGTCATGCCGCCGGCCACCGTCGTGCCGACCGTGTCGAGGTCGATGGCGCCGAGATCGGCGATGCGGTATTCGCCGATCGACTTGGTCCGCTCATAGATGGCGTTGGTGATCTTCTCCGGCGCCGGCCCGCCATTGCCGATATTGTATTTTATGCCGAAATCCTCGTGCGGCCCGCCCGGATTGTGGCTGGCCGACAGGACGAGGCCGCCGAACGCCTTGTACTTGCGGATGACGTTGGAGGCGGCCGGCGTCGACAGGATGCCGCCCTGCCCGACCATCACCTTGCCGAAGCCGTTAGCGGCGGCCATGCGGATCGCCTTGCCGATCACCTCGCGGTTGAGGAAGCGGCCGTCGCCGCCGATCACCAGCGTCTTACCCTCGAAGCCTTCCAGCGAATCGAACACCGACTGGATGAAATTCTCAGCGTAGTTCTCCTGCTGGAACACAGGAACCTTCTTGCGCAGGCCCGACGTGCCGGGCTTCTGGTCGGTATAGGGCGTCGTCTTGACCGTCCTGATCATCGTCTATGCAGCCTTCCTCGCCAGCAAGGTCTTGTAAAGATCGGCATATTTGACCGCGCTGCGGTCCCACGAGACATCCGACTTCATGCCCTGCTTCTGCATGGCGGCCCAGGCGGACCGGTCGGCGTAGAGCGTCATCATGCGGCGTACCGCCTGCACCAGCGCCGGGCCGCTCTCCGGCGCGAACAGGATGCCGGTCGCCACGCCGGCGGCCACCGCCGCCTCGTTGGCGTCGATCACCGTGTCGGCCAGCCCGCCGGTGCGCGCCACCAGCGGCACGCAGCCATAACGCAGGCCGTAGAGCTGGGTCAGGCCGCAGGGCTCGAAGCGCGACGGGATGAGGATGGCGTCGCAGCCGCCCTGCATGACATGCGACAGCGCCTCGTCATAGCCGACGACGACGCCGACCCGTCCGGGATGGCGGGCCGCGGCGGCGTGCAGCGCGCCCTCCAGCCCGGGATCGCCGGAGCCGAGCACGGCGAGCCGGGCGCCGGCGCCGACAACCTCGTCGACGACGCCGGCCAGGATGTCGATGCCCTTCTGCCAGGTCAGCCGGCTGATCACGCAGACGATCGGTCCCTTGTCGCGGCCGAGCCCGAAGCGCTGCTCGACGGCACGCTTGTTGGGTTCGCGCGATTTCGGCGCGGTCGGAGCATATTTCCCGACGAGGTAAGGATCGCTGACGGGGTTCCAGATCTCCGGGTCGATGCCGTTGACGATGCCGAAAAGGTCGGTGGAACGGCTGTTGATCAACCCGTCGAGCCCCATTCCGAACTGCGGGCTGCGGATCTCCTGCGCATAGGTCGGGCTGACCGTGGTGATCGCCCAGGCAGCCTGCAGGCCGGCCTTCAGATAGCCGACGCCGCCGTAATATTCGACGCCGTCCAGTGCCATGGCCTGCGGCGGCAGGCCGAGTTCGGCGAAGATCGACGCGCCGAACTGGCCCTGGAAGGCGAGGTTGTGGACGGTGATGACCGACGGCACGCCGACCGCCGCGCCATAGCGCATATAGGCGAGCGTCAGCGCCGCCTGCCAGTCATGGACGTGGACGATGTCCGGGACGAAGCCGGCGAGCGCGCCGCTGGCGATGTCGGCGCCGACCTGGCTCAGCGCCGCGAAGCGCCGCCAGTTGTCCGGCCAGTCCTTGCCGCCGGCATCGACATAGGGTCCGCCGGGGCGGTCGAAGAGGTGGGGAGCATCGAGGACCAGAAGATCGAGCCCGTCGATCTTCACCGCATGCACCGAAGCCTTGCCGCCCTGCAGGCTGGAATACTGCGTGGCGGCCTTCTTCTTCTTGAATTTGGCCATCACCACCGGATAGCCGGGGATCAGCGTGCGGGTCGCGACGCCGCGCTGGCCAAGCGCCAGCGGCAGCGCGCCGGTCACGTCGGCGAGCCCGCCGGTCTTGATCAGCGGATAGATTTCCGGCGTGACGGCGAGCACCTGCATTCAGTGTCTCCAGGCTGGATACAGGGGACAGTTTACTTTTTTCCGCCCGCGCCCACATCGAAGCGCTTCGACCTTTCTGCGGAAAGAAAGTAAACTGTCCCCGGTGTTCAACCTCATCATCCGAGCCTGTCGATCATCGGCTGGGTGATGAGCGCGATACCCTTCTCCGAGACGCGGAAGCGCTTGGCGTCGAGGCGCACATCCTCACCGACCACCAGTCCCTCGGGGATCGTCACGCCGTGATCGATGACGCAGCGGCTGAGGCGGACCCCGCGGCCGACCGTGCAGTCGGGAAGCATGACCACTTCGTTGAGCGACGAGTAGGAGTTGATGCGCGCGCCGGTGAACACCAGGCTGCGGCGCAGCGACGCGCCGGAGACGATGCAGTCGCCGGAGATCAGCGACGACACCGCCATGCCGCGCCGCCCGTCCTCGTCATGCACGAACTTGGCCGGCGGCTTCAGCTCGGCATAGGTCCAGATCGGCCATTCCTTGTCGTAGAGGTCGAGTTCCGGCGTGACGTCGGTCAGGTCGATATTGGCTTCCCAATAGGCGTCGATCGTGCCGACATCGCGCCAGTAGGCCTCGTTCTCCATCGACGAGCGGACGCAGGAGGTGGCGAAGCGGTGCGCCACGGCTTTGCCGTGCTCGACGATGTAGGGGATGATGTCCTTGCCGAAATCGCGGCTCGAGGAGGAGTCGGCGGCGTCGCGGCGAAGCTGGTCCATCAGGAACTTGGTCCTGAAGACGTAGATGCCCATCGAGGCCAGCGCGAAATCCGGCCGGTCGGGAATGCCCGGCGGATCGGCCGGCTTCTCGATGAAGGAGATGATCTGGTCCTTGCCGTCGACATGCATAACGCCGAAGCCGGTGGCCTCCATGCGCGGCACTTCGAGGCAGCCGACGGTGACGTCCGCCCCCTGGTCGACGTGCTGGCGCAGCATCTGCTCGTAGTCCATCTTGTAGATGTGGTCGCCGGCCAGGATGACCATGAATTCCGGGCCGTAGGATTCGATGATGTCGATGTTCTGGTAGACCGCGTCCGCCGTGCCCTCGTACCACTGGGTCTCGGAAACGCGCTGGCTGGCGGGCAGGATGTCGAAGCTCTCGTTGCGCTCGGGGCGCAGGAAGTTCCAGCCGCGCTGCAGGTGGCGGATCAGCGAGTGCGCCTTGTACTGGGTGGCGACCGCGAGACGGCGGATGCCGGAATTCAGCGCATTCGACAGCGCGAAGTCGATGATGCGCGTCTTGCCGCCGAAATAGACCGCCGGCTTGGCGCGGCGGTCTGTCAGCTCCTTCAGGCGACTGCCTCGCCCTCCGGCCAGCACGTAGGCCATCGCGTCGCGGGCCAGCGGCTGGCTTCTCCTGTCGGCCTCCATGTCTTTCCTCCCCGGTTCACTCACTCGCCCAGATATTCGAACAGCACCGTCGCCAGCGGCGGCAGCACCATGGTGGCCCGGACCGCGCCGGCTTCAAGCCTGGCGCTGACCTCGCCGCCATTGCCCTTGCCGGACCCTCCATAGGCGGCGGCGTCCGTGTTCAGGATCTCCCGCCACCGGCCGGCCCTGGGCATCGGCACACGATAATCGTCGCGCATCACCGGCGTAAAGTTGCAAACGGCGACGATCGGCTCGGCGCCGGGCGCATGGCGGGCCCAGGCGAAGACCGAATTGGCGCGGTCGTCGACGATCAGCCATTCGAATCCCTCCGGCTCGCAATCCCGCTCATAGAGCGCGGGACGGCTGCGGTAGAGGGCGTTGAGGTCGCGCAGCGCGGCGCGGACGCCGCGATGCGGCGCATAGTCGAGCAGGAACCAGTCGAGCGCGCGCGCCTCGCTCCATTCGCGGCGCTGGGCGAACTCCTGTCCCATGAACAGCAGCTTCTTGCCCGGATAGGCCCACATGAAGGCGTAGTAGGCACGCAGCGTCGCGAATTTCTGCCAGTCGTCGCCCGCCATCTTGGAGAGCAGCGTGCCCTTGCCGTGGACGACTTCGTCGTGGGACAGCGGCAGCACGAAATTCTCGCTGAAGGCATAGACCAGGCCGAAGGTGATCTGGTCGTGGTGATGCTTCCTGTGGATCGGCTCCTTGGAGACATACTCCAGCGTGTCGTGCATGAAGCCCATGTTCCACTTGAAGCCGAAGCCCAGCCCGCCCTCATGGACCGGCTGCGAGACCTTCGGCCAGGAGGTGGATTCTTCCGCGATGGTGATGACGCCCGGATGCTTGCCGTAAACGGCGACATTCATCTCCTGGAGAAAGCGCACGGCCTCCAGGTTCTCGCGCCCGCCCTTCTCGTTGGGAATCCACTCGCCTTCCTTTCGCGAGTAGTCGAGGTAGAGCATCGAGGCCACCGCATCGACGCGCAGCCCGTCGAGGTGGAATTTCTCCGCCCAGTAGAGCGCATTGTTGACCAGATAGGCGACCACCTCGCGGCGGCCGAAATTGTAGATCGCCGTGTTCCAGTCGGGGTGGAAGCCCTTGCGCGGGTCGGCATGCTCGTAGAGCGCCGTGCCGTCGAACCAGATCAGCCCGTGCTCGTCGACCGGGAAATGCGCCGGGACCCAGTCGAGGATGACGCCGATGCCGGCGCGGTGCGCCCCGTCGACGAAGCGGGCGAAGCCGGCCGGATCGCCGAAGCGGGCGGTCGGCGCATAAAGCCCGGTCGTCTGGTAGCCCCAGGACGGGTCGTAGGGGTGCTCGGTGATCGGCAGGAACTCGATATGGGTGAAACCGGTGTCGACCACGTAGGGAATGAGCCGGTCGGCGAGTTCGTCCCAGGACAGGAAGGTGCCGTCGTCGCGCAACTGCCACGAGCCGGCATGGACCTCGTAGATCGAGATCGGCTGGCGGCGCACGTCGACGCCGCTCCAATGCGCCCGGTGCGCCGCGTCGCCCCACGCGTGCGCCAGCGGCGCGGCGGTGATCGACGCGGTGGCCGGCCTGAGCTCCGAACGGAAGGCGAAAGGATCCGCCTTGAGCGGCAGGCGCTGGCCCTTCGGCCCGATGATCTCGTATTTGTAGGCGCGCCCCTCGCCGATGTCGGGAAGAAAGATCTCCCAGACGCCGATATCCTGCCGGAAGCGCATCGGATGGCGGCGGCCGTCCCATTCGTTGAAATCGCCGACGACCGAGACGCGCCGGGCATTCGGCGCCCAGACGGCGAAGTGGACGCCCGAACTGCCCTCATGGTCGATCAGATGGGCGCCCATCTTGTCGAACAGGCGCAGATGCGATCCCTCGACGATCAGATGGTCGTCCATCGGCCCGAGCACCGGACCGAAGGAGTAGGGATCGGTCAGCCACCACTCGCCGCCCGCGTTGCGGGCGTGGAACTTCAGCGGCTGGCGCTTCCTGATCGACAGCGGACCCTCGAAGAAGCCGGCGCCGTCGCGACGGCTCAGCTCGCCGGCCTTCCGGCCGGCCAGCGTGTAGGCGGTGACGAATTCGGCGTGCGGCACGAAGCAGCGCGCGCACAGCCTCGCGTCGACCTGCTGCACTCCGAGAACGGCAAAGGGGTTGCCATGTGTCCCCGCGATGATCGCGGCCACGTCGCTCGCCGCGGCGGCAAATTCCGGCTTCCCGGTCGCCGCGGCCTTGCCTGCCTTTGCCATTCCCGTCCGCACCTCCCTGAACCGGCAGCCGCTCTTGCGGCGGCTTGCCGCGACTTCAAACTACACCGGTATGTCCCAGACTTCCTGTGCATATTGGCGGATCGTCCGGTCGGACGAGAACCAGCCCATGCGCGCGACATTGTGGACCGCCTTGCGATTCCAGTCCGGACTGTTGCGCCACAGGGCGTCGACTTCGCGCTGCGTGGCGGCATAGGCGTCGAAATCGGCCGCGACGAGGAACCAGTCGTGCTGGTAGAGCCCGTCGATCAGCTCGCGGTAGCGGTTCGGATCGTCCGGCGAGAACACGCCCGACGAAATGGCGGAAAGCGCCTGCGACAGTTCCGGCGAGCCCTCGATGACCTTGCGCGGCTCATAGCCGCTCGCGCGCAGGGTGGCGACCTCGTCGGCCTTCAGGCCGAAGATGAAGATGTTGTCGTCGCCGACATGCTGCTTCATCTCGACATTGGCGCCGTCGAGCGTGCCGATGGTCAGCGCGCCGTTCAGGCCGAACTTCATGTTGCCGGTGCCGGACGCCTCCATGCCGGCTGTCGAGATCTGCTCCGACAGGTCGGCCGCCGGCATCATGATCTCGGCGGCGCTGACATTGTAGTTCGGCACGAATACCACCTTGAGCAGGCCACGCACCGCGGGATCGCGGTTCACCACCCTGGCCACGTCGTTGGCCAGTTTGATGATCAGCTTGGCGTTGTGGTAGCTCGGCGCCGCCTTGCCGCCGAAGAACTTTACGCGCGGCATCCAGTCGCGCTCCGGATGCGAGCGGATCTGGTCGTAGAGCGCCACCGCTTCGACGATGTTCAGCAACTGGCGCTTGTATTCGTGGATGCGCTTGATCTGGATGTCGAACAGCGCCGACGGATCGACCCGCACGCCGAGCCGTTCGGCCACCATGGCCGCCAGGCGCTCCTTGTTGGCGCGCTTGACCGCGGCAAACTTCTCGCGGAACGCCGCGTCGTCGGCGAAGCGATCCAGCTCGGTCAGGGCGGAGATGTCGTCGAAATAGCGATCGCCGATCGCCTCGCGGATCAGCGACGACAGTCCCGTATTGCTCTGGAACAGCCAGCGGCGCTGCGTGATGCCGTTGGTCTTGTTGTTGATGCGGTCGGGATAGAGCTTGTGGAGATCGGCGAACACCGTCTCCTTCATCAGTTCCGTGTGCAGCGCCGAGACACCGTTGATCGAGTGCGAGCCGACGAAGGCGAGATTGCCCATCCGCACCCGCCGGTCGCCGTCCTCGTGGATCAGCGAGATGTTGCGGATCTGCGCGTCCGAGAAGCTGCCGGCCGCTCTCGCCTCGATCAGCACCTGCGCGTTGATGGCATAGATGATCTGCATGTGGCGGGGCAGCATGCGCTCGAACAGCGGCACCGGCCAGCTCTCGAGCGCTTCGGGCAGCAGCGTGTGGTTGGTGTAGGCGAAGGTGCCCTTGGTGATGCGCCAGGCCTCGTCGAAATCGATGCCGTGGACGTCGAGCAGCAGCCGCATCAGCTCGGCCACCGCGACGGCCGGGTGGGTGTCGTTCAAATGGATCGCCGCCTTGTCGGGCAGGCTCGCCAGGTCGTGGTAGACGCTCAAATGCCGCTGCACGATGTCCTGAAGGGAGGCGGCCGAGAAGAAATACTCCTGCCGCAGCCGCAGCTCCTGGCCGGCCGGACTCGAATCGGCCGGGTAGAGCACGCGCGACAGGGCGTCGGCCTTGTTGCTCTCGCTCAGCGCGCCGATGTGGTCGCCGGCATTGAAGGCGGCGAGCAGGATCGGGTCGACCGGGAAGCCGGACCACAGCCGCAGCGTATTGACGCGGTTGCCCCGCCATCCGACCACGGGCGTGTCGTAGGCGACGGCCAGCACGCGTTCCTGCGGCTTCCAGACATGGCGCTCCAGCCGGCCGAGCTTGTCGGTGATCGATTCCACCGTGCCGCCGTAGCCGATCTCGAAGGAGCGCTCGCGCCGCTCGAACTCCCAGGGATTGCCGTGATCCAGCCAGGTCTCCGGCAGCTCGACCTGCCAGCCGTCATGGATCTCCTGGCGGAACATGCCGTTGACATAGCGGATGCCGTAGCCGTGACCGGGCACGCCGACCGTCGCCATGGACTCCATGAAGCAGGCGGCGAGCCGGCCGAGGCCGCCATTGCCGAGTGCGGCATCCGGCTCCAGCGCGGCGATCAGGTCGAGGTCGACGCCGAGCGTCGACAGCGCTTCGCGCATGCTCTCCATCATGCCGATGTTGGAGAAGGCGTCGCGCATCAGGCGGCCGATGAGGAACTCCAGCGACAGGTAGTAAACCCGCTTGCTGTTGCCCTGGTAGGCCTGCTTGGTCGACCCGATCCAGCGGTCGATGACGCGGTCACGCACCACCTTGATGGAGGCGGTCAGCCAGTCGTGCTGCGTCGCCACCGTTGGGTCCTTGCCGACCCGGTAGCGCAGAACGTTGAGGATTTCGTCCGCTAGGGCCTTGGGATCGGATTTCTGGTCGGCATGGGGGAGTTCGGATGCCATCACGCTCAACTTGATGTCCCTTCGGATTGCGAATTCCAGGCGCGGCGCCAGTCGCGACGCGCCCTGCCTCCCGACTCCATGCTAACCGATCCGGCTCCAAATACAATCGATTAGATTCAGGCCGCCCGCCCGCGACGCGACGATCAGGCCGCCTTCTGTTCCTCGGGCGGACGTTTTGCGCCGGTCATGAAGGCCACCGCGTCCGACATCGAGTGCTGCTTCGGATCGATCACCACGAGACGCTTGCCGAGACGGTGGATGTGGATCCGGTCGGCGACCTCGAAGACATGCGGCATGTTGTGCGAGATCAGCACGATCGGCAGGCCGCGCCGCTTCACGTCGAGGATCAGTTCCAGCACCCGTCGCGACTCCTTGACGCCGAGCGCCGCCGTCGGCTCGTCCATGATCACGACCTTCGAGCCGAAGGCCGCGGCCCGCGCCACCGCCACACCCTGGCGCTGGCCGCCGGACAGCGTCTCGACCGCCTGGCCGATGTTCTGGATGGTCATCAGGCCGAGTTCGGTCAGCTTGTCGCGGGCGCGCTTTTCCATCGCCGCGCGATCGAGCATCCGGCACCACGAGCCGAGGAAGCCGGGCTTCCGGATTTCCCGGCCGAGGAACATGTTGTCGGCGATCGACAGCGCCGGCGACAAAGCGAGGTTCTGGTACACGGTCTCGATGCCGGCGTCGCGCGCCTCCATCGGCGACTTGAAGTGGACCACCCGTCCGTCCACCCTGATCTCGCCCTCGTCCGGCGTAATGGCGCCGGAAATGGCCTTGATCATCGAGGACTTGCCGGCGCCGTTGTCGCCGATGACCGCCAGAATCTCTCCCGGATAAAGGTCGAAATCGGCGTGGTCGAGAGCCGTGACGCGGCCGTAACGCTTGACCAGGCCACGCGCGGTGAGAAGGGGCTCCGGGTGCGTCATCCTGCTACCTTTCTGATCCACTGGTCGATGGCGACGGCGGCGATGATGAGCACGCCGATCATCATGTAGGTGTATTGCGGATCGGTCCCGAGCATGCGCAGGCCGAGCGAATAGAGGCCGACGATCAGGCCGCCGAAGATCATGCCGAGCAGCGAGCCTCGCCCGCCGAACAGCGAGATGCCGCCGATGACCACCGCCGTCACCGATTCGATGTTGGCGAAACCGCCCGAGGTGGGCGAGATGGCTCCGACGCGTCCGATCAGCACCCAGCCGGCGAAGCCGCAGATGAGGCCGGCGACGGTGTAGACCTGGAGCAGCATCTTGGAGGAGCTTACGCCCGAAAGGTCGGAGGCTTCCGGATCGTCGCCGACCGCGTACACATGTCTTCCCCAGGCGGTGTAGTTGAGGATGTACCAGAGCAGCAGCGCCAGAAGGACCATGGCGATGACGCCGTAGGTGAACACCGCTCCGCCGAACTTCACATTGTTGCCGAAGAATTTCAGGATCGGCGCCATCGCGTCGATGTCCTGCGAGCGGATCGTCTCGTTGGCCGAGTAGATGAAGTTGACGGCGAGGAAGATCTGCCATGTGCCGAGCGTCACGATGAACGGCGGCAGCTTCATCTTGGAGACGAGAAAGCCGTTGATGTAGCCGCAGAGCGCGCCCACGGCGATGCCGATGATCACCGACAAGGCGGGCGGCACGCCGTAGCGGAAGGTGAACTGCCCCATGATGACCGAGGTCAGGACCATGATGGCGCCGACGGAAAGATCGATGCCGGCGGTCAGGATCACCAGGGTCTGCGCGGCGCCGATGATGCCGGTGATGGCGACCTGCTGAAGGATCAGCGTCAGCGTGAAGGCCGAGAACAGCTTGCCTCCCAGCAGAATGCCGAAGCCCAGCAGCGACAGCAGAAGCACGATGAGCGGCACGGCCGCAGGGTTGGTGTGAAGATAGTTCTGAATTCGTCGCACGATGCGCGCGTCGTTGTGGTCGTCAAAGGACGCGACGGTCGCATCGGATTGCGACAAGCTCGATTCGTGGTCCAACCTCGGGTCGGTAGCGCTCGCGCTCATGTCGGTCCTCCCAGCATATTCAGATCATGCTACAGGCTCCACCCGGTTGCGATCCGGCTTCAGCCTTGTTGTTTGATTATCGGAAAGTCTGCAACCTGCAAGAACCCGGTCCGGCAAGAATGCCGGGCCGGTCGACGGCCTGTTGCCCCCGCCGCCCGGACGGGGCCGCGCAGTGGAGGCGGACGGGAGGACGGCTGAACCGTCCTCCCGCGATCCGGATGGATCCTTACCGCCGCGATCAGCCCCAGCACTTCTCCAGGCCGGCCTTGGTGTCGATCGAGTCGACGCCCGGCGCCGGCTTGTCGGTGATCAGGGTGACGCCGGTGTCGAAGAAGTCCTTGCCTTCCGTCGCCGCGGGCTTCTCGCCCGTCTCGGCGAACTTCTTGATCGCCTCGATACCCATCGAGGCCATCAGCAGCGGATACTGCTGCGAGGTCGCGCCGATGATGCCATCGGCCACGTTCCTGACGCCCGGGCAACCGCCGTCGACCGACACGATCAGCACGTCGTTCTCCTTGCCCACTGCCTTGAGCGCCTGGTAGGCGCCGGCGGCGGCCGGTTCGTTGATCGTGTGGATCACGTTGATGTTCGGGTTGACCTGGAGAAGGTTCTCCATGGCCTTCAGGCCGCCCTCTTCCGAGCCGTCCGTGTAGTCGTGGCCGGCGATGCGCGGATCGTCCTCGTCGCCGATCTTGTTCGGGTCCTTCACGTCGATGCCGAAGCCTTCCATCATGCCCTGGTCGCGCAGCACGTCGACCGTGACCTGCTTGGGATTGATGTCGAGGAAGCCGATCACCGCGTCCTTGGCCTTGTCGCCGAGCGTGGCGGCAGCCCATTTGCCGATCAGGATGCCGGCCTGCTTGTTGTCGGTGGCAAACGTCATGTCGGCTTCGGTGATCGGCTCGAGCGGCGTGTCGAGCGCGATGACCAGGATGCCGGCCGCACGCGCCTTCTGCACCACCGGCACGATCGCCTTGGTGTCGGACGGCGTCAGCAGGATGCCCTTCACGCCGTCGGCGATGCAGGTCTCGATGGCCGCCACCTGGCCTTCATTGTCGCCGTCGACCTTGCCGGCATAGGCCTTGAGGTTGACGCCGAGTTCGGCGGCCTTGGCGGTCGCGCCTTCCTTCATCTTGACGAAGAAGGGGTTGCTGTCGGTCTTGGTGACCAGGCAGGCGCCGATGTCGGCCGCCGACGCGGCCGGTGCGAACGCCAGCAGCCCCGCGGCCATGGCTCCGAACACCGAAGCCTTCAAGAGATTCGTGGTCTTCATGCTATCCTCCCAGCAATTTCCCAGCAATTTCTCCAACGCCGTCTCCGGCGTGATCTCCAGCAGTTTCCTCCCGCTGAAATCGCAGCCAGCAAAACCGAACGGACGACCAAAGTCAATAATTAAATAAGTCTGATTTATTATTGACAGCCGCCTGCGCGACGAACATTCTGTCCGAAAAACAAGCATGCCTCGGGAGGAGGATTTGGATACGGTCGGCCATAGGCCGGGAGTCCACGAGCCGTCGGAGACCCGGTTCAGCCTGGGCGCCAACCAAAGCGGCATGCGCGCCCACAATGAGCGCCTGGTGCTGTCGCTCGTGCGCCATCATGGCAGCCTGTCCAAGTCCGACATCGCCCGCATGACGAAGCTTTCGGCGCAGACCGTCTCCGTGATCATGCGCGCCCTCGAGCAGGATGGGCTGCTGCGCCGCGAGAAGCCGATCCGCGGCCGCGTCGGCCAGCCGTCCGTGCCGATGTCGCTCGATCCGGAAGGCGCCTTCTTCCTCGGCCTGAAGATCGGCCGGCGCAGCGCCGAACTCGTTCTCATCGACTTCGTCGGCACGGTGCGCGCGATGCGGCGCAGCTCCTACCTCTACCCGATGCCCGAGGCGACGGTCGACTTCGTGCTGCAGGGCATCCAGTCGGTCCGCGAGGAACTGTCGCCGCAGCAGGATCGCCGGCTCGCCGGCCTCGGCATCGCCATGCCGTTCGAACTCTGGAACTGGGCGGAAACGGCCGGCGCGCCGCGCGAGGTGATGGAGGGCTGGCGCGGGCTCGACATCAGGGCGCGCATGCAGGCCGAGTTCGGCTTTCCGATCTATCTCCAGAACGACGCGACCGCCGCCTGCGGCGCCGAACTGGTGTTCGGCCGCGACCGCGGGCTGAGGCACTTCGTGTATTTCTACATCGGCGCCTTCGCCGGCGGCGGCGTCGTGCTCGACGGCACGCTCTACAGCGGCCCGACCGGCAATGCCGGCGCACTCGGGTCGATGCCGGTGCCCGGCGCGCACGGCCGGCCGGAACAGCTCATCGACGTCGCCTCGATCGCCATCCTGGAGAAGACCCTGCGGGCCCGCGGCGTCGAGACCGGGCATCTGTGGACCTCGCCCGACGACTGGAGCGACCTCGGCGAGGATCTCGACCAGTGGATCGACCAGGCGGCGGCGGCGCTCGCCTATGCCATCGTCTCGGCCTCCGCGGTGATCGATTTCGAGGCCGCGGTGATCGAGGGCTGGATGCCGGCCACGGTGCGCGGGCGGCTGGTCGAGCGGATCCGCGGAATCTTCGGCACGATCGACATCGAGGGACTGGCGATTCCCGACGCGCGCGAAGGCACGGTCGGCATTCATGCCCGCGCCCTCGGCGCCGCCACCCTTCCCCTCTCCGACCGGTTCCTCGTCGGCCCCCAGAGCCAGCCCAGGGAAGTCTGACATGCTGATCGGCATACCGCCCATCCTCAGCCCGGAGATGCTGTTCACGCTGCGCTCCATGGGACATGGAGACGAGATCGCGCTGGTCGATGCCAACTATCCGGCGCTGGAACATGCGCGCCGGCTGGTCAGGGCGGACGGGCACGGCCTCGTTCCGCTGCTCGACGCCATCCTGCAGGTCACGCCGGTCGACGATTTCGTGCCGCAGGCGCTGTTTCGGGCGACGGTCGGCCGCAATCCCGACCTGCTTGACCCCGTCCACGAGGACATCGTCGCCGTCTGCGCGCGCCGCGCGCCCGGCATCGCCGTGACGCCGCTGGTGGGCGACGCCTTCTACGGCCGGGTGAAGGCGGCGCACGCCGTCGTTGCGACCAGCGAGGCGCGCCTGTATGGCAACGTCATCGTCCGCAAGGGCGTCATCCATCCCGGGGGAGCGGTTCGGCAATGATCGTATGCTGCGGCGAAGCGCTGATCGACATGCTGCCGCGCGAAAGCGTCGCGGGAGAAGCCTGTTTCGCCCCCTATGTCGGGGGCGCCGTGTTCAACACGGCGGTGTCGCTCGGCCGGCTCGACCTGCCCGTCGGCTTCTTCACCGGCATCTCGACCGATTTCTTCGGCGCCATGCTCAAGGATGCGCTCGCCAAGAGCAAGGTGCGCTTCGACTATCTGCGGGAATCGGCACGTCCGACGACGCTGGCCTTCGTGCGCCTCGTCGACGGCCATGCCAGCTACCTGTTCTACGACGAGAACACCGCCGGGCGCATGCTCACCGTTTCCGACCTGCCGGAGATCGGCGACGCGGTCGAGGCGATGCACTTCAGTTGCATCAGCCTGATCCCCGAGCCCTGCGGCTCGACCTACGAAGCGCTGATGCGGCGGGAACACCAGAACCGTGTCATGATGTTCGATCCCAACATCCGCGCCAACTTCATCACCGACAAGGCGTCCCACCTCGCCCGGATGCGCCGCATGCTGGCCATGGCCGACATCGTCAAGCTTTCCGACGAGGACCTCGCCTGGTTCGGCGAGGACGGCGAAACCGCCGAGATCGCCGCCCGCTGGCTGGATCTCGGGCCGAAGCTGATGGTCGTCACCAAGGGCGGCAAGGGCGCCGTCGCCTTCTCGAAACGCCATTCCGTCTCGGTCGACGCGGTCAAGGTGGCGGTGGTCGACACGGTCGGCGCCGGCGACACGATCAATGCCGGCATCCTGGCATCGCTGCGCGACCAGGGGCTTTTGACCAAGCAGGGCATCGCCGACCTGACCGAAGAGCAGATCCGCAGGGTGCTCACCTTCAGCACCCGCGCCGCGGCGATCACCGTGTCGCGCGCCGGCGCCAATCCGCCCTGGCGGCGGGAGATGGCATAGAGCTCTGAGGCGACTACGCAAATGCTCTGAAGCATTTCGTGAGCTATCGGATTCAGGGAGTTATCGGTTCGGGCTCACGCCCCCTCCACCACTTCGCGGTCCCCCTCCCCCGCTTCGCAGGGGAGGATTGTCGGTGCCGCCTGCACGACCTAG
>JAHBYY010000040.1 GCA_019635715.1 Rhizobiaceae bacterium | reverse complement strand
GCATCGGAACGAAAGGACGTCCGCCGAGAATGTCAGCGCGAATCTTCAGCCCCGCAAAGACGGCCATGCAGTCCGGCAAGGCGAAGACCGGATACTGGGTGCTCGACTTCGATCCCGAGATGCCGCGCAAGATCGACCCGCTGATGGGCTATACCACCTCAGGCGACATGAGGAGCCAGATCCGCCTCACCTTCGAGACGAAGGAAGAGGCGATCGCCTACGCCGAAAAGCACGGCATCGAGTATCGCGTGCAGGAACCTAAGGAAGCCAAGCGCCGGCAGATCTCCTACACGGAGAACTTCCGGTTCGATCGCAAGTTTCCCTGGACTCATTGACCCGGGAAGTGGGCGGCAGCCTCCGCCCGATGCGGTCCCGTAGCTCAGTTGGATAGAGCAACGGCCTTCTAAGCCGTGGGTCGCAGGTTCGAGCCCTGCCGGGATCGCCAACGATTTCAAGCACTTAGCTCTATCGTCCCTAACTCCTCCATCTTCCCTAACTCCACGTCGCGTTCATGTTGCGACTGAGTTTCGTTGATTTTCAATGGCTGTCGCTGAAGCGCGGCAGGTCGGCGCGACGTGCACCGTCCACCGAAATGGGTCACCTCCAGTTCCCCCACCTGGAATTGGAGTCCGGGCTCGATTGCAGGGCGCGCGAACAGGCGACGCGTGGTGCGATATCTTCCACGTCAATTCCCGACGGGGTGCCGGACATTCCGGGCGCGCCGCGGGGTCAGTCGGGCGCGCCCACGTCACTGATCACACGGACCGGAATCGACTTGGCCGCGGGTGTCTCGCTGATGGCGTCGCGATAGTCGAGAGGCAGCAGAGGGTTCAGTTCGGGATAATATCCTGCGACCGCCCCGGGCGAGATCGGATAATCCAGCACCGTCAACCCGTCGACCCTGCGCGTGATCCCGTCGCCGAAGATCGTCTCGAGCCCGACCTTCTGCCCGACGCGCAGCCCGCGTGCGGTTCGGTCGATCTCGTTGATGAACAGCACCATCCGGTCGCCCCAGACACCGCGATACCGGTCGTTGTTGCTGTAGACCGTGGTGTTGAACTGATCGTGGGAGCGGATCGTCGCAAGCCTCAGCATCCGATCGTCCGAGACGCCGTCGTTGACCTCGAGCCCCGGCAGCACAAGAAAATTGGCCTTGGCCGTCGGCGTCGGCCATTCGCGGCGGCGCGGCGGGACATCCAGATGAAAGCCCTCGGGGTTCTTCAGCTTTTCATTGAGGCGGGCGAACATCTCGGGATAGACGGCTTCCATCTTGTCGCGGATCAGGTCGTAATCCTCGGCGAAGGCGGCCCAGCCGGTCGTGGTTCGGGGCAGCGCGGCCATGGCCATGCGGCAGACGATCTCGACCTCTGGCCGGCAGTCGGGGCTGGCCGGTTCGAGCACCCCGCGCGAGGCGGTCACCTTCGACATCGAATCCTCGATCGACAGCGCCTGCTCGCCCTTGCTGGTGACGATGGTTTCCGAACGGGCGATCACCGGCAGGATCAGCGCCTCTCGCCCGTGCACCACATGCTGGCGGTTCAGCTTGGTGTTGATCCCGACCGTCAGATCAAGGCCGCGCATCGCGGCATAGGACCGCTCGGTATCGGGGACGGCGCGCACGAAATTGCCGCCCAGGCCGATGAACACCCGCGCCTCGCCCGCCATCATCGCCGCCACCGCCCTGCGGGCATTGTGGCCGGGCTGGCGCGGGGCCGCGAAGCCAAAGACCTTCTCGACGCTGTCGAGCAATTGCTGCGACGGCTGGTCGTCGATGCCGCAGGTGCGGTCGCCCTGCACGTTCGAGTGGCCGCGGATCGGCACGATGCCGGCACCGGGCTTGCCGATATTTCCACGCAGGAACAGCAGGTTGCAGGCCTGCTGGACCAATTGCGAGCCGCGCTGGTGCTGGGTCAGCCCCATGCCGTAGCAGAGCATCGTCGCCTTCGAGCGAACATAGACCTCGGCCACGCGGCGGATCTGGTCCTCGCCGACGCCGGAATGCGCGACGATTTCGTCCCAGTCCTGCGCCTCGACATCGGCGCGGATGGCGTCGAAGCCGGTCGTATGGGTGGCGATGAAATCGTGGTCCAGCACCTGTTCGCCGGCTGCGTCGCGTTCGAACAGCACCTTCATCATGCCCTTGAAGAAGGCCAGATCCCCGCCGAGGCGGATATGGACGAACTCGCTGGCGATGTCGGTATGGCCGAAGGTCGCCATCTGCACCACGTCCTGGGGCGAGGTGAACTCGATCAGCGCGCGTTCGGGCATCGGATTGATGGCGACGATGGGAATACCGCGTTTGCGCGCCTCGACCAGGTTGGTCATCATCCGGGGCGAGTTGGTGCCGGTGTTCTGGCCGATGACGAACAGAGCCTCGGTGACGTCGAAATCGTCCATCCGGCAGGTGCCCTTGCCGATCCCGATGGCAGGCGGCAGGCCGCGGCTGGTCGGCTCGTGACACATGTTCGAACAGTCGGGAAAGTTGTTGGTGCCGAACTCGCGCACCATGACCGACCACAGGAATGCCGCCTCGTTCGGAGTGCGGCCCGAAGTGTAGAACTCGGCCCTGTGCGGGCTGTCCAAGCCGCGCAAATGCCTGCCGATCAGAGCGAAGGCGTCGTCCCAGTTGACCGGGACATATTTGTCGCTGCCCGGATCGTAGCGCATCGGCTCGGTCAGACGGCCCTGCATCTCAAGCCAGTGGTCGGACTTGTCCCGCAATGCGCTGACGGTATGGGCCTGGAAAAACTCCCGCGTGACGCGCCGCTTGGTCGCCTCGAAAGCCAGCGCCTTGGCGCCGTTCTCGCAGAACTCCAGTGTCTGGCGCTTGTCGGGATCGGGAAAGGCGCAGCTTGGGCATTTGAAGCCGCCCGGCTGGTTCATGGACAACAGCGCCCGCGACCCCTTGGTCAGAACGCTTTGCTGCATCAGCACCTTGGCGGTGGCCGCCGCAGCGCCCCATCCGCCGGCCGGCTGCTTGTACGGGCGGTACTTCGGGTGCTTACCTTTCACGCGACCAATCCCTCCCAACGCGTCGACAAAACTTGTTGATTTGGAGTTCCAATGCTCTCAGCAGTATACCAATCGTCGCGACAACAGAAAATGTTCCTTGGGTGTTGGAATGGTTGTCTGAACAGTTGAATCCGCTCCGAGGATGTGAACCTGCGCCTTTGTGGATCGCCCAAGTGTCTGAATCAAAAAAGCGACAGGCCGTGGCGAAAATGGTGATTTCGAGAACCGGAGCACAGCGTACATTCGGGTAGGTGAGCACCGGAAGCGCAGAAATTGCCATTTGCAGCCCGGCATGGCGCTTTTGGATCAGACACTAAGGTCCAGTTGGATATTGAACCCCGCCGGGAGCGGTCTCGGCATGGGACCTTCGCAAATGGCACAATCATGAGTTGAGATTGCCAAGTGACGAGACGTTTTGCAATTGGCGATCACGTCGCCTGGAATTCCGAAGCCGGTCGGGTTTCGGGCCGGATCATCAGGGTCCATGTCGCGGATTTCGGCTACAAGGGACACGTTCACCACGCCTCGGCGGACGATCCGCAGTACGAGATCCAAAGCGACAAGACGGACCATATCGCCGCGCACAAGGGCGCCGCGCTGACACTGCTGTAGCTGTCCGATGGCGTTCTTCACCATCGGCCATTCAAGCCGGACGCTCGACGACTTCGCCGGGCTCCTTGTGGCAGCCGGGGTGACTCATCTTGTCGACGTCCGCACCGTCCCGCGTTCGCGCGCAAACCCGCAATTCAACGGCGCCGACCTGCCGGCGGCGCTGTCGCACTATGGCATCAGCTACGCCTATGCCCCCGACCTCGGCGGGCTGCGCGGCAAGAGCCGCGAGACGCCGGCCGGTTTGAACGGCTACTGGACCAACGAAAGCTTTCACAACTATGCCGACTACGCCCTGACGGAGCCCTTCGCCGCGGCGTTGACCAAGCTTGTCGAGGTTGGACATCGACAGGTCAGCGCCGTCATGTGCGCGGAGGCGGTCTGGTGGCGCTGTCACCGGCGTGTCATCGCCGACTACCTGCTGGCGCGGGGCGAAGAGGTCTTTCACCTCATGGGCGACGGCCGGTCTGAAACCGCACGCCTGACGCCCGGCGCGTGTGTCCGCCCGGACCTGACGATCGTCTATCCCGCGCCAGGTTGACGTGCGGCCGCGGCGCCGGTTGACCGGGGAACTCCGGTGCAGGTCCCCATCGCCCTCCCGGCGGCGAAGTGGCTGCATGGCCCCGAACATCACCTGCCTGCCATGGCTGCCCCTTCTCGGCGAATTTGCGGAAGGAGATGAGGACCGACCGGGCAACACCCATTCTGATCGTTAAAGTTTGATCCCCCGATCGAACGAGCCGTTAACGAGAAGGCGATTTCGCCAGGCTGGAAGCGCCCGGGTTAGTCCATTTGACACTCTCAGCCACTAAAAACCGTATCGGAACATGGGTGTCGTTCGGGTATGTGCGGTTTCGCCGGTCATGTCGGAGGTGTTCAGGAGCCGGAGCGTCTGCTCAGGCGGATGGCGGCCGCCATGTCGCATCGCGGTCCGGACGGTTCCGGGATTTGCACCGGCGCGGGCCACGGCCTCGCCCATGTGCGCCTGGCCATCGTCGGCCTTTCGGATGGCGCGCAGCCGATGCAGACCGCGGACGGCAGGCTGACGGTCGCCTTCAACGGCGAGATCTTCAACTATGTCGAGTTGCGCGACGAGCTGAAGGCGCGTGGCGCGGTGTTCCGCACCCACAGCGACACCGAGGTCATCCTGCATCTCTACCGCGAGATGGGCGAGGACTGCCTGACGCGGCTGAACGGAGATTTCGCCTTTGCGCTGTGGGATGCGGACAGACAGCGGATGCTGCTGGCCCGCGACCGCATGGGGGTGCGGCCGCTGTTCTACACCGAGCATCGCGGCGTTCTGTATTTCGCCTCCGAGGTCAAAGCCTTTCTCGCCATCCCGGGTTTCGACGCCGCGCTCGACCCGACGGCGCTTGACCAGATCTTCACGCTCTGGGCGCCGATCCCGCCGCGCACCGCCTTCCGCAACGTCTTCGAGCTCGAGCCCGGCAGCCTGATGATCTGCGACCGGCAAGGCCGGCGAAGCCGCTCGTGGTGGCAGCTCGATTTTCCCGACGCCGGGCAAGGCCCGCCTGCCGTGGACGAGGCGGAGAAAGCCGAGGAACTTTTGGCGCTGATGGAGGATGCGACGCGGATGCGGCTCCGCGCCGACGTTCAGGTCGGAGCATGCCTGTCGGGCGGGCTGGACTCGGCGATCACGGCCAGTCTCGCCGCCGAAATGATGCCGGGCAGGCTGGAGACCTTTTCCTTGGGATTCGACAGCGCCGAATACGACGAGAGCGCCTATCAGGCGGTGATGGCCGAAGCGCTGGGAACGCGTCATCACGCGATCCTGTGCCGCAACAGCGATATCGCCGAGAGCTTTCCCGAGGTGGTGCGGCTGACGGAGAAGCCGGTCATCCGGACGGCCCCTGCCCCGATGCTGAAGCTCTACGGCCTTGTCCGGCAGGCCGGCATCAAGGTGGTGCTGACCGGCGAGGGCGCCGACGAGGTGTTCGCCGGGTACGACATCTTCAAGGAGGCGAAGGTCCGCGCCTTCTGCGCCCGCCAGCCGGGATCGCGGACCAGACCGCATCTCTTCCGCAGGCTCTATCCCTACCTGCCCGGCCTGCAGAAGCAGACCGCCGGCTACCTGTCGGCCGCCTTCGGCGTCGGCATCGGCAGCCCGGACGATCCTCTGTTCTCGCATCGGCTGCGCCTGCGCAACACCGCCGGCGCTAAGCTGTTCTTCTCCGACGATCTGCGGGCGCAGCTCGGCGGCTATGACGCCGCCGAGGATATGGCCGCGCACCTTCCCCCGCGCTTTGCGCGCTGGCATCCGCTGCATCGGGCGCAGTATCTGGAAAGCCGCTTTCTCCTTCCGGGCTACATACTCTCCAGCCAGGGCGACCGGATGGCCATGGGCTGCGGGGTCGAGGGTCGTTTTCCCTTCCTCGATCATCGGCTGGTCGAGTGGGCGGCGGCCCTGCCGCCCGGGCTCAAGCTGCGCGGGCTGGAGGAGAAGCACATCCTGCGCAAGGCGATGGCGCCGCGCCTTCCCGCGGCTGTCGCGACGCGGGTCAAGCAGCCGTACCGCGCGCCGGATTCCAAGGCGCTCCTGGCCGCACCCGAACTGGTCCGCGCCACGCTCGATCCCGGCGCGCTGGCGCGGGACGGTCTGTTCAATCCGACGGCGGTGGGCAAGCTCGTGGCGAAATGCGCCGCAAACGCGAGCCCAGGCTTCCGCGACGACACGGCCGTGGTCGGGGTTCTGTCGACGCAACTCTGGCTGGATACCTTCACACGCAACGATCGGACCGCTGCCAGGGCGGCCTGAGAAACGGAGACCAGATGACTGCGACAATCAGGAATGCCGTCCGGACCTTTATGATCGAGAACTTCCTGTTCGGCGACGCAGCAAGCATGCCGGCGAACGGCGAGTCCCTGCTCGACAGCGGCCTCATGGATTCGACGGGCGTGCTCGAACTCGTCGCCTATCTGGAGGATCAGTTCGCCATCACGCTGGCCGATACCGACATCGTTCCCGCCAATCTCGACTCCGTCGACAGGATCGCCGCTTTCGTCGAACTGCGCGCCCGGCGGGCCGCGGCCTGAGAGGGCAATCCATGCGTTTCGAGCGCTTCCTCGCCGACAGTGCCAGCGCGCAGGCTGACAAGATCGCGCTGGTGACGGCCTCGCGCCGCCTGTCCTACCGGGACCTCGATCTCCTGAGCGGCCGGCTGGCCGCCGCGCTCGTGCGCGAAGGTGTGCGGCGCAACGACCGCGTCCTGGTCTTCATGGACAATTGCTGGGAAGCAGCCGTCTCGATCTTCGCCGTGCTGAAGGCGGGGGCGACATTCTCTCCCGTCAATCCGTCGACCAAGTCCGGCAAGCTGGCCTTCATCATCCGAGACAGCGAACCTTCGGCCATCCTGACCCTGTCCCGCCTCATGCCGACGGTGAGGAGCGCGATGGAAGGTTGCGACGACCGGCCTGCGGTCTTCTCGACCGACGAGCGGGATGGAATGCCGGCGCCCGGCACCCTTTCCCTGCAGTCCGCGCTGGCCCACGACCTACCTGCCCCAACACACGGCGGCATCGACTGCGATCTCGCCATGCTCATCTACACCTCCGGATCCACCGGCGATCCCAAGGGGGTGATGATGACGCATCGCAACATCGAAGCCGCCTCCGCGTCCATCATCGCCTATCTGGCAAGCGATCCCGGCGACGTGATCCTTAACGTGCTGCCCCTGGCCTTCGACTACGGTCTCTACCAGCTCCTGATGAGCGTTCGGCTCGGCGCGACCCTGGTGCTGGAGAAGAGTTTCGCCTTCCCGCAGGCGGTGTTCGAGACGATGCGGCGCGAGCGGGTGAACACGCTGCCGCTGGTGCCGACCATGGCGGCGCTGATCCTGCGCATGGGAGAGCTTCAGCCCGGCTTCCTGCCGGATGTCCGGCGCATCACCAACACCGCCGCCGCGCTCCCGCCGGAGCATATTGCGCGGCTTCGCCGACTTTTCCCGGCGGCCAAGCTGTTCTCCATGTACGGTCTGACGGAATGCAAGCGCTGCACCTATCTTCCCCCCGAGGAGCTCGACCGGCGCGCCGGTTCGGTCGGCATCGCCATCCCCAACACGGAGGCCTATGTCGTCGACGCGCAGGGCCGGCGGCTTGACCACGGCGGAACCGGCGAACTGGTGATCCGCGGGCCGCATGTGATGCAGGGCTACTGGCGCAATGCCCAGGCGACGGAAGCCGTCCTGGTCTCCGGAACCAACCCCTGGGAGAAGGTTCTGCGGACGGGCGACATCTTCCGCACCGATGGCGACGGGTTCCTGTATTTCGTCGGGCGCAAGGACGACATCATCAAGACGCGCGGCGAGAAGGTCGCCCCCAAGGAGGTGGAAGCCGTCCTCCACGCCTTGCCGGGCGTGTCCGAGGCGGTGGTTGCCGGCATTCCGGACCCGATCCTCGGACATGCCGTCGCGGCGATCGTGGTCCGGTCCGACAGCGGGCTTTCTGAACGCGATGTGCTCGCCCACTGCGCGCGCAACCTCGAGGACTTCATGGTGCCCCGGACGGTGCTCTTCCGAGCCGCCCTGCCCCGCACCGACACCGGCAAGACCAGCCGACGCCTCGCTGCGATCGAGCTTGCCGCGCCGCAGGCGCGTGCAACCGCGCTGGAGCAGACCGCATGAACGGCGATGATCCGGCGGCATTCGGGCTGGAGGCGCTGGCCCTGGACTGCGAAGCGGAGGCGACCGCCATCGCCGACGCCCTGCGCGGCCAGTTGCGCGGCATGCGCCGGCGCGGCCTGGTGCTCGGCCTGTCGGGCGGCATCGATTCCAGCGTCAGCGCCGCGCTCGCCGTGCGCGCCGTGGGAGCAAAAAACGTCCTGGCGCTGCTGATGCCCGAGCAGGATTCGGATCCCGAGAGTCTTTCCCTCGGCCGTCTGGTGGCCGACCACCTCGGCATCGAAAGCGTCGTCGAGGACATCGCCCCGGCGCTCGAGGCGCTGGGCTGCTATTCACGGCGGGATGCGTTCATCCGTTCCGTCGTTCCCGAGTATGGACCGGGCTGGGCGTCGAAGCTCGCCATCCGCAACGGTCGAGACGCACCGGGCTACAACCTCACCGAACTCGTGGTCGCCGACCCGCAGGGGCGCCAGGCGCGGCACAGGCTGCCACTCCCCGCCTATCTGGGCATCGTCGCCGCCACCAACATGAAGCAGCGGACGCGCAAGCAGCTCGAATATTTCCATGCGGACCGGCTGAACTTCGCCGTGCTGGGAACGCCGAACCGCCTCGAATACGATCAGGGATTCTTCGTGAAGGGGGGCGACGGCGCTGCCGACGTCAAGCCGATCGCCCATCTCTACAAGGGGCAGGTCTATGCGTTGGCCGCGCATCTGGGGTTGCCGGAACAGGTGCGGACGCGACCGCCGACGACCGACACCTACTCGCTGGAGCAAACCCAGGACGAGTTCTATTTTTCGCTACCCTGGCAACAGATGGATCTTTGTCTCTATGCCCTGAACCATGGCATCGACGCGGAAGCGGCGGGCGCCGCGGCCGGCCTGTCCCGGGAGACGGTGCTGGGCGCGTGGGAGGACATCCGTGCCAAGCGCCGCGCGACGCGGCACCTTCACGCTCCGCCGCTGCTGGCACGGCCCGTCGACGAGATCGCCACCGACCAGCCGTAGAATCGACTGCGCGGGAGGGCCCGAGCCGCCTCAGTCGAGCCCGCCGCCGAACAGCCGGCTCCACCGCTCGCCGGCCAGACCGTTGACCAGCCCGTCACCGGCCCGCAGGGACGCCAGCAGTTCCGCATCGCGCGCATGCACCAGCGTCGAGGCGACCGGCGCAAAGGCGATCGACTGTCCGGGCGCCGCATCGGCAACGGCCGCGTCGCTTCGGCCGCGCAGCCCCACCGCGCCGCGGCTCAGCGCATCGGCGAACAGGCCCGGCAACACCTCCGTCATGTGTCCGGGGGCTGCGACCAGTTGCAGGACCCGGGCCACCTGTCCGGGCTCCAGATGATACAGGAATGCGCCGACGGGCATACGATTCCGCGCAAACGCCGCGGCCAGGACAGGCCTGCCGTAGGAGGGCTTGTCCAAAGCCTCGGCCAGAACGTGCTCGCCATAGCCGTTGCTCCAGTCGGGACGCAGCGAGATGTCGCCGGAGAACCGATCGAGAAGCTTCAGGAATTCCGCCGGCTCCACCGTCTCGACCGCGAGCCCACGGCCTTCCTGATCCGGCAGGAACTGTACGAGGCTTCCCTTTTTGGAGCGGCGGCGCCACAGCGCATCGATCGACCGCGCCAGAGGCGAAAGCGCCCGTGAGGGCAGGCCGCTGCCGAGCGCCACTGACAGGCCGAAGCCGGCGGGGCGCAGCACGCGCACCCAGTCGAGACTGTTCGGGGCGAGCACATGGCCGCGCAGCCGCAGCCACATCCCCTGCGCCACCGCATTGGCGGTTTCGCTGATCGAGACATCCTGCGGCCCGGCCAGAAAGGTCTTGAGCAGCATCGCGCCGGCAAGAGGCGCCGCGCTTCGGTTGTCGACCATCAGCGAGCCGCAATAGGCGGCGCGCAGCTTCCGAGCGCGGTGGAGCATCGGCACCGAATGGACGCCGACGAAGCCGGTCACCTCGCCTTCCGCCACATGCACGAGGGAAGGAATGTCCGCTTGGCGGAACGGTCCGTCGCAGTAGAAGCGCCGGATCGTTTCGACGAGCCCCGGAGACGGCAGCCGGTCACGGCGTTTCAGGATCCGCAAGTAGAGTCGGGCAACGCTCGAGGCGTCTCCCGGCTCCATGGGGCGCAGCGAACTCAACCGGAGCGTCCCGAGAAGCGCGCAACCGCCACGCGCGGCCGGCCCTGCGGATCGCAGACCAACTCGATCATGTCGTAGCTTTTCGTGCGCTCCAGCAGGGCGAGCGCCTGGCGCTCCTGTCCCTCTCCGAACTCGAACGCAAGGTGTCCGCCGGCCTTCAAGACGCCGCGGCAGTCTCGCACCAGGCGTTGCAGGATCGATATGCCGTAAGGGCCTCCGTCGAAGGCTTCGCGAGGCTCATTTTCAAGCAGATGCGCACTCGCTCCCTCCAGCCGGGCAGTGGAGATGTAGGGCGGGTTGCAGACCACCATGCTGACGCCGGCCAATGGCACGTGCGAGGCCACTGCGTCGAACAGATCGCCCTGCGTGACGTGGATGCGTGGCGAGAAGCCCAGCCGTTCGACATTGGCGCGCGCCGCGGCCACGGCTCCGTCGGTGAGGTCGGCGGCGATGACGTGCGCCGAAGGCAGCGCGTCGGCGATCGCCAGGGCGAGGTTTCCCGAGCCGCAGCACATGTCGACGACGACGGGAGCGCTTTCGTCCGATGCCCGCAGGATGCGGATCGCCTCGCGGGCAAGCAACTGGGTTTCGGACCGAGGCGCAAGCACCGCACCGGAAGCTGCGATCCGCAGACCCATGAAGGTGTGAGTGTTCTCCTGCCCTGACGGCTCGTCCGGCACGCCCACTCCTGCCTCCCTCCGGCCAGCCTCATCTCGCTCCAACACCACCGCTACGCCGATCTGCTTAAGCAATTGTATTGAACGCTGTCGCGCGGCGGCGGCGGATTGACCAGCCGATGGACGTTGGCTCGGACCTTGCGGCGAATCCGACGTGTAGTATCTCCAGTCCCCCGGTCCGGTCCGAACGGACAAGCTGCCGAGAGATCACACCGACTGGGCTTCATTGCCCAAGACTCAACTTGTGGAAGCGGCCTCCGCGGTGCCGCCGCGCCCACAGGCGCGGCGACACCGCATTCGCTAGCGGCGTGCCTGCCGCTTCTTGCGCCAGGGGGCGTTGGCTTCCCAGTCGCCCGCCATGATGCAGCCGTAGGGCAGCACCTCGTCGACGATTTCGGCCAGGCCGTAATCCTCGATCTGGCGGCGGACGGCCGACGCGCTCTTATAGGCGCTCGGCAGTTCGGAAATGTCCGTCACACCCGAAAAGAAGCGCGCGTCGATGCCCTTCGTCTCCTCGGCGAAGATCTCCTCGACCGGGCGATCGCCCTGCAACCGCTTGTGCTGGGTGCGCGAAAAATTGCGCCCCGCCCCATGCGGCGAGAAGCCCAGCCCATGCGCGGCATTCTTGCCGCGCGCGATCAGCACCGGCTCCGACATGTTGAGCGGGATGAGCGTCAGGTCGGTCGCGTCGTCCGCCCAGCCGTCGAAGGCGGGCGTCGCTCCCTTGCCGTGATAGAACAGCCCGTCCGGGCGCCTGAAGACGAAATTGTGCTCGTTCCAGAACCGGTCTCCGACCTTGGCGGAAAGATTTTGCGCCGTGAGGTCGTGGATCAGTTCGTGGTTCGCCTTCGTCCAGGCACGGATCGTCTGCAAGGCGTCCCAATAATCGTCGCCTTCCCGCGTGTCGGCGGGAATCCAGGCATTCTGGGCGAGCGTCGCCGGCGACAGCCGCTTGCGAAAATCCTCGGCGATCCGCATGCCCCGCGAATAGAGCCGCGCACCCGGCGCCCGCGACCCGTGATGGGTCACAAGGGCCGTCTCGCCGGTCGACTTCAGCGTGCCGACGAAAGCGAAGTGGTTGCCGTCGCCCTGCGTGCCGAAGTGCTCGATCGCCGCACTCATGTTGTCGCGCAGATACGGGTTTGCGTCGATGCGCCGGGCGACCTCCACCGGCGGGCGGATCTGCTGGCCGCGCGGGCGCCCGCCCGGCCCGAAATGCGTCACCGCGTGGACCGCATCGAGCAGCGCCGGAGGCGCTATACCCGGGAAGGTCGAGATCGCCATGGAGCAGCAGATGTCGGCCGAGTGCATGCCGGGATGGATCGCCTCGGACACGACCACGCCGCCGACCGGGATCGTACCCGACGGGCCGGCCGGGCAAGCGTCGGGCATGATCGCGCCGGCGCGCACCACCGGGGTGCGCATCAGCGTGCGCATCGAACTGCTCACGGCCTCGACATTCGCCGCCTCGTGCTCGTTCTCGGCCGCGATGTTGAGGTGCAAGGGAATGGCGTCCGGCGCGAGCAGAGGCACAGCCGGCGGCGGCTCGAAGGCACGCGCAGCCGCGACCGCGTCCGCATGCGAACCACCGCGCGCAAGCACTTGGTTGCCGGCAGCCAGCGCGTCGCGGAACCACTTGCCCTGGGCCAGTCCGGCGTCGATCAGATCCTGTCCGCTCAATACTTCAACCATATCATCCATCCAATCTATGCATTCATTCCGGGCAGCGCCGTCGAACCGGCGTTACCAGGCAGTCCTTCGGCATACGTCGCCAGCATCGAAGGTCGGACGACAAGTGGCTGCAGGACTCTCGACGAACTTCTGGTTCGTCGGGCGGATTCGAACCGCTATGACCGATGTAGTCCCGCATGCATTCGTCCTTCCGAATTGGGCGACAAGATCTGTCCGAGACCATCACACCGCACGCACTCCATCGGATCGATGGCGCTATGTGGCCCCTGTAGTCCTCCGGACGGCATTCGCCCATTCAGACTGGCGACGAGGATCGGCAGGACAATTGCTGAGCTACTCCCATCCTTGCGAATGCGAGGGACGAATCAAACGCCCGACCTCCCGGCCGAAGCCGGGTGCTCTCTCCTGTAGTCCTGCCTGCATTCGCCAGGCATATCATGATCGCGGCGACAAAAATGACGAAACATCGGGAGCCCCGCTCGTGCCAGAGAGCGCCTGCGGCGGGTGAGGAGTCGAACCTCACGGGTTTCCCTTATTTGGGAGCTGTAGTTCCGTCGGCATTCGCCGCGACCCGCACCGGCATGACCGGCTTCGTGGACGGCTCCCACTCCGCTGTCGAACCTGTCCCTTTCGGGTGCAGGCCCGGCAGGACTCGAACCTGCGAGGGCTCCCGGCCACGTTGCCCGGTCACGCCGGATTCGTGCAATTCAAGGTCGTGACGACAAGGAAGGTGCGAAACGTTGCTTCTGCTCTACCCGCTGAGCTACGGACCCGATTGGCAGGTCCGGCGGGGATCGAACCCGCGACACGAAGTGGAATGTAGTTCCGCATTCATTCGTCACGCCTGAAATTTCGTCTCCTTGTTGCGCGGACGAAGCCGCATTCGGTTCCTGTCATGACGACAAGGGTGATGAAACGTCGCCCGCCTCGCGGCAGGCACCTGCTCTATCCGCTGAGCTACGGGTCCACAGCGGTGGACCCGACGGGATTCGAACCCGCGACCTGGAGGTGACAGCCTGTAGTTCCATCGGCATTCGTCATGTGCTTTCGGTACGGCTCCCGGCGGCAGCGCGCCGGGAGCCTTGTCAGAGTTCGGTCGCCTCGATGGCGCGGACCCAGTGATCCGGGTCGTTGCCGCTCGAA
Source organism: Rhizobiaceae bacterium (assembly GCA_019635715.1). GTDB lineage: Bacteria > Pseudomonadota > Alphaproteobacteria > Rhizobiales > Rhizobiaceae > Kumtagia. The sequence continues at coordinate 26,153 of JAHBYY010000040.1, read as the reverse complement.
ACGAAGCTCGCCACAACGTCGAACACGCGGTCCGAGAAGCCGCCGACGTTCAGCACGTCGCTGGCGCCCTTCGCCTGCGTCGTGGTGGAGGGCTGGATGTCGACGCAGACCAGCTTCGCCCGAGGGTTCATCGCCTTCAGTTTCCGCCATTCCTGCATCGTTGCGGTCCCCTGGTGGGGATGCGCCGTCGCGTCGACCCAGGACTGGTTGTCCGAGACGAACAGAACCAGGTCGACCTTCGCACGCTCCTTCACCAGTTGCGCCAGAGGCGCGGAGCAGTTGGTTCCGCCGCCGCCGATCGCGGCCAGTTTCGCCGCGTTGGTCATCACCGTGTCGCGCGCGTTGAGGTGGATGTCCACCACATCGTTCTCGAACGGCAGGACCCTCGCCGTCGGGTTGCGCCGCAGGACGGACGCCGCCACCAGGGCAGCCACGTCGATGCAGCGAACCGTCGAGGTCGATCCCTTGCGGAAACCCGTCACCGGCGAGCCCATCGATCCCGAGACGTCGGGCGCAACGACCACGTTGCCGGCAAACGACGGCACATTGGCGAGCGCCACCTCCATCGCGTCCTGCAACGCGTCACGCACCTCCTGCGGCACGGCCGGGTCGACGTTCATGAACGCCACCATCAACTGATAGGGGAAGACGCGCGAACGCTTCACCTCGCCGGCATCGGCCAGACGACGGGCAAGCCGCTCGGCGAACCCCTCCACCTCGAACACGCCATGGCGCGCAAAGGTGTTGAGGTTCTGCCGCAGCATCTGCCAGCCTGCAGTCTCCGCGATCTCGACCCAATGTTCCTTCGTCAGGGGCAGAGAGGTCAGCATCTGAAACGGCACGTTGGGCACAGGCAGCGACGGGTCACGCTTGAACGCCTCGAACGCCGTGACCAGCACGGGCAGCGCTTTCACATCGTGCGGCTTGCCGAGCAGATAGCCGTAAAGCGCTTCACGCGAAGCCGAGACCGGCTTCGGGTGAACCATCTTCACGACATCGGCCAGCGACGGGTCGTTGCCGACCGCCGCGCGCATGATCTCGACGTCCGACGCCTTCTCCAGCCACCCGAGCACAAACCGCTTTGGACGCGTTCCGAGCGACTTTCGCCCGGTGGTACCCGACCGCATGACCTGCACGAAGGTGCGCAGCATCTTGCCGTTCTTCACGATCCGCCCGAAGGCCCGGTCGAACTGGTCGCCCTGCATCTGCGAGACGACCGCCAGCAGGAATGCCGGCATGTCCTTCATGTAGCCCCGCTCGAAGGCGTGCACGGCGGTCTTGGCCAGGAATTCCGGCTCGACCTGCCAGGCAAGCTTCAGCACCTCGTCCAACTGCTCCCGCGCATCCGCATAGAAGGTCGCGTTGAACGTTCCCGTCGCAGCAAGCTGCGCGAGAGCCTGATGCGGTGTCAGGCGATAGGCCCGAGTGCCCTCATGGTTCGTCGCATCGGTGCGCGGGAGCAGCTTTCCCTTGATCGCCGCAAACACGGATTTGTTTGCCATCGTTCTCGTCCTTCTCTTTCACGACAGATACCTTTCAAGAGGCGTGCCAGTTTGCGGGAACTGCACGCGGGGCAGGTGTCAAAATCCTACAAATCACTGATATTGAAGATGAAAAAATCTCTTTGGCGGCCGATCATCGGGATCGTTGACGGAGAGGTTCGATAAATGGAATGATCCGATGAGATATATGGCTATCCATTGGGATAAGAATGAAGCGGCGCGTTGTCATCAGCATCCTCGGCACGACGCTCGACGTCGGCGGCCGTGACGACCGCTGGAAGCGCTGGCGGCCGACCGTCTCGCTCTGCCAGCAGTCCGGCCTGTTCGTCGACCGCCTCGAATTGATCCGCGACAACCGGTCGGAGGCCCTTGCCAGGCAGATCATCGGCGACATCGAACAGGTTTCGCCGGGCACGGAAGTCCGACAGCATCTCGTCAACATGCGCGACTACTGGGACTTCAGCGAGGTCTATACCAACTTGCGAGATTTCGCGCGCGCATACCCGTTCGACACGGAGCGCGAGGACTATCTCGTCAACATCACCACCGGCACGCATGTCGCGCAGATCTGCTGGTTCCTGCTGACCGAGGCGCGGTTCATTCCGGCCCGCCTGTTGCAGCTCTCACCGCCGCGGCGGCCGAAATCGCCCGAAGATCAGCCCGATCTTGTCGGCAGCCATTCCATCATCGATCTCGACCTGTCGCGCTACGACGCCATCGCGACCCGTTTCGCCGCCGAGCGCGACGAGGCGACGTCCTTCCTGAAGTCGGGCATCGCGACGCGCAGCGCGGCGTTCAACCAGATGATCGACCAGATCGAGAAGGTCGCGATCCGCTCGCGCGCGCCGGTGCTGCTGACCGGACCGACAGGGGCGGGCAAGTCGCAGCTCGCCAGGAGAATCTACGAACTCAAGAAGGCGCAGCGCCAGGTCTCCGGCGACTTCATAGAGGTCAACTGCGCCACGTTGCGCGGCGACCAGGCGATGTCGACGCTGTTCGGCCATGTCAAAGGTGCCTTCACCGGCGCGCAATCCGAACGCGCCGGCCTGATGAGGTCGGCCGACAAGGGTGTGCTCTTCCTCGACGAGATCGGCGAACTCGGCCTTGACGAGCAGGCGATGTGCCTGCGCGCCATAGAGGAGAAGCGGTTCCTGCCCGTCGGCGCGGATCGCGACACCACGTCGGATTTCCAGCTTCTGGCCGGCACCAATCGCGACCTCTCCGTCAGCGTCAAGGAAGGCCGGTTCCGCGAGGACCTGTTCGCGCGCCTCAACCTGTGGACCTTCAGCCTGCCTGCCCTCAAGGATCGCAAAGAGGACATCGAGCCCAACCTCGAATTTGAGCTGCGCCGCTACGGCGAGCGCGAAGGCCAGAACATCACGTTCAACAAGGAGGCACGCGACGCCTATCTCCGCTTCGCGATGGCTCCCGAGGCGGCGTGGCGTGCCAATTTCCGCGACCTGTCGGCATCGGTCACACGCATGGCCACGCTGGCGCCGCGGGGTCGGGTCGACGAGGATACGGTGCGCGACGAGATCGCCAGGCTTCGGAGCCTGTGGTCTGGGGCAAAGCCGATGGATGAGAACGAGGACGCCTTGAAGGATCTTTTGGGCGCCGATCGGCTGAATGCGATCGACCTGTTCGACCGAGTGCAGCTCCAGACGGTGATCGCGGTCTGCAGGCGCACGAACTCTCTGAGCGCAGCCGGCCGCGAATTGTTCGCAGTGTCACGGCTGGACAAAAAGAGCAGCAACGATGCCGACAGGCTGAGGAAGTATCTCGCGCGCTTTGGCCTGGCCTTTGATGCCTGCGTGGATCGGAGCTGATGCTGAGGGGCTGTCGATCAGACGCGGGCGCCGAACCTTGCGCGGCTGCGCCGGGAACGGCGCCCGCGTCTGATCGATAGCCCGCATGCAAAACCGCGTCCGCCACTGAGCCGCGTTCTTCGTCGTGCCGTCCATCGCGGTCATTCTGGACGGACTCAAGCATGCATCAATCCTGACCACCCGGTGGGACGAGAACGCAGCATCCAAGAATTGCCGATGCGACAGCAGCGCAAATCTCAGGCCTTCATCAGCCATTCGTGCTCGGGCGCATTGTGGAACTTCCACGTCCGCTTCGGCCCGGCCATGACGTTGAGATAGTAGACGTCGTAGCCATGGCACGCGGCGACCGGATGGTAGCCCTTCGGCACCATGACGATGTCGCCGTCCTGCACCGCCATCGTCTCGTCCAGCTCGCGATTTCCGGAAGCGTCGGCGTCCGTGTAGACGCGCTGGAAGGCAAAACCCTGCGGCGGGTTGAGCCGGTGGTAGTAGGTCTCCTCCAGATACGACTCGGCCGGCAGATTGTCCTGGTCGTGCTTGTGCGGCGGATAGCTCGACGTGTGGCCGCCGGGCGTGATCACCTCGACGACGAGCAGCGAATCCGCCGGCTTGCCTTCCGGAAGGATGTTGGTGACGTAGCGCGTGTTCGTTCCCTTGCCGCGGACCTCCTGACCGAGATCCTGCGGCCCGATCAGTCGCACCGGCAGCCCGCCGCCGAGCGACGGCGCGGAGCAGACCGCAAGCTCGACGTCCGTGCCGGCGATCACCGTCCAGCCCGTGCCTTCCGGCACATAGACCGAATGCGGCTTGCCCTCGAAGGGCGTCATGCGCTCGCCGATCACGCCGAAATCCTCGTCGCCGGCGCCGACAGCCGCCTTGCCGGTGACCAGCACCAGGCAGACTTCGGTCTCGCCGCTGTCGCCCGAGACCGTCTGGCCGGGCGACAGCCGGTGCAGTTCGAACCCGACATAGCCCCAGCCGGCGCTCTCCGGGGTGACCCTGGCGACAAGGCCATTGCCCTTGGCGGGGCGGACCAGCAGTCTCGACATGGTCACTCCTTCTCGTCCGGCGTCTGCGTCGCCGTCTTGGCGGTCGGCCGGTTGTAGGTGAACAGGAACACCCAGGCGCCGTAGGCGGTGATGCCGAGCGTCAGATAGGCCCAGAACCGCTCGCCATTGTAGATCTCCCACGCCGCCCAGCAGGCGCAGAACACCACCAGCAGGATGCGCCGCCAGAGCGGACGGAAGAAGGGGTGTTCGCGGTCGTTCATGGGTTCCAGTCCTGTTGGCGGTCGTCAGGGCCTGCCGCCCGCGGCAGCGGCTCAGGCGGCGGGAAAGCCTTTCGTCTCGACCGTATAGCCGGCTTTCGTCATCACCCGCATCAATTCCTTGTGGCCGACCTGCGCCATTTTCAGCGGCGGGTTCTTCTTCGGATCCTGCTCGGCCTCGACGACGAACCAGCCCTCGTAGCCATGATCGGCGAAGCGCTGGACGATCGCCCCGAAATCGAGCGAGCCGTCGCCGGGTACCGTGAAGGCGCCGAGCGCCACGGCGTCGAGGAAGGACTGCTTCGACCAGTCGAGCGCGTCGACCACCGGGCGGCGGATGTCCTTCACGTGGACATGGCTGATGCGCTGGTGGTGCCGGTCGATCGCCGCCAGCACATCGCCCCCGGCGAAAGCCAGATGGCCGGCGTCGAGCAGCAGCGGGATGCCCGCGCCCGAATTCGCCATGAAGGCATCGAGCTCGTGCTCGAACTGCACCACCGCCGCCATATGGTGGTGATAGGCGAGCGGCATGCCCTGCTCCGCGCACCATTCGCCAAAGGCGGTCAGCTTCCTGGCGTAGGCCCTCATCTCGTCGTCGGAGAGAACCGCCTTGCCGGCCAGCGGCTTCGACCGGTCGCCCTGGATCGAGCGGCCGACCTCGCCATAGACGATGCAGGGCGCGTCGACCGCCTTGAACAGGTCGATCATCGGCTGGATGCGGTCCTTGTTGGCCGCGATGTCCTCGTTGGCCAGCGTGCCGGAGAACCAGCCGCCGCACAGCGTCACATCGGCGGCGCGCAGGATCGGCAGCATGACGGCCGGATCCTCGGGGAAGCGCCGGCCCTTTTCCATGCCGGTGAAGCCGGCCGAACGCGACTGGCGCAGGCACTCCTCCAGCGACACGTCGTCGGAGAGTTCGGCGAGGTCGTCGTTCCACCAGGCGATGGGGGACATGCCGAGTTTGGCTTTCACGTCGTCATTCTCCGTCTTGGATCGAAGGTGTGTTTTGGACCCCTCATCCGACCTCGCTTCGCTCGGCCACCTTCTCCCACAAGGGGAGAAGGCAGGTCCCACACGCGGCTTTCACGCACTTAGCGAATGGGTGCCGCGTTGTCATCGTACCCTTCCTTCTCCCCTTGTGGGAGAAGGTGGCCGAGCGAAGCGAGGTCGGATGAGGGGTAACCGCCAAATGCTGACGCGTTTCAATTCACCAGATGCTGCATCCTGCGCTTCCGCTCATAGTCCTTGCGCGCGGCGTTGACCGTGGGGCGTACCGAGACTTCCGGCACGGCGACGTCCCACCAATGGCCGCCGGCGTCGGTCGAGATCAGCGGATCGGTATCCATGACCAGCACGCTGGTCCGGTCGTCGGCCTCCGCTTCCTTCAGGGCATGCTCCAGTTCGGCGATCGAGGCGACCTTGCGGGCCACCGCGCCCATCGCCGCGGCGTGGGCGGCGAAATCGATCTGCGGCATCGCCTCGTGCAGCGTGTCCTTCAACAGATTGTTGAAGTTGGCCCCGCCGGTCGCCATCTGCAGCCGGTTGATGCAGCCGAAGCCGCGATTGTCGAGCACGACGATGGTCAGCTTCCTGCCGAGCATGACCGAGGTGGCGATCTCGGAATTCGCCATCATGTAGCTGCCGTCGCCGAGCATGACGATCACATCGTGGTCGGGCTTGGCGATCTTGACGCCGAGCCCGCCGGCGATCTCGTAGCCCATGGTCGAAAAGCCGTAGTCGAGATGGTAGCTGCCCGGCGCGCCGGCCGGCCAGAGCTTGTGCAGCTCGCCGGGAAGACCGCCCGAGGCGCAGACGAGCGTCGCAGCAGAGCCGCGGGCGCGATGCACCGCGCCGATCGCCTGCGCGTCCGACGGCAGTGCGTTGGTCGCATCGGTGACGGCCTTGGCCGCCTCCAGCCAATCGGACTTGGCCGAGTCCGCCGTCGCCACCCAGGCGTCCGGCGATCTCCAGTCGCCGAGCCCGGCATCGAGCGCCTCGAGCCCCGCCTTGGCGTCGGCGACCAGCGTCAGGGCGCTGTGCTTGGCCGCGTCGAAGATCTGCGTGTTCAGCCCGACGATCTTCACGTCGTCAGCCTTGAACAGCGCCCATGAGCCGGTGGTGAAGTCCTGCAGGCGCGAGCCGACGGCCAGGACGAGATCCGCCTGCTCCGCAAGCAGATTGGAGGCCGACGATCCGGTGACGCCGACCGACCCCATGTTCAGCCGATGGTCGTGCGGCAGGCTCGACTTGCCGGCCTGCGTTTCCATCACCGGGATGCCGCGCGTCTCGGCGAAGGCGGTCAGCGTCGCGGTCGCTTCGGAGTACAGCACGCCGCCGCCGGCGATGATCACCGGCTTCTTCGCCGACTTCAGCGCGGCGACCGCCGCGGCCAGTTCGTCGAGGTCGGGCCGCGGCCGGCGCGGCGTCCAGACCTTTTCGGCGAAGAAGGCTTCCGGATAGTCGAAGGCCTCGGCCTGCACGTCCTGGCACAGCGCGAGCGTCACCGGCCCGCACTCGGCCGGATCGGTCAGCACCTGCATGGCGCGCTGCAGCGCCGGAATGATCTGCTCGGGCCGCGTGATGCGGTCGAAATAGCGCGAGACGGGGCGGAACGCGTCGTTGGCGCTGACCGTGCCGTCGCCGAAGCTCTCAACCTGCTGCAACACCGGATCGGGGGCGCGATTGGCGAACACGTCGCCGGGCAGCAGCAGCAGCGGCAGGCGGTTGACATGGGCGAGCGCTGCCGCCGTCACCATGTTGGTCGCGCCCGGGCCGATCGACGAGGTCGCGGCCATGAAGCGCCGGCGAAAGCTCGCCTTGCCGAAGGCGATCGCCGCATGCGCCATCGACTGCTCGTTGTGGGCCCGGTAGGTCGGAAGCTCGTCGCGCACCTGGTAGAGCGCCTCGCCGATGCCGGCGACGTTGCCGTGGCCGAAGATCGCCCAGACACCGCCGAAGATCGGCAGTTTCTCGCCGCCGATCACCGTCATCTGCCGGGTCATGAAGCGCGTCAGCGCCTGCGCCATCGTCAGGCGGATCGTCTTGGTCATGATGTTCTTCCTCCCCTGCCCTTATGCCGCCTTGCGGGCGCGCGCCGCAAGCCAGGCCTGCGTCAGTTTCTCGAAGCGCGACGCCATGTCGGCGACCGCCGCCTCGTCGTCGATCTCGCCTGCGAACCATTTTGCCGCGGCGTCCGCGAACAGCGTGCGGCCGACGGCAAATCCTTTCACGGCGGGCGCATCCGCGGTTGCCGCGAAGGCGCGCTCCAGTTCCTCCTGCGGCGCCTCCAGCCCGAGCAGCACGATGCCCCGACAATAGGGGTCGTTCTTCTCGATGACCGCGCCGATCCGCTGCCAGGCTGCGGCCGACGCCTGCGGTTCGAGCTTCCACCAGTCCGGCTTGATACCGAGCGCATAGACCTCCTCCACTGCGCGCGCGATCGTATCGTCGGCGAGCGTGCCGTGCTTTCCGGCGATGATCTCGATCAGCAGTTCGCGCCCGACCGACCGCGCCGCATCGAACAGCGCGCGCATCTTCTCCTGCTGGTCCGCCTTCAGCGCGGCCGGATCGTCCGGATGATAGAAGAACAGGCATTTGATACAGTGGTCGACCGGCCATTCGACCAGTTGCGACCCCATGTCCTGGCCGAACTCGTAGCGCAGCGGACGCGAGCCCGGCTTTTCGACGGGACGGCCGAGCCAGTCGAAACGGTGGCGCGCGAATTCCTCCATGGCGGCGCGGCCGTGCTTCTCGTCGATCAGCATGCCGTAGCCGGGACGCCCGTCGGCGACGCGCGCCGCCGCCTTGACGGCCAGCACCTTGAAGTCGGCGATGCGCTTCGGATCGGCGCCGGCCGCCTCGGCGACCTGCTCGAGCTGGATACGGTGGTCGATGGCGAAGGCCATCAGCGACGGAATTTCGCGGCGGCGCGTCGTCGCCCAGTGGATGTGGTTGAGCGTCTCGTCCTTGCGCAGCGCCCGGAAGGCGCTGCCCTGCTCGAGAAAATGGCTGAGTTCGGCGAAGGTCGGATATTCCGGGGCGCAAAGCAGCCGCGAAACGGCAAAGGCGCCGCAGGCATTCGCCCAGGTAGCCGCCGTCTGCAGAGTCTCGCCGCCCAGCCAGCCGCGCAGGAAGCCGGACATGAAGGCGTCGCCGGCGCCGAGCACGTTGAACACCTCGATCGGAAAGCCCTTGCCGACGATACCCGCTTCGAGGTCGTCGCTGATCTCGCCGTCGTAGACGATGCAGCCCATGGCGCCGCGCTTCAGCACCACCGTCGCCTGCGAGGCGGAGCGGATCGCCTTCAGTGCGCCCAGCACGTCGTCGGCGCCCGACGCGATCATGATTTCCTCCTCGGTGCCGACGATCAGGTCGCAGTCGGGAAGGATGGCGCCGAGCTCGGCCGAGACCCTCTCAGACTTGACGTAGCGGCCGAAGCCTTCGGCATGTGTTCCGAGCCCCCAGAGGTTCGGCCGATAGTCGATGTCGAAGACGACCTTGCGGCCGTTCGCCTTGGCGATGCGGATCGCCTTGCGTTGCGCGGCGGCGGTGTTTTCCCGCGAGAAGTGCGTGCCGGTGACGACGATCGCGCGCGCCGAGGCGATGAAGGCCTCGTCGATGTCGTCCTCGCACAGCGCCATGTCGGCGCAGTCGGTGCGCACGAAGATCATCGGGGAGACGCCCTCGGCCTCGACCGACAGCAGCACCAGTGCGGTCAGCCTCGCCGGATCGGTCTTCAGTCCGGCGACCGAGACGCCTTCCCGAACCAGTTGCTCGCGGATGAACGCGCCCATCTGCTCGCCGCCGACGCGCGTCAGCAGCGCCGACTTCAGGCCGAGGCGCGCGGTGCCGACCGCGATGTTGGCAGGGCAGCCGCCGACAGACTTGGCGAAGGAAGCGATGTCCTGCAGCCGGGAGCCGATCTGCTGGCCGTAAAGATCCACGGACGCGCGTCCGATGGTGATCACGTCCAGCGTGGCGTCCTGAGCGATATCCATCCGATCCTCCTCAGCAGGGTGGCGCCATGCCGTTTAGCATTCCGTCGCCGACGCATCAATTCCATTTCATCTCAGAATGGAATTTTTATTCTTTTCCTGACAGGGACGGCCGCCGCCGACGCGCCTCGGCGAGGCCGACCGCCAGCGTCAGCGCCAGCGCCATGGTGGCGGCCAGCGAGCGGAAGCCGCCGAAATCCGCCTCCGCCACCTCGAACCAGACATCGGCGACCTGGGCCAGCGGAGAAAAGGCGCTGTCGGTGATGGCGACGACCGGCGTGCCGTTGGCGGCCGCCAGCCTTGCCTCCTCGATGGTCTGCGGCGTGTAGGGCGAGAAGCTGACCGCCAGCAGCGCGTCGCGCGGCGTCGCGAAGGAGATCGTCTCGGCGCTCAGGCCGGCGGAAGAGTCGACGATCTGGTTGCGCACCTGAAGCTTGGAAAGCGCGTAGGCCAGATAGTTCGCCACCGGATAGGAGCGGCGGCGCGCCAGCAGATAGATGGTCTCGGCGCGCGCCAGCATCTCGACGGCGCGGTCGATCTGCGCCGGATCGAGCGATTGTTCGAGGGAATCCAGCGATTTGCCCGATGCCGCCAGGAAACCCTGAAGCACCGCCGCGTTTCCCGCCCGTTCGCCGCCCTCGCCGCGCAGGCCGCTCAGTCGCTCCTCGTAGGATCCGTTGCGGCCGCGCATCCTGTGGCGGAAAAGCGCCTGGAGGCTGGTGAACCCGTCGAAGCCGAACAGTTGCGCGAGCCGGATCAGCGTCGACGGCTGGACGCCGGCGGAGGCGGACAGGCTGGCCGCTGTGCCGAACGCCACCTCGTCGGGATGGTCGAGCATATAGGCGGCGGCCTGCGCGATCCGCTTCGGCAAGGTGTCGCGGCGCTCGACGACAAGCCGCTTCAGCGCATCGAAATCCGAGGGCGTATCGAATCCCTGTCCGTCCACCCGGTCATCCACCTGTGATCATCCGCCATCCATCGCAATTCTCAAAATAGACGAAACGTCCGTTTCATTTCAAGTCACGTTGGATTATTCAATCCGATCTGGACAGGAGATCGGGCGTGAAGACAATCGGCGTGGGACTGATCGGAACGGGATTCATGGGCAAGTGCCATGCGCTGGCCTGGAATGCAGTCGGTACCGTGTTCGGCGACGTTCCGGACATCCGGCTGGTGCATCTCGGCGAGGCGAGCGCCGATCTGGCGGCGCGGCGCGGGCGCGAATTCGGCTTCGCGAAGGCGTCGGGCGACTGGCGCGCGGTGATCGGCGATCCGGAGGTCGACATCGTCTCGATAACCACGCCCAACCAGTTCCATCCGGAGATGGCGATCGCCGCGCTCGAAGCGGGCAAGCATGTCTGGTGCGAAAAGCCGATGGCGCCGACGCTGGCCGAGGCCGATTCGATGCGCGCGGCGGCGCGGCGCTCCGGCAAGGCGGCGATCCTCGGCTACAACTACATCCAGAGCCCTGCCTTCCGCCACATCCGCAAGCTGCTCGACGAGCAGGCGATCGGCGACATCATCCATCTGCGCATCGAGATGGACGAGGATTTCATGGCCGGACCGGACGGCCCGTTCTTCTGGAAGCACGAGGCGGCGTCAGGCTACGGCGCGCTCGACGATTTCGCCGTGCATCCGCTGTCGCTGATCACCAAGATGTTCGGCCGCGTCGCCCGCGTCATCACCGACATGACGAAACCGTTCGCCGACCGTGCCCTGCCGGGCGGCGGCCGGCGCGCCGTCGAGACCTACGACGTGGCGAGTTCGCTGTTCCACCTGGAGAACGGCATCGCCGGCACGCTGCTGGTCAATCGCTCGGCCTGGGGGCGCAAGGGCCGCATCCAGATCCAGATCTTCGGCTCGACCGGTTCGATCGTCTTCGACCAGGAGCGTTTCAACGAGATCCAGCTCTATGTCACCTCGGACCGGCCGACCGAGCAGGGTTTCCGCACCATCCTGATCGGCCCCGGCCACCCGCCCTACGACCGCTACATCCCGGCGCCCGGCCACGGGCTGGGCTTCAACGACCTGAAGACCATCGAATGCCGCGAACTGATCGCGGCACTCGACGGACAGCCTGCGAACGTCATCGACTTCGAGGAAGGCGTTGAGATCGAGCGCACGGTCCACGCCATGGCGGATTCGTTCGCGAAGTCGGCGTGGACGGATGTTCGGTAGATGGCAAATCGCTTCGCGGTTCGGCCTTCTGCCCTGTTGGACATCTCGCACACGTAGCTACGGCACCAGGCATGGGGTTGGCGGAAAGAGCCGACGCCGACACCCCCCTCTCCCCGTTCTCCACGGGGAGAGGGTAAGGGTGAGGGGCACTCCGAGGCGCCGGCGCTGCCCCTCATCGCCCTGCCGGGCACTTCTCCCCGTGAAGGACGGGGAGAAGACAGCCGGCCGCAACGCCTCAGGCGCGCTCCCTCACACCTTGACCGTCACGCCCTCGGCCGCCGACTTCACCGCCGCATCGGCGAGCAACAAGGCCAGCAGCCCGTCCTTGCCGCTCGGGGTCGGCTTCGTACCCTTGCCGATCGCCTCGATGAAGGTGGCGATCTCGTTGGCGTAGGCTTCGGTGTAGCGCGTCATGAAGAAGTCGTGCAGCGGCGGACGGGTATAGCCCTTGGCGCCGGCGATCTCGATCGAAACGGGGCGCTGGTTCTCGGCCGCCACCATGCCCTCGGACCCATGCACCTCGATGCGCTGGTCGTAGCCGTAGGTGGCGCGCCGCGAATTGGTGATGACGGCCTGCTTGCCGCTGGCGGTCGCCAGGATGACGCTGACGCTGTCGAAATCGCCGAGCCTGCCGATCTCGGGATCGACCAGGACCGAGCCTGTCGCCTGGACCGAGACCGGCTCCTCGCCGAGCAGGAAGCGGGCGATGTCGAAATCGTGGATGGTCATGTCGCGGAAGATGCCGCCGGAGCGGGTGATGTATTCGGCCGGCGGCGGGCCGGGATCGCGCGAGGTGATCACCACCTGCTCGACCTTGCCGATGGCGCCGTCGTCGATCGCCTTGCGCACGGCGGCGAAATGCGGATCGAAGCGGCGGTTGAAGCCGACCATCAGGGTGCCGCCGGTCTCCTCGACCACGGCGAGGCACTTGCGGACGCGCTCGGCGTCGAGATGGATCGGCTTCTCGCAGAACACCGCCTTGCCGGCGCGCGAGAACCGCTCGATCAGGTCGGCGTGGGTGTCGGTCGGGGTGCAGATCACCACCGCGTCGATGTCGGAGGATTTCTCGATCTCGTCGATGGTGCGCACGGCGCAGCCATAGGCCTCGGCGAGGTCCTTCGCCGCCTTCTCGAAGGCGTCGGCGACGGCGACCAGCGTCGCGCCGCGGTTCGAGCCGACCGCCTTGGCGTGTACCTTGCCGATGCGGCCCGCGCCGAGCAGGCCAAAACGAACTGTCATGAGGGTTCCCCGTGAGCCGGTGCAACTGTCCATGGAGGTTCCTGCCGGTCCGGCAGTGCAGGCGCCCGCTCGGGCCGGCCCGGACGCGTCGCCTCCCGTCGCGCGTCGACCGTCGATAGCGCCGGCGCCAGCCGCCCGCAACTGCCAAGTTTCGCAAAGCGGTTGTGCGCGAAGAGGTCGATCGTGCAGCGCCATGATGCCGGGCCGACCCCGGACAGGCATCGTCTCCGCGGCCGTGCGGCCGGGTGTCGGCTCAGTCCGGCTCGTCCGTCCAGCCGGACCGGCTCCGGCCGGCCTGTTCGACGATCTCCGAGGCGAGAGTCCGCGAGATGCGCACCTGGCGTTCCAGCGCCACGCGGTCCAGCGCAGCGACGACCGCCATCGCCGAAGACAGCGAGCGCTCGATGCGGCGCACCAGATACTGCACGACGCTGGCGTCGACCTGCACCTGACGGTCCGAGAACAGCTTGGTGAGGACCCCGGCAAGCAGCCGGTCGTCAGGCTCGCCGATCTCGACAACGGTGGCCGCCTTCAGCCGCGAGCGCAGGTCCGGCAGTCGCACCGGCCACGCCGAGGGGAACTGCCGCGCCGTCAGCAAGAGGTGACCGCCGGAGCCGCGCAACGCATTGATGCAATGGAACAGCGCCGTTTCGTCGAGACCGGGGCGGTCAGCGTCTTCCACAAGCACCGACCTTGCCTCCTGCGGGAGGGCCTGCCGGCTGCCGGGCGCAATCTCCAGGGCGCCGGCAGCCTGGCGCCAGATCGCGGCGAGATGCGACTTTCCGGAGCCCGGCGGGCCGGCCAGCACGACGACCGGCGACGGCCAGTCCGGCCAGCACTCGATCAGCGTCACCGCCTCCCGGTTGGCATCCGAGACGAGCAGATCGTCGCGCGCCGTGCCCGAGACATGTCCGAGGTCGAGCGGCAGTTGGCGCGGCGCTTCGGGGCGGGCGCGGCTCATGAATCCATGTTGTCGATGGTGATCCTGGCCTTGTCGTCGTCCTCGTGGCCGGGCAGGGCGTGACCGATGTAGAGCGGCGACGACAGATAGCGGTCGATGCCGAAGCGCACGAGCACGCCGATCGCCGCCGACGCCGGCACCGCGATCAGCAGCCCGACGAAGCCGAACAGCGCACCGAAGGCGAACAGCGCGAACATCAGCCAGACCGGGTGCAGCCCGACGCTCTTGCCGACCAGACGCGGCTGCAGGATGTTGCCCTCGATGAACTGGCCGACGAAGAAGACCGCGGCAACCAGAGCCACCATGATCCAGTCCGGCCAGAACTGGACGAAGGCGACACCGAGCGCCAGCACCAGGCCGACGAGCGAGCCGACATAGGGAATGAAGCTGATCAGTCCGGCGAACAGGCCGATGAGGATCGCGAAATTCAGCCCCGTCAGCGTCAGACCGATGGCGTACATGATGCCGAGAACCAGGCAGAGCGTGCCCTGCCCGCGCACGAAGCCGGCGGTCGACGCGTTGATGGCCGTCGCCAGTTGCCGCACCGTGTGGAGGTGGTCGCGCGGCACCCAGCTATCGACCTTGGCGACCATGCGGTCCCAGTCGAGCAGCATGTAGAACGCAACCACCGGCGTCACCACGAACAGGCTCGCCAGGCTGAACAGCGCGACCCCCGAACTCCAGATCGACTTGAAGACGGTCGTCAGGAAACCGACGCCGGAAGACAGCAGCGAATTGAGCCCCTCGCGAAGATCCTTCGCGTCGACGCCGAAGCGCCGCTCGATCCATTCGGGATCGAGGCTGGTGATCAGCGACTGCAACTGGCCGACATATTCCGGCAGCTTCGCCGCGAAGTCCGAAAGCTGCGAGGCGAGCAGCGGAATGAGAACAACGAGCGCGACCGAAAAGACGACGATGAACGCGACGAGGATGGTGACCGTCGACATCAGGCGGGAGAAGCCGCGCCGCTCGAACCAGTCGGCCACCGGGTCGAGGAAATAGGCCAGCACCATGCCGGCGACGAACGGCAGCAATATATCGCTGAACAGATAGAGCAGGCCGATCAGCACCAGCCCGACGATGATCCAGAAGCGGATCTGCCGGCGGAACACGGCGGCCGGCGCCTCCTCGACGGCGATTTCCGCGCTATGCTGTCGTGTCTTCGCCATAACCGTTCATGTGCCTCAGCCAGGCAAGGAGATAGGCCGCGGCCGAAGCGACGGTCAAGGCCCCGCACAGATAGACCAGGCCATCGTCGAGCCATCCGAAATCGCGCGAAAACGCCAGTTCCGCGAGGATGACCACCGCCAGCCCGATCTGCACGGCCGTGTTGACCTTCGACACCATGAGCGGCCTGACCGTCACAGGGTGCGCCATGACCGACGAGACCATCACGGCGACGACGATCAGCGCGTCGCGCGAGACGGCCAGCACCACCAGCCAGAGAGGCAGGTGCTGCATGACGCCGAGCACGATGAAGACGCTGACCAGCAGCAGCTTGTCGGCGATCGGATCGAGATAGGCGCCGAGCTTGCTCGCCTGGTCGAAGCGCCGGGCGATGTAGCCGTCGACGCCGTCCGATATGCCGGCGATCAGGAAGCCGGTGAACGCCCATTGCATCTCGCCGAGCAGCAGCGCGTAGATGACGCCCGGCACGAGCAGGAATCGCATGACTGTGATGATGTTGGGAATCGTCACGCTGGGCCGTATCCTGAGGCGCGGTCGTCCTGAAAAATGGCCATCAAACTGGGCAATGGCAAGCCCGTCCGGCCCGGACGGCGGACCGGCCAAGCTTGCGACGCGGCGGCGATCGTGCGAAGAGCCGGGCGCTGACGATACATACGGAACAGGTCGATGAGCGGGCAGAAGAACGGGCTCACCTACGCGCAGGCGGGTGTCGACATCGACGCCGGCAACGAGATGGTGGAGCGCATCAAGCCCCTCGTGCGGTCGACGCGCAGATCCGGTGCGGATGGCGAGATCGGCGGTTTCGGCGGCCTGTTCGACCTCAAGGCGGCCGGCTTTTCCGATCCTATCCTGGTCGCGGCGAACGACGGCGTCGGCACCAAGCTGAAGATCGCCATCCTGGCCGGCAAGCATGACACGATCGGCATCGACCTCGTCGCCATGTGCGTCAACGACCTGGTCGTGCAGGGTGCGGAACCGCTGCTGTTCCTCGACTATTTCGCCACCGGCAAGCTCGATCCCGAACAGGGCGTGGCGATCGTCGGCGGCATCGCCAATGGCTGCCGGATGGCCGGCTGCGCGCTGATCGGCGGTGAGACCGCCGAGATGCCCGGCATGTACCACGGCAACGACTACGACCTCGCCGGCTTCGCGGTCGGCGCGGCCGAGCGCGGGCAATTGCTGCCGACCGACGACATCGTCGAGGGCGATATCCTGCTCGGGCTGGCGTCGTCAGGCGTCCATTCCAACGGCTACTCGCTGGTGCGCAGAACCGTCGAACTCTCCGGCCTCGGCTGGGGCGATCCGGCGCCGTTCTCCGACGGCCAGACGCTGGCCGAGGCCCTGCTCGAGCCGACGCGCATCTACGTCAAGCCGCTGCTCAAGGCGGTGCGCGGCACGCATGGCATCAAGGCGCTCGCCCACATCACCGGCGGTGGATTCCCGGACAACATCCCGCGCGTCCTGTCGAAGGATTTTTCCGCCGAGCTCGATCTCGGGGCGATCGACGTCCCGCCGGTGTTCTCATGGCTGGCCAGGACCGGCGGGATCCGGCCGGAAGAGATGATGCGAACCTTCAACTGCGGCATCGGCATGGTCGCCGTGGTCGCCGCCGGCCAGGCGGCCCAGGTCGCGGCCGTCCTGCAGGAGGCCGGCGAAACCGTCACGACGATCGGCCGGATCGTGCCGCGGCGCGACGCCGGGGTGATCTATCGAGGGATGCTTTCGCTATGAGCCGGACTGCAAAGCGCGTCGTCATCCTGATCTCCGGGCGCGGCTCCAACATGGCCGCGCTGATCGACGCCGCCGCCGAGAAGGACTACCCGGCCGAGATCGTCGGCGTCATTTCCGACAAGGCGGATGCCGCCGGGCTGACCCATGCGGCGTCGAAGGGAATTCCGGTCAAGGCGCTGGAGCGGCGCAGCTTCGGCAGCAAGGACGCACACGACCAGGCGATCGACGCGACGATCCACGGCTTCGGCGGCGAGATCGTCTGCCTTGCCGGCTACATGCGCCTGCTGACGCCCCGCCTGGTCACCGAATGGGCAGGCCGGATGATCAACATCCACCCTGCCCTGCTGCCGCTCTTCAAGGGCCTCGACACCCACAGGCTCGCCCTTGAATCGGGTGTGCGGCTCCATGGCTGCACGGTGCATTTCGTCACTCCCGAAATGGATTCGGGCCCGATCATCGCACAAGCGGCGGTGCCGGTGCTGCCGGACGACACGGAAGAGGTGCTGGCGCAGCGCGTGCTCAAGGCCGAGCACAAGCTCTATCCTCTCGCTCTGGAGCTTCTGGCGCAGGGCGGCGTCGGCATGAAGGACGGCAAGGCCATCTTCCGGTCGGCATCGCCGTTCGTTTCGCCGGAAGCGCGGCTGTTCTCGCTGGCGCCGCATTCGGCCGAGGTCGACGTCGAGGCGCTGGCCCGCTTCACGCCGTAGGACGGGCCCAAGGGAGGTCGGCGCGGCTACGGCCTGACCGCGCGGAAGGTCGCCACCGACAGGCTGAAGCTACCCGCCTCGTCGACCTCGAAATGCCGCCGCACGCCTTCCGACATGGCCGACTGAAGGGCGCGGATCGCTTCGACCTGGACGGCCGGCGTGCGCATCCGCTCGACCCAGGGGCCGAATTCGAGCCGGATGCGATGCGTATCGGCCGCCTCGACCGCCAGGCCGGCCTGCGCAATGGCGGCTTCCCATTCGGCGCGGCCGTAGTCGCGGACATGCGACGGGTCGCGCAGCAGTTCCAGCGCCTGCAGCCATGTGTCGAACAGAGGAACGCCCGGCGATATCACATCGACGATGGCCGCCACGCCGCCCGGCTTCAACACCCGCTTCGTTTCGCGCAGGGCCGCGCCGACGTCCTGCCAGTGATGTGCGCTGTAGCGGCTGAGGACGAAGTCGAAGCTGGCATCGGCGAAGGGCAGCGCCTCCGCCACGCCCTGCCGCGTCACGACGTTGGCCAGGCCCCGCGCGGCGGCACTCTCGCCGACGACGGCGAGCATGTCGCCCGACAGGTCGTAGGCGGTGACCTGTTCGGCATGCGGCGCGACGGCGAAGCTGACATGGCCGGCGCCGCAGCCGAGGTCGAGAACCCGTGCGCCGCGCCGGCCGGCGACCAGCGCGGCCAGGGCCGCGAGGTCCGCGCCGGTGGCGTGGACGGTGCTGGTCAGGTAGGCGCCGGCCTGGCTGCCGAACTGTTCGCCGACCAGGGCTTCGTGGGACTTCGCTTGCGCCATGGCTTTCCTCCGCAGTGGCGATGCCGATTTCGGAAGACGGCCTAGCACCACCCTGATACCAGTTTAAGGGGAAACATCATGCTGGTATAAACGCTACCATGATACGGCAGACCGACGGCGAGCGGCGGCGCGATCTCGGCGAATTCATTCGTGCGCAGCGCGAGCGCATGGTCCCCTCGGAGATCGGCCTTCCGGCTGCCGGGCGCCGCCGCACCCCGGGGCTGCGGCGCGAGGAAGCGGCGCAGATCTGCAATGTCAGCCTCACCTGGTACACGTGGCTCGAGCAGGGTCGCGACGTCTCGGCTTCGCCGCATACGCTCGCCCGCATCGCGGCTGGACTGCGCCTCGATCGCGCCGGACGCGCCTATCTCTTCGAACTCGCCGGAAAGCGCGATCCGATGGCGGCGGGACCGCATCACGAACCGGCGGGCCGCGCCGTGCTGGATTGCGTCCATCTGATCGCGGCGCCCGCCTACATCCTCGACCGGACGTGGACGGCTGTGAGCTGGAACGCCGCCGCAGCGAGTCTGTTCGGCGGGTGGCTGGACGGCGATGCGGACCGCAACCTGCTGCGCTTCATCTTCCTGTCGCCGCAGGCCAAGGCGCTGATCGACGACTGGCCGGCGCGGGCACGGCGGGTCGCAGCCGAGTTTCGCGCCGCGGCCGGCGGCCAGATCGACGATCCCGCGATCCGGCGCATCGTCGACACGCTGCACGATCGCAGCCGCGACTTCGCGCGCTACTGGGACGAGCACGGCGTGCTCGCGCGCGAAGGCGGCGTGCGGACCTTCAACCATCCAGGCCGGGGGCTCGTCCGTTGCGAGCAGATAACGTTCGCGCTCGCCGGCAACAGCGATCTGAAGCTGACGCTTCTGACACCTGCCAGCGTCGATGCGAGAGCTGAGGCCCGAAAGACCGCACTGCGCGCCTAAGCGCGTATCGCAACTGTCTGGCCTGGTGAGCGATCGCCCCCTCCACCATGCTTCGCATGGTCCCCCTCCCCCGCTTCGCAGGGGAGGATTGGCGGTGCCGCTTGCACGTCCCGAATCGTCCCCCGTTTACGGGGGAGGGGAACCACGAAGTGGTGGAGGAGGCGCGGGTCCGCCGTGACCGGCCGGGGAAACCGCCAAAGGTTTAACCCGCCCGGCGCACCCAGACCCGATTGTCGTGGAACGCCGCGCCGCCATACGGCGCGCCGGCATCGGCACCGGTGAGCACGTTGATCCCCTCGCCGCGCTCATGCGCGGAATTCGGCCAGATGCCTTCGGCGATCACCACGCCGCGCTTGACGCCGTCGAACAGCCTTGCGTGCAGAACGACCTCGCCGCGCCGGTTGCCAACCTCGACACGGTCACCCTCGGCGAGGCCGAGCTGGCCGGCATCGTCCGGATGCAGCAGGAGTTCGGGCCGTCCTTCCCGCTTGCGCCCGGACGGCGTCTCGGAGAACGACGAATTCAGGAAAGAGCGCGCCGGCGACGTGGCCAGGCGATAGGGATGCTCGGCGTCCGGAAGCTCTATGAGATCCACATGATCCGGGAACGCCGGCAGCCGCGCCACGTCGCCCTGGACGCCGATGCTCTTCGGCGGACGGTTGGGGCCGGGCGTCCCCGTCCAGTCAGGCTTGAACCGGTACTTGCCGTCCGGATGGCCAAAACCGTTCAGGAAATGCGAGGTCTCGAAGTCCGGCTGGAGGTCGGCCCAGCGCACCTCGCGAAAGGCGTCGAAGCTGCCGAGCCCCTTGCGTTTCAGCATGTGCTCGATGTGGTCGCGTTCGGTCATGCCGAAGCCCGGCAGGTGCGACACGCCGAGCCGCTTTGCCAGTTCCTCGATGACGTAGTGGTTGGTGCGCGGGCCTTCCGGAGGGTCGATCAGCTTCGGCCCGAGCGTGACGTGCTGGTTGCCGCCGCCCTTGTAGATGTCGTCGTGCTCCAGGAACATCGTCGCCGGCAGGACGACGTCGGCGAGCTTCGCCGTATCGGTCATGAACTGCTCGTGCACGCAGACGAAGAGATCGTCGCGCTTGAAGCCCTGCACGACCAGCCGCTGCTCCGGGCAGACATTGGCCGGGTTGGTGTTCTGGATCAGCATGGCGGTGACCGGAGGCCCGCCGTTGAGGGCGCCGGGATCGTTCACCAGAACCGGGCCGATGCGCGACTGGTCGAGATGCCGGATGCCGGGATCGATCAGCCGCGTGCCCTGCACCAGCGAACCGTCGAACTTCAGGATGCCGGAATTGGAATGGAAGGCGCCGCCGCCCTCGTGCTGCCAACTGCCGGCGACCGCCACCAGCGACAGCGCCGCGTGCATGGCCGCCGAGCCGTTGCGCTGGCGGGCGAAACCATAGCCGAGGCGGAAGAAGGTGCGCTTGGTCGTGCCGACAAGCCTGGCGAAGGTCTCGATCTCGTCCACCGTCAAGCCGGTGATCGAGGCCGCCCATTCCGGCGTCTTCGAAACGAGGTGCGCTTCCAGCCCGGCCGGATCGTCCGTGTACTTCGCCAGATAGGCACGGTCGGCGAGCCCGTCGCGGAACAGGATGTGCATGGCCGCGCAGGCCAGCGCGGCGTCGGTGCCCGGACGCAGCACCAGGCCGAGATCCGCCTGCTTCATCGTGGCGTTGTCGTAGATGTCGATGACGACGATCCTGGCGCCGCGCTCCTTTCGCGCCCGCACCGCATGGGTCATCACGTTGACCTGGGTGACGACGGCATTGGTGCCCCAGATCACCACGCAGTCGGATTTCGCCAGCTCGCGCGGATCGGCGCCGGAGAGGCGTCCGGCGCCGGCGATCCAGCCGGTCCAGGCGAGATTGGTGCAGATCGTCCCGAAGAAGCCGGAATACTTCTTGGCGTGGCGCAGCCGGTCGATGCCGTCGCGCTGCACCAGGCCCATCGTGCCGGCGTAGTAGTAGGGCCACACGGTCTCCGAGCCGAGCCGCTGCTCGGCGGCGATGAACCTTTCCGCCACCAGATCGAGCGCGGCGTCCCAGCTCGCCTCCTTCCAGACGCCGTCGCCCTTTGCGCCGGAGCGGACCAGCGGCTTCAGCAGGCGATCGGGATGGTGGACGCGCTCCGCATAGCGGGCCACCTTGGCGCAGATGACGCCGGCCGTGTAGCTGTTGTCCTTGGCGCCATGCACCCGGCCGATGGTGCGCTCGTCGAGCAGTTCGACATCGAGCGCGCAGGTCGACGGACAGTCGTGCGGACAGGCCGTGTGTCCGATGCGAACTTTCTGCTGGGCGATCCTGGCATGCTGGTTCATGGCGCAGGCAATAGCGCGTTTCCGCCTGGGCGTGTAGGGCCACGTTGCACGGCGGCACATCATTCAGGACGTCCGGTCGAGACCTCCCCGAGTATCATGCCCCTGGTCGTCTCGCGGAGGTGAAATCGACAGTTCGCATTCGTGCCGGCGCCCTATTCACGGGCCAGCAGGCCGCGAACCAGTTGCTCCCACTCGCCTTCGAGCGTCAGCCTCGACAGGGACACGCCGGCGCGGCGGTACCAGTAGCCGGCGTTCGGCAGGTCGCCCTCCTTGCGGTGAAGATAGGCGTGGACATGCATGCCGGGTCCGTCGTCCCGCTCCTGCGCCCGTTCATGGGCGCGCTGCCAATCGCCCTTGCCGTCCCACCACAGCGCGGCGAGCGCCGGGGTCAATCCGGCCGGGGGAACCGTGTCGTTCAACGACCTCTGGAAGCTGTCGAAATCCAAGCCGGTCTCCTCCGCATTGCCTCCGGCGAACGTAGCGGAACGCGGCGCGGCAGGTAAGCCGCGCCTATTCGGCCACCGCCTCCTCATATTCGGCGCTCATCTCCAGCCACTTCTCCTCGTTGCGGGTGAGCTGGGCGCCGAGTTCCGAGCGCTCCTTGGCCAGCCGCGTCGCCTTGGCGGGGTCCTTCTCGTAGAGGGCCGGATTGGCCAGCTCGTCCTCGATCTGGTCGATCCGCTTGCGCAACCGGTCCATCAGGCCCTCGGTGGTCCGGATCTCCTTGGCCAGCGGTTCGGCGGCGGCGCGGCGCGCCGCCGCCTCGCGGCGGCGATCGGCTTTCGACGCCTTGTCGGCCTCCCGCTTCTCGCGTCGGTCGCCCGACGTTCCGGTAACGATCTGGCGATAGTCGGCCATGTCGCCGTCGAACGGCCCGACCGTGCCGTCCTTGACCAGCCACAGCCGGTCGGCGGTGGCCTCGATCAGGTGCCGGTCGTGGCTGATCAGGATGACAGCGCCCGGAAAGTCGTTCAGCGCCAGCATGAGCGCCTCGCGGGAATCGATGTCGAGGTGGTTGGTCGGTTCGTCGAGGATGAACAGGTTCGGCCCGTCGAACGCCGACAGCCCCATCAGCAGACGTGCCTTCTCGCCGCCGGAAAGATCCTTCGCCGGGGTGTTCATCTTCTCGGTGGTGAGACCGAAATTGGCGACGCGGGCCCGCACCTTCGCCTCGGGAGCCTCGGGCATCAGCCTGCGCACATGCTCGTAGGCATTTTCCTCGGGCCGCAGATCGTCGAGCTGGTGCTGGGCGAAGATCGACACCTTGAGGCCCGGCGCGATGGTGATCTTGCCCGTCTCCCCCTTGAGGCGGCCGGAAAGCAGCTTGGCGAAGGTCGACTTGCCGTTGCCGTTCGCCCCGAGCAGTGCGATGCGGTCATCGGCGTCGATGCGCAGCGTCAGCTTCTTCAGGATGGGGCTGCCCGGCCGGTAGCCGACCGAGACGCCGTCGAGCGCGACGATCGGCGAGGCAACCGTCTTCGCCGGCTCCGGAAAGCTGAACGGCCGGACATTGTCCTCGATCAGGGCGGCGATCGGCGCCATGCGCTCCAGCGCCTTGATGCGCGACTGCGCCTGGCGCGCCTTCGACGCCTTGTAGCGGAAGCGATCGACGAAGGCCTGCAGATGCTTGCGATGCGCCTCCTGCTTCACCCGGCTCTTTTCCTGAAGCTCCAATTGCTCCGCCCGCTGGCGCTCGAACTGGTCGTAGCCGCCCCTCCAGAAGGTCAGCTTCTGCTGATCGAGATGCACGATCGAGTTCACCGCCCGGTTCAGCAGATCGCGGTCATGGCTGATCAGCAGCACCGTGTGCGGATATTTCGCGACGTAATTCTCCAGCCAGAGCGTGCCTTCCAGATCGAGGTAGTTGGTCGGTTCGTCGAGCAGCAGGAGATCCGGCTGCGAAAACAGCACGGCGGCGAGCGCCACGCGCATGCGCCAGCCGCCGGAGAACGAGGAAGCAGGCCGGCGCTGCGCCGCATCGTCGAAGCCGAGGCCGGCGAGAATGGTCGCCGCGCGCGCCTCCGCCGAATGGGCGTCGATGTCGGCCAGCCGGATGTGAATCTCGGCGATGCGGGCCGGGTCGGACGCCGTCGTCTCCTCGGCCAGCAGCGCGGCGCGTTCCGTGTCGGCCGCCATGACGATCTCGATCAGCGCATCCTCGGTTCCCGGCGCTTCCTGCGCGACCTGGCCGATGCGGGTGTTCCTGGGCAGCGAGATCGATCCGGTCTCGGACGCCAGGTCGCCGGTGATGGCCCGGAACAGCGTGGTCTTGCCGGTGCCGTTGCGTCCCACCAGACCGGCCTTGGTGCCTTCCGGCAGAAAGAGCGAGGCATGGTCGATGAGCAACCGGCCGGCAACGCGCAGCGAAAGATCGTTGAGGGTAAGCATGGCCGGGCTTTTGGACGAGCATGTCGTCCAAAGCAAGTAGAGCCGCGGAGGCGCATGGCCGGCGCGACGGCCGGCGCCCGGATGTCCCGGGCGCCGGCCGCGCCGCGTCAGTGAACGGTCGGCGCCGGCTGGTCGTCGATGGGTGCGCATGCCGCGCTTTGCGCCGCGGCCTTCCGCCCGCGGATCAGCGTCGCCGGCGCTTGCGCCTGCTGCGCCTTGCCGTGGACGCCGTCGCCGCGCGGCTGGCCGGCCCGGTCGATGTCGCCGACCAAGGTCCCTGCGAGGGCGGCAGGCGCGATCCCCACGTGGGCGGGGGAGCCACCACCTGCAAAGGCTCCTGCGAGGGCGGCAGGCGTCGTACCATGCAAGTCGCCGGCTTCGGTCGTCACGTCAGGCCTGCGCAACCCGCATGCAATGATGCGCGAGGGGACGCCGCCGCCGATGTCTGCCGCCAGTCTCGGGAAGACCAGATCCAGCAGAGCCTGCACGGCGCGTGCCTGGGCGACCGGCAAACCGGTCAGGTCGGCACCGCAACCGATCGGATATCGACCGCCATCCGGCGGACCGTCATTTCCGCCGTCGAGGAAAACCACCGTGTCGGTCACGTACAGGTCGCCTATGCGCACCAGGCCGACGATGATCCGCTTGCCGATTATGGTCACCACCTCGACACCCAGTTCGAAGGACCGACGTATCCGCGGCAAAGGAAAGCCTCGTCTTGAGCCTGGAGATTGCAGGCCGTTCAATCCCGCCGCGATCTCTCTCTTCGAATGCCGGTCGGCGGCACGCCGTGCCGACTGCAGGAAGGGATCGGTGACGAGAATTGAAGGGGCGCTGTGCGTCATGGTCGAGACTCCAGATCGGGCTCGACCAAAAGCTCTTCGCGAGCCCAGCACATCCTAGCACGATGCAACCAACTTGCAAGATGCCGGCAACCCGGCGACGATTGCCTATGGCAGCAGCAGTCCGGCCCTGAGATGGGGATTCCTCATAAGCGGGAAGTCCAGCGTCACGTTCAGCCGCTTGCCATCCTTCTCGATACGGCCGGCGCCATGCAGCGCGAGCAGGCTCTCGCGGGTTTCGGCAAGCAGTTGCTCGGTCGCGACATCGATGGTGCGGCCGATCGCAAAGATCGGCTTGTTCGATCGCGACGGGTCGTCCACGCCATAGGCCCGGAGGTCGCGGGCAAGGTCGTCGCGCCGCGGCAACCCGCATGTGGAGACGCTGCGCGTCGAGGCGGCGTTGGCTTCCCTCACCACTGTGAAGCAGTGCCGCGAGAAGAGATCGAACGAGTAGGCGACCGCGAGACGACATTGAAGCAGCAGCTTCTGCAGGCCGAAACCGTTGAGGGTGATCCGGGTTCCGCCGAACTCTACGTCGCGGCCTCCGTAGTCGAACATGAAGCACACGCCGACAATCTCGCCGGCATCGCTTTCCACCGTGAACCCGTAGGCCTCCTTCACGGATTCAAGGATCTGCCTCGGATCGCGGTCGCGCAGGAACTCGCTGGGATTTTTCTCGTAGAACTCGTAGATGCGCCCGACTTCCGCCACCGGCCTGTCGAACGCAAACTGACGCACGAACACATGGCGCATGGTCCCCCCACCCGAAGCCTATCGAAGCCGATGATTCTCTATCAACTTGCAATCTCGTTGCAAGTTGCTATGCTATTGTACCCCCTCCCCCGCTCGGAGGCCCCATAGATTAATTCGCAGTACTTTATTTGAAGGAGAGCGAGATGGCAAATGGAAATACTTCCCTGGCGCGTGCAACGCCGTTCGACGATCCCTACATCGCCAGCCTTACCGGCTTCCTGACCGCAGTTCGTCACAGCAACGTGGATGATCCCGTCATCTTTTCCCAAATGCTGTTTGCCGCAATAGATAAATATAAAGTACGTCAGGCGGATATCGCGGCCCACCTCCGCGTGACGACAGGCACCGTGGGTCGCTGGGCCGCCGGCAGCCATCGCCCGAACAGCGCCACGAAACGCGTCGTCAGGGTTTTCATCGAGGGCGCGGTGACGGCGCAGATCGAGGCGTTGCGCTAGAATATCCGTGTTGGTCAAGGAGGCGACGGGGCCTGGTGTCGGCCGTCCCTGACCAACACGGATATTC
>JAHBYY010000004.1 GCA_019635715.1 Rhizobiaceae bacterium | reverse complement strand
CACTCGACGCCCGGCGTCGGCCTGATCTCGCCGCCGCCGCATCACGACATCTATTCGATCGAGGATCTGGCGCAGCTCATCTACGATCTGAAGAACGTCAACCCGGCGGCCGACGTGTCGGTCAAGCTGGTCTCCGAGGTCGGCGTCGGCACGGTCGCGGCGGGCGTCGCCAAGGCGCGTGCCGACCACATCACGATCTCGGGCTATGATGGCGGCACCGGCGCCTCGCCGCTGACCTCGCTGAAGCATGCCGGATCGCCCTGGGAGATGGGACTTTCCGAGACGCATCAGACGCTGGTGCTCAACGGGCTGCGCTCGCGCGTGGCGCTGCAGGTCGACGGCGGCCTGCGCACCGGCCGCGACGTGGTCATCGGCGCGCTGCTGGGGGCCGACGAGTTCGGCTTCTCGACCGCGCCGCTGATCGCCGCAGGCTGCATCATGATGCGCAAGTGCCACCTCAACACCTGCCCGGTCGGCGTCGCTACCCAGGATCCGGTGCTGCGCAAGCGTTTCAAGGGCACGCCCGAGCACGTCATCAACTACTTCTTCTATGTCGCCGAGGAGGTCCGCGAACTGCTGGCCGTCATGGGCTTCACCCATCTCGACCAGATCGTCGGGCAGACCGACCTCCTGGAGAAGCAGGCCGTGATCGACCACTGGAAGGCGAGGGGGCTCGATTTCAGCCGCATGTTCTTCAAGCCGGACGCCCCGCCGGAGGCGATCCATTGGACCGAGCGCCAGAAGCATCCGATCGACGACGTGCTCGACCGGACGCTGATCGAGAAGGCCAAGATCGCCCTGGACTCGAAGATCCCGGTGAAGATCGAGGCACAGATCCGCAACGTCGACCGGTCGACGGGCGCGATGCTGGCGGGAGAGGTGGCGAAGCGCTTCAAGCACAAGGGGCTGAAGGAGGACACGATCTCCGTCAAGCTGACCGGCACCGCCGGCCAGTCCTTCGGCGCCTTCCTGACGCGCGGCATCTCGTTCGAACTCGTCGGCGACGGCAACGACTATGTCGGCAAGGGCCTGTCGGGCGGCCGCATCGTCATCCGCCCGCCGGAAGACGCGCCGATCGTCGCGGAAGAGTCGATCATCGTCGGCAACACCGTGCTCTACGGGGCGATCGAGGGCGAGTGCTACTTCCGCGGTATGGCCGGCGAGCGCTTCGCCGTGCGCAACTCGGGCGCGGTCACCGTCGTCGAGGGCTGCGGCGACCACGGCTGCGAGTACATGACGGGCGGCGCGGTGGTGGTGATCGGCAAGACCGGCCGCAACTTCGCGGCGGGCATGTCGGGCGGCGTCGCCTACGTCCTCGACGAGGAGGGCGATTTCGCCGAGCGCTGCAACATGGCGATGGTCGAGCTCGAGCCGGTGCCGGAGGAGGACGACATGCTGGAGAAGCTGCACCACCACGGCGGCGACCTGATGCACAAGGGGCGCGTCGACGTTTCCGGCGACATGACCCGGCACGACGAGGAGCGCCTGGTGCAACTGATCACCAACCATGCGCACTACACCGGCTCGACCCGCGCCAAGGCGATTCTCGAGGACTGGGCGATCTACCGGCCGAAGTTCCGCAAGGTCATGCCGGTCGAGTACCGCCGCGCCCTGCAGGAGATGGAGCGCATCCGCATGAACGTCGCGGCGGAGTAGATTGCTCAATGTCGACAGTGCGCTTGCGTTGGAATTCCCCTTCCATGTCTCTCAGGGGGAATTTCTAGGAGATATGCTGTCGCCACGGGCCTCTGTGACCGCTTAGCATGGAGACGAGTCCGATTGGTGACCTAAGCAGCGGGGCAGGAGGCTGGAAATGGAAGAGTACCATGTAAGGCTGGAACGCGTGAGAGGACGGCAGGTTCTCAACCTCCCAGACGAGATCGACTTCCCCTACAGGACAGCCATCTTCCGGACGATGGATGATGGCCGCCTGATCATGAGCACGGGCCGAGAGGCGGACCGAAAGCGGTTGCGGAAAGAGGTCGCGCTGACTTCTGAGTGAGGTGTGGGGCGGACAGCGTGTCCGCCATCCTCGGATGGGCTCCGAGGTCCACGTAGGTCCAGACGCGTGTTTTGGTGCGCAGACTATAGCGGGTAGAGCAGCGCCTTTTGGCGCCTGACGAGTAGGACGGATATGGGCAAGGTAACGGGCTTTCTCGAAATCGACAGGCAGGTGCACAAGTACCAGCCGGCATCCGACCGCATCCGGCACTTCCGCGAATTCACGCTGCCGATGTCGGACAAGGAGGTCGAGAAACAGGCCGCGCGCTGCATGGATTGCGGCGTGCCGTTCTGCCACGGACCGACCGGCTGCCCGATCCACAACCAGATCCCGGACTGGAACGACCTCGTCTACAATGGCGACTGGGAGGGCGCGATCCGCAACCTCCACACGACCAACAATTTCCCCGAATTCACCGGCCGCATCTGCCCGGCACCCTGCGAGGAAGCCTGCACGCTGAACCTCGAGGACATTCCGGTCGCCATCAAGACGGTGGAACAGGCGCTCGCCGACAAGGCCTACGAGCTCGGTCTGGTCCGGCCGCAGCCGCCGGAGAAGAAGACCGGCAAGAGCGTGGCCATCATCGGCTCGGGACCGGCCGGCATGGCCGCCGCCCAGCAACTCGCCCGGGTCGGACACGACGTCCATGTCTACGAGCGCGAGTCGAAGCCGGGCGGGCTGATGCGCTTCGGCATCCCGGACTTCAAGATGGAGAAGCACTTCATCGACCGGCGCGTCGAGCAGATGCAGGGCGAGGGCGTTACCTTCTTCTGCGGCGTCGATATCGGCACCGACAAGCCGGTCGAGACGCTGATCGCCGACTATGACGCCGTGCTCTATTGCGGCGGCTCCGAGACACCGCGGCCGGCCGGCATCCCCGGCGCCGACCTGCATGGCGTGCACGACGCGATGCCGTATCTCGTCCAGCAGAACAAGCGGGTCGGCAAGGAGGATATCGCCTCGGTGGCCTGGCCGTCGGAGGCGATCGTGGCTGGCGGCAAGCACGTCGTGGTCGTCGGCGGCGGCGATACCGCATCCGACTGCGTCGGCACCGCGTTCCGGCAGGGCGCGGTGCGCGTCACCCAGCTCGACATCCGGCCGCAGCCTCCGGAGAAGGAGGACAAGCTGGCGGTCTGGCCCTACTGGGCGACCAAGATGCGCACCTCCTCCAGCCAGGCGGAAGGTGCGGAGCGCGAGTTCCAGGTCGCGACGCTGGAGTTCATCGGCGAGGACGGCGAACTCACCGGTGTCAAGTGCTGCGAGGTCGACGAGAGGCGCCAGCCGATCGCCGGCACGGAGTTCGTCATTCGCGCCGATCTCGCCTTCATCGCCATCGGCTTCGCGGGGCCGCGCCAGGCCGGCGTGCTCAGCGAGCTCGGCGAGAGGCTGAAGATCGTCAAGGACAGCCGCCGCTCCACAAACGTTGCGGCCAACGATCTCGACTATCGCACCAGCGTCGGCAAGTTCTACACGGCCGGTGACGTGCGGCGCGGCCAGTCGCTGGTCGTCTGGGCGATCCGCGAGGGACGCCAGGCGGCGCGGGCGATCGACGAGTCCCTGATGGGATCGAGCGTCCTGCCACGCTGATGGCGCGGCAGGACGATCCAGTTTTCACAGGAATTGCTCTCAGAGATCAGTGCTTGTCGGTTTCGGCCGGACGCTCACCGAGCGCTGATGTTCTTTCCGCGCCTTTCTCCAAGGGAGCCGTGGCCGGCGGGCCGGCGACGGCATAGTCGTCGACGCGTCCCGGCACCGGAGGCGCCGTGATGACCGCGGCCCGCGGCATTCCGACGGTGGCCCCGAGCAGGACTTCGCCGCCGTCCAGCGCAGGATCATTCAGGCTGATGGGCGGCGTTCGTTCGACCGCCGGCACCTGCCCGGGCGGGGGAAGGCCGGATGCGGCATCCGGCTGACCGACGGCCACGCCGGTCTGCGGTGAGGTCAAGCCCAGGAGCCGGCGCAGCTCCTTCTCGGTGTAGAAGGCGAGCTTCTGCTTGCCGGCGGCGGTCAGGTTGATGCCGTCCTCGCTGCGCAGCCTGACCGGCCGGCCGCTGACATCGGGCCCGGTGGCGACGAACTTTCCGTCCTCGCCGGCGAAGCCATCCCAGACTTCGACGAACTCCAGGCCGGCGTCGGCGGCGACCGAGCGGTAGATTTCGTTGAAGGCGAGCATGTCGGCATTCATCCGGTTCGACTTGAACGACGGCGTGCCGAGCCAGATCATCGGCGTGCGCCCGCCGACCACCTCGCTGGCGAAGCTCGCGGCACGGGCTGCATATTCGCGCGCCCAGGCCTGGGATCGCACGGGTTCGCGGACGGAGCCGATGCGCATGGGCTGGCGGTCGTTGGCGCCGATTGCCACGACCACCGCGGCCGGCTTCTCGGTTTCGATCAACGCCGCGATCCGGCCGGGCCAGTCGAAATAGTCGTCGCGCACGAGGCCCGACGCTCCATTGGTGCGGTCGACGATCCGAACCTTGGCCTCCTGGGCGAACAGGCCGTCCAGCCCTTCCGCAGCCGCGGATCCGATGAAATCGCCGACGACCAGAACGACTTTCGCGTCGGCGGCCTTCTCGACGGGTTCCGGTTCCGGGGGGAGCGCAGCCTTGGCGGTGGCCGCCTGCGGCGCGCGGCTCGCCGGCTTGGGCACCGCCTTGCGGGCCGGCTTCGCGGCGGACGGCTGGGGGCGGGCGGCCTGCGGCGACCGAGGCTGGGCGGGCATCGCCCCGGGCGGCGGCTCGGCCCGCTGCCGCCCCGGGCGTTGGATCCGCTCGCGGTCCGGATACAGAATGCCACGCAGCGACCAGGGCCGCTGCGTCTCCTCCTGGGCGCCCGCATCCGTGACGGCCCCGGGCAGCGGTACCACGGCGGCCGCCGCGATCAGGCAAAGGATTGCGGATCGGAACGCTCTGGCCGGTTTCGATCCGCGGGACTGCAAGCTATCTCTGCCTCAGGACCTGCAGGACTTCCTTGCTGGGATGGCCGTCCGTCGCCAGTCCGGCCTGGAGCTGGAAGGCCTTGATCGCGCTGCGGGAGCCTTCGCCGATCTTGCCGTCGAACTTGCCGTCGTAGTAGCCGTGCGCGGAAAGTCGCTGCTGCAGCTCCTGCTTCTCCTCGAAGGAAAGCTTGGTGAAGGGGCGGTTCCAGTCGCGCGCAAGCTCGCCGTAGCCTGCGATCTGGTCGGCGAGCAGGCCGACGGCGAGGGCGTATTTGTCGGCGTTGTTGTAGCGCTTGAGGACCGAGAAGTTCTTGGTCATCAGGAAGGCCGGTCCGTCGCGCCCGTCCGGAACCTTCAATTCGGCCTTGTCGCCGGCGTTGCGGAACGGCTTGCCGCTGGCGCGCTGGACGCCGATGTCGGACCATGCCGACAGAGACAGCGACCCCGATGGGAACTTGCGGCCCGCCGGCAGCGCAACCTCGTAGCCCCAGGTCTTGCCGGTCTGCCAGCCGTTCTTCTTCAGAAGGTTCGCCGCCGTGGCGAGCGCGTCCGGCACCGAGTTCCAGATGTCGCGATGGCCGTTGCCGTCCATGTCGACGGCATAGGCCTGGTAGGAGGTCGGAATGAACTGCGTGTGGCCCATCGCGCCGGCCCAGGAGCCGGTGAGGTGGCTTTCGTCGATGTCGCCGGACTGCAGGATCTTCAGCGCCGCGATGAGCTGCGTGCGCGCGAACTTGGCGCGGCGCTTGTCGGCATAGGCAAGCGTGGCCAGCGAGCGCACGACGTTGCGCATCACCTTGTCGTTCTTCAGGATCTCGCCGTAGTTCGATTCCATCGACCAGATGGCGAGCAGGATATGGCGATCGACGCCGAAGCGGGCCTCAATGCGGTCGAGCCACGGCCTGTACTTCTTGGCCATGGCGCGGCCGACCGAGACCGACTGCTCGTGGACGCGATTGTCGAAATAATCCCACACCGGCGCGGTGAACTCCGGCTGGTAGCGCGCCTTCTCGAGTACCTCGGGATCGACGTCGGTGACGCCGCGAAAGGCGCGGTCGTAGGTCGCGCCCGAGATGCCGCTTTTCGTGGCGGTGGCCTTGAACCCCGCCACCCAACTGCGGAAGCCTGCGTCGGCCCGGGCGCCGTCGACGGGACCGATCAGCGTCAGGGCCAGCGCCGCGGCCGTCGCGATGCCGGCAAGGCGAACGGTCGTCTTGCGAACGGACATGCTTTCCTCCATTGCAACGTTCGGAAAGCCCGACTCTCGCACGACGGAAGTTAGCGTTCCCTTTACCATAGGTCGGGTCACGGCCAATTTACCACATGTGATGCCGAAACCAAATTGTCGGGTTTCCGTTGTCGGGCAAAGATCGCGTCAAGTGTGTCCGGTAGGCTGCAAGCTGCAATAATTAATTCTTCAATTCCGGCATGATAATGTCGGGCCTGGCCGATACGGGTTGTGGTCGTGACGAAAGGACAATCTGGCATGAAGCGAGTACGCAAGGCGGTGTTTCCGGTAGCAGGCTTGGGAACCCGCTTTCTCCCGGCGACCAAATCCATTCCCAAGGAGATGCTCACCGTGGTGGACCGTCCCGTCATCCAGTATGTCGTCGACGAGGCGCGCAAGGCCGGCATCGAGCACTTCATCTTCGTGACCGGCCGCAACAAGGGTGTCATCGAGGATCATTTCGACCTGCAGTTCGAGCTCAACGAGACGCTCGCTCAACGCGGCAAGACCACGCAGCTCGACTTTCTCAAGACACTTCAGCCGGAACCCGGGCAGACCAGCTTCACGCGGCAGCAGGTGCCGCTCGGTCTCGGCCATGCCGTGTGGTGCGCGCGCGACCTGGTCGGCGAAGAGCCGTTCGCCCTGCTCCTGCCCGACATGATCATGCAGACCGACAAGAGCTGCCTGAGCGACATGGTCGAACTCTACGAGGAGACCGGCGGCAACATCATCGCGGTGCAGGAATGCGATCCGGCCGAGGCCCACAAATACGGCATCGTCGGACGCGGCAAAGATGTCCACGACGGCTTCGAAATCACCGGCATGGTCGAGAAGCCGAAGCCGGGGACGGCGCCGTCCAACCTCTACATCAACGGGCGCTATATCCTGCAGCCGCAGATCTTCGGCATCCTGGCGAAACAGGAGCGCGGAACCGGTAACGAGATCCAGCTTACCGACGCGATGCTGAAGCTGGAGAAGACGCAGCGCTTCTACGGCTATCACTATCGCGGCAGCACCTTCGACTGCGGTTCGCCCGAAGGTTTCGTCGAAGCCAACATCGCCTTCGCGCTGGCGCGGCCGGAAATGCGGGCGAGCGTGCTGGGCATGCTGGAACGGCTGATCGCCGATCTCGACCCGAGGAAGGCGATGCAGGCCGCCGAATAGGACGCGCGCTGTCTAGCGCTGCATCCTGAGGCCGAGGAACACGCTGTTGGCGTCGTAGTCGCGGCCCTCGAGACTGCTCTTCTGGCTCTCGTGCCGCAGCCGGCCGGTGATGCCGGCATAGCGGTTGAGCCACCAGGTCGCGCCGATCTCCGCCGTCAGCAGCAGGTCGTGGGCGCTGGAACCGGAATAGTCGCGGTAGCTGACGCGGGCCAGGGCATTTCCGGTCAGGTCCGCCCGGATCCGGCGCGTCACCGCAACCGTGGCCGAATGCAGCACCGATCCGCTTTCGTCGGCGGTCGTGGTATCCTCGACCGTCGTCGACGCGGCGAAATTCACATCGGTGCCGCGTTCCGGCGACCAGGTGAGCGCCGCGCTGACCGACGGAGCTTCGACCGGCTTCAGCCGCTCGTCGTCGAAGCGCTCCCGGATCCATCCGGCGGAAAGCTCGCCGTTGAGCTTCTCGCCGAGATCGACCTCGACGCCGGTGCGCAGGCCGAGCCGGTCCGATGAGCGCCGGTAGCCCGAGGCGTCGATCTCTTCCTGGTAGAACCGCCTTCCGACCTCCGCCTCGACGAACGGCGTCAGGGCGGGAGAGATTTGGTAGCCGCCGCGCAGAACCAGCGTCGCGAGCGTCGAGTTGCGGTCCCGCTGCGACAGTTTCGTGCCGTCGGAAAGCTTGGCATCGGCATAGTCGTCGTACTCGACGCGGCCGGTAATTCCGTAGCGCGCCTTGCCGAGGTCCTTTTCGAGTCCCAGGCTGCCCGAGAATGTCTGGCGCCACGGATCGCTGGCCGTGCCTTCGATGACGACCGGCGACGATGCGGTCTCCGGCTGGCGCGCGTAGCCGATCGCGGCGCGGGCGCGCGTATCCTCGGTCAGGTCGAGGTTGAGCACGCCGTCGAGACCGGCGCGCGTATCGTCGTAGTCCTGGCCCGATATCGACTTGCGGAAGGTGCCGTAGGCGTCCAGCGTCGCGGAATGGCGGGTCCAGTCGGACACGGCATTCAGCCGAAGCGTCGTCTCGGACAGCACCGCGGAGCGGCCGTTGGGGCTGAGGTCGGCATTGGACGTCGCCGTCAGTCCCTGTTCGATCGACGGCCGCAGCACGAACGTCCCCACCCGGAGGCCGAGCGGATCATAGGGATTGTCCTCGGGACGGCGGTCGAGATCCTCGATCGGCTCGATCCGGCCGAGGTCGTCGTCGGTGATGCGTTCGGCGCGCGGCTCGCGATCGGTCCGGGTCCCGCCGGTGGCGGCCTCGTCGAGCGGTTCGGGCGCCGCGGCGCGGGCCGCCCCGCCCCCGGCATCCGCCGGGCCCGGCTGCCGTCGCGCGGCGGCGCGGCCGGGCCGGGCCGGTTCGGCCGGAGACAGCGCATCGTCGGCGTCGCGGAACGTGCCCCTGTCGTCCGCGACCTCGCCGAACAGGCTCGACGCATCGTCGGCCGGCGGATCGTCGGCAACGGCGCCCGGACTCACCGGCACGTAGCGCTTGGGGGGCGGCGCGGCGGTTGCGCCGGGATTCAGGGCAACGATCGCCCTGGCCGCCACGGGTTCCGGCGACGACACCTCGCCGCGCAGGCCGGGCACCGTCTGGGCCGCCGCGGGCGCGACCGCGAGGATGCTCGCGCCGAGCAGCAGCGCCGCGGCGCGGCGCCGCGAAACATCCCTCCATCGATCGCCGCTGCGCGCCATGAATCCCGATACCTGCGGCGCGCCTGCGCGCCATGCTTACCGAACCGTAAAGCCGGATGGTTAACGCGGAGTTGAGGGCGCGCCCGCGCCGTCGTCTTCGAAGGCCGGGGGCATGGACAGGGCCGTGCAATCGCAGTAATCGCTAGCGCATGCATGGTGCGTTTGCGAAAAGGCTGCCCGACACGGTTTCCTCCATCGAATCGGCGCTGCGGACGATGGCCTTCGAGAAGGACGGGATCGCCGCACTCGCGCAGGCCCTGGAAAACGGTCTGGCTGAACCGTTCGCCCGCGCCGTCGAGGCGGTCGCCCGGATCGAGGGGCGCGTCATCGTCACCGGTGTCGGCAAGAGCGGCCATATCGGCGCGAAGATCGCCGCGACGCTGGCCTCGACCGGCACGCCGGCCTTCTTCGTGCATCCGTCGGAAGCCAACCATGGCGACCTCGGCATGATCACGCGCAGCGACGCGATCGTCGCGATGTCGTGGTCGGGCGAATCGTCGGAACTCAACGGCATCATCGCCTATTCGCGCCGCTATTCGATCCCGCTGCTGGCCATCACGTCAGGCGCCCGGTCGGCCTTGGCGCGCGCCGCGGATATCGTGCTGTGCCTGCCGAAGACGCCGGAAGCCTGCCCGCACGGGCTGGCGCCGACGACCTCTGCCATGCAGCAGCTCGCCATCGGCGACGCGCTGGCGATCGCCCTGCTTGAGGCGCGCGGCTTCACGCCCGACCATTTCCGCGACATCCATCCCGGCGGCCAGCTTGGCGCCAACCTCACCCAGCTCCGCGACATCATGCATGTCGGCGGCGCCATACCCGTCGTGCCCGTCGGCACGCCGATGCCCGCCGCGGTCTCGGCGATCTCGGAAAAGAAGTTCGGCTGCGTCGTCATCGTCGACGACGACGGGCGGCTGGCCGGCATCATCACCGACGGAGACCTGCGGCGCCGCTTCGACCAGGACCTGGCCTCGCGCATCGTCGACGAGGTGATGTCGCGCAACCCCAAGACGATGGCGCCGGACGATCTGGCGGCCGGCGCGCTTCAGCTCATCGAGAATTCGGCGATCACCGCCGTCGTGGTGGTCGAAGACGGGCGGGTGGTCGGCTTCGTCCATCTGCACGACCTGCTGCGCATCGGCGCCGCCTGAGGCCGGTGCCCAAAGCGCCGCGTCTATACGGACCTGGGCGACGCGCTTTACGTTCTTAGTTTCTATGCATGTCGTTGTCCCGAACCCGGTTCCCACTTTCGGGCGACATGCATCAGGCCGGCACCACCACCAGTTCGAGATCCCTGACGGCGACGACCTTGACGCGCGCGCCGACCGGCATGTCCGGCCCGGTGACGCGCCACAGCGTGTCGCCGAGCTGGATGCGGCCGTGGCCCTCGCGTATCGGCTCGCCGAGCGTGGCGGTGCGGCCGACGAGCTGTTCGCCGCGCCGGTTGAGCAGCGGCTGGTCGCTCTCGGCCTCGCGCCCCGCCATGATGCGGCGGCCGAGCACCGCGCTGGCCAGCGCAAGGGCCAGGAAGACCACGACCTGCAGTTCCCAGCTCCAGAAGGCGAAGCCCCACAGCGCCAGCGACGCCGCGCCGACGATCAGTGCGGCGATGCCGATCCACAGCAGGAACACGCCGGGCACGAGGATCTCGGCGGCGAGCAGCACCAGGCCGATCACCATCCAGTTCCACGGGCCGAGCTGGTCGGCGAGCCAGGCGACCATCGTCACGTTCCCTCGGAGCCGGGCGGCGGCGTGATCGCCGGGGGACGCGCGCCCCGGCGCTGCGGCTCGACGCCGGTCGCGCCGTCGCGGAACACTTCCTTGGCGATCTGGCCGATGCCGCCGAGCGAGCCGATCAGCGACGAGGCTTCGAGCGGCATCAGCACGAGCTTGCTGTTGTTGGCCGATGCGACGCGGCCCAGGGCCTCGGTGTATTTCTGCGCCACGAAATAGTTGAGCGCCTGCAGGTCGCCCTTGGCGATCGCCTCCGAAACCACCTGCGTGGCGCGGGCCTCCGCTTCCGCGGCGCGCTCGCGTGCCTCGGCATCGCGGAAGGCGGCCTCCTTGCGGCCTTCGGCTTCCAGCACCTGAGCCTGCTTCAATCCCTCCGCCTCGAGGATCTGGGCGCGCTTGTTGCGTTCGGCCATCATCTGGCGGGCCATCGACTCGACGAGGTTGGCCGGCGGGTTGATGTCCTTGATCTCGACGCGGGTGACCTTGATGCCCCAGACATGCGCCGCCTCGTCGACGATGCGCAGCAGCCGTTCGTTGATATGGTCGCGGTTGGACAGGAGCTCGTCGAGGTCCATCGAGCCCATCACCGAGCGGATGTTGGTCATGGTCAGGGTGAGAATGGCGTTCTGCAGGTTGGAGACCTGGTAGGCCGCCTGGGCCGCGTTGAGGATCTGGTAGAAGGCGATGCCGTCGACGGCCACCGTCGCGTTGTCGCGGGTGATGACCTCCTGTGTCGGGACATCGAGCACCTGCTCCATCATGTTCATCTTCGCACCGACGCGGTCGATGAACGGGATGATCAGGTTGAGCCCGGGCGTGAGGGTGCGCGTATAGCGGCCGAAGCGCTCCACCGTATAGTTGTACCCCTGGCTCACGGTCTTGATCCCTGCGAAGAGGATCAGCACGACGAGGATGACGAGTACCGGGATGATGATGTCGAAACCGGTAAACTGCATGGAAGCTCCCCCTGGCCTGGCCGTGCGCCGACAGATCATCCGCAGGCTGCGAATCACTTAGATGCCGGATTGTGACCATACAATGGGAGCGGTCCGCGCCCGAGTCCGCGAGAGGCGCGCTTCAGGCGCCGGGCGGATCGGACAACGAAAAGAGGTCCGCGTCGTGATCGGTGCCTCCGGCGATCGCCGTGGCGATCAGTTCCGAGGCGATCTGCGAGAAGGTGATGCCGTTGCCGCCGTATCCCATCACGGCAAAGACGCCGTGGTGGTGCGGCACGCGGCCGATCAGCGGCAGTCCGGTCGATGTCGTGCCGAAGGCGCCGGCCCAGGCGAATTCCGGTTTCGTGTCGATGTGCGGGAACAGCCGTGACAGCTTCTGCGCGATCGTCCCGGTCTTTTCCGGAATCAGCGCGTCGCGCGCTTCCTCGTTCTGGAAGTCCTCGTCCTCGCCGCCGCAGATGATGCGGCCGTCATGCGTCACACGCATGTAGAGGTAGGGATCGGAGGCTTCCCAGATGAAGGCCTGGCCCGGCCAGGCGGCGCGCGGCTGCGGGCGGGTGGCGATCGCCCAGGTCGAGACGACGCGGTGGTGCGAGGCGGGAACGATCTCCGCCAGTTCATAGCCCGTCGCCAGGACGATCGCGGCGCTTTCGATGGCCGGCCCGCCGAGCGTCGCCGTCGCGAGCCGGTCGCCGACGCGTTCGATCCCCGCCGAGTGGACCGGGCTGTAGAGACGCGCGCCGCGCTCCCGGGCTGCGTTGAGCAGGCCGGCGGTCAGCCGCCGCGGATCGAGCGCGAGATTTCCGTGCTCCAGCAGTGCCGACCGCCCGGCGATGCCGAAGCGGTCTTTCAGTTGCGAAGGGGAAAGATGATCGGCGCGGAGGCCGGCGTGCGCGCGGGCGACGCCTTCTTCGCGCAATTGCGACGGGGCCAGCACGTTGCCGTCGAGATAGAGCGAGGGACGGGGCGAGAGCCTGCAATCGATGCTGCGCTCGGCGATGCGCGCCTGCAGATTGTCGATCGCCAGCCGCGAGCGCCGCCAGGCCCGCTCTGCCTTGGCGCGTCCGATCTTGCGGGACAGGATCGAAAGCGGCTGGTCGATCTCGAACTGCACCAGCGCGGTCGTCGCGGCGGTCGAGCCAAGCATCGGGCCGCGCCGGTCGATGCAGATCACGTCGCGTCCGTCGCAGGCGAGCGCCTCGGCGATCATCGCGCCGCTGATGCCCATGCCGACCACCAGCACGTCGCACCTGACGTCACGCGCAAGGCGGGAGGTCGGTACGCGCGGGGCGCGGTAGGCGGACCAGACGGGACGTCCGCTGTGCAGATCCAGTAGGCGCTTCACCATGTCCCCCAGGCGGCCGGCCTTGGAGAACGAGCCGCAGCCGAGGCGGTTCCGTCGCCGTCACGGCGCCAATCGAAGGCCGCCACGGCTTGCCGCGCCGCGGATTCGCGGAATCCGCTGGTATGTGACAGAGTTGTGTGGTCTTCGAACCGGCGGCCCGCAATGGCGGCCGCGAACCCCAACGGAGGGACTGGCATAAAATGGCGAAAGACAAATGGCCCGTTTACGGTGAAATCAGCGGCCCGGTCGTGATGATCGGCTTCGGCTCCATCGGCCGGGGAACGCTCCCTCTCATCGAGCGCCATTTCAAATTCGACACGTCGCGTCTGACGGTGATCGATCCGCGCGGTACCGACCGCAAGCTGCTGGACGAGCGCGGCATCAAATTCATGCAGGACGCCGTCACCAAGACGAATTACGAGAAGCTGCTCAAGCCGCTGCTGACCGAGGGCGGCGGGCAGGGCTTCTGCATCAACCTGTCGGTGGACACCTCGTCGCTGGAACTGATGAAGTTCTGCCGCGATCTCGGCGTGCTCTACATCGATACGGTCGTCGAACCCTGGCTCGGCTTCTACTTCGACAAGGACGCGAGCAATGCCTCGCGTACCAACTACGCCTTGCGCGAGACCGTGCGCGAGGAGATCCGCAGGAATCCCGGCGGCACGACCGCGGTGTCCTGCTGCGGCGCCAATCCGGGAATGGTGTCGTGGTTCGTCAAGCAGGCGCTGGTCAACCTCGCCGGCGATCTCGGCCTCGACTTCGAGACTCCGGCGCAGGACGACCGCGCCGGCTGGGCGAAGCTGATGAAGAAGGCCGGCGTCAAGGGCATCCACATCGCCGAGCGCGACACGCAGCGCACCAAGAACCCGAAGCCGATGAACGTGTTCTGGAACACATGGTCGGTCGAGGGCTTCATCTCGGAAGGGCTGCAGCCGGCCGAACTCGGCTGGGGCACGCACGAGAAGTGGATGCCGAAGAACGCCAAGACCCACAAGAAGGGCTCGCAGGCGGCGATCTATCTGGAGCAGCCGGGCGCCAATACGCGCGTGCGTAGCTGGTGTCCGACGCCCGGCCCGCAATACGGCTTCCTGGTGACGCACAACGAGGCGATCTCGATCGCCGATTTCTTCACCGTGCGCGACAAGCACGGCGAGGTGACCTTCCGGCCGACCTGCCACTACGCCTATCACCCCTGCAACGACGCGGTGCTGTCGCTGCACGAGATGTTCGGCGCGGCCGGCAGGGCACAGCCCGTGCATCACGTGCTCAACGAGGACGAACTGGTCGACGGCGTCGACGAACTCGGCGTGCTGCTCTACG
Organism: Rhizobiaceae bacterium; assembly: GCA_019635715.1. Taxonomy (GTDB): domain Bacteria; phylum Pseudomonadota; class Alphaproteobacteria; order Rhizobiales; family Rhizobiaceae; genus Kumtagia. The sequence goes on along the minus strand of JAHBYY010000004.1, from coordinate 85,496 downwards.
GCCACGACAAGAACGCCTACTGGTACGGCTCGCAGCTTTCGCTGCAGGAAGCCCGCAAGCTGGCGCCCTACCAGAACGCCACCGGCCTGCAGGTGACGTCGGCAGTGCTCGCCGGCATGGTCTGGGCCCTGGAGAATCCGCAGGCGGGGATCGTCGAGGCCGACGAGATGGACTTCCATCGCTGCCTCGAAGTGCAGTCGGCCTATCTCGGCCCGGTCAAGGGCTACTACACCGACTGGACGCCGCTACAGGATCGGCCCGGCCTGTTCAAGGAAGACCTCGACACAAAGGATCCCTGGCAATTCCGCAATATCCTGGTGCGTTGAGGCATCTCCTGCCGCCGCAAATCTTGCAATCGCCCGGAAATCGGGCGATTGCTTCGCAGCGGATCGAGGAGACTTCACGCCATGTTGATTGAAACACGCAGCCTGACCCGAGCGGCACTTCTTCTGGCCGCCGGCGGTTTTCTCTCGGCCTGCGTCAGCAGCGGTCCGGCCGAGGGGCCCGGCAGCACCCCGCCGAAATCGGCCGCCGCGAGCGGCGTGGAAGGCGAGTGGCTGAGCAGCGACGGGATCGCCGTATCGCGGCTTTCGGGCGGCGTGTTCACCACCAACGCGCTCGATACCGGCAACAAGCTCGCCGACGGCAGCTATCGCGTCAACGGATCGGTGGTCGAGATCACCGTCGTTTCGCTGATCCGCAACACGACGACCAACGTCAACTGCGCGCTGGTCTCGCCGAACCAGCTCAACTGCACGAGCTCGACCGGCCAGCAGTTCATCCTGAACCGCCGGAACGCGGCGGCCGCCTAAAGCCCCCGCCGACCTTGCTCGCCGTCGGCATCGTCATCCTGCTGGGCGTCACGCTGCTGCCGCATCTGTGGGTGCGCTACACGCTCCGTCGTCACGACCGCGACCGTCCCGATCTGCAGGGGACCGGCGGCGAACTGGCCCGCCATCTGCTCGACCGGTTCGACCTTCACGAGGTGAAGGTCGAGGTGACCGAACGCGGCGATCACTACGATCCTTCGAGCCGCACCGTTCGGCTGCTGCGCAATCATCATGACGGCCGCTCGCTGGCGGCGGTCGCCATCGCGGCTCACGAAGTGGGACACGCCATTCAGCACGGGCGCGGCGAGCGCTGGCTGGCGTTGCGGCAGAGGCTCGCGGCGATCGCCGTCCAGACCGACCGGCTCGCCGGCGTGTTCTTCATCGCGGCGCCTTTGCTGGGACTTCTGGCGCGCACGCCGGTCGCCTTTTTCGGCGTTGCCGCCCTGGGCATCGGGCTGCTGGCGTTTCGCGTGCTGGTCGATGCCGTCACTCTGCCGGTCGAGTTCGACGCAAGCTTCAGGAAGGCGTTGCCGATCCTGAAGAACGGCCGCTACGTCGACCAGCGCGACCTGCCGGCGATCCGCAGCGTTTTGCGGGCCGCGGCGCTGACCTATCTCGCCGGCGCGTTGATCGCATTGGTCAATCTGGCGCGCTGGATACGCCTTCTGCGCTAGCGCGGGCGGAGGTGGCGATTCCGCTTGCGTCCTCCCCGGCGGGGTGAAAACATGACCGCCATGGCCGGAAACGGTCATGTGCCCGCTCTATGCTGCTGTCAGCTACCATACGGGGAGACCCTCATGAAAAAACTCGCCGCGCTCGTCGCCCTTTCGGCGTCGTCGCTTGCCCTGTCGGCCGGTGTGTCCTTCGCAGACTACGAGCTGACGATCCTGCATATCAACGACTGGCACAGCCGCATTGAATCGAACAACAAATACGAATCGACCTGCTCGGCGGAAGAGGAAGGCAAGGACGAGTGCATCGGCGGCGCGGCGCGGCTGGTGACGGCGATCGCCGCCGAACGCGCGAAACTGGCGGGCAAGAACGTCCTGCTGTTGAACGGCGGCGACAATTTCCAGGGCTCGCTGTTCTACACGACCTACAAGGGCGCGGTCGAAGCCGAGTTCCTCAACCAGATGAAATTCGACGCGATGACCGTCGGCAATCACGAGTTCGACGATGGCGAGGACGCGCTGGCGCCCTTCCTCGACGTGATCAAGTTCCCGGTGCTGTCGGCCAATGTCGCGGCCGGCGCGTCGGCCAAGGTTGGAGACCGTATCAAGCCGTCGATCGTGCTCGATGTCGGCGGCCAGAAGATCGGCATCGTCGGGGCGGTGACGACCGAGACCCCCGAGATCGCCTCGCCCGGGCCGAACATCCTGATCCTCGACGACATCCGCGCGATCACCGACGAGGTCGAGAAGCTGAAGGCCGAAGGCGTCAACAAGATCATCGCGCTGACCCATGTCGGCTATCCGCGCGACAAGGAACTGATCGCCAAAATCCCCGGCGTCGACGTGGTCGTCGGCGGACATTCGCATTCGCTGCTGTCCAACACCGATCCGAAGGCCGAAGGGCCGTATCCGACGATGATCGACAATCCGGACGGCTACAAGGTGCCGGTGACGCAGGCGGCGTCCTATTCCAAATATCTCGGCGAGTTCACCGTGGTGTTCGACGACAGCGGCGTGGTCAAGCAGGCCTCCGGCGAGCCGATCCATCTCGATGCCAAGATCAAGCCGGACGAGGCGGTGCTGGCCCGGATCAAGGAGCTCGGCGCGCCGATCGAGGAGCTGAAGGCCAAGGAAGTCGGCGAGACCGCCGCGCCGATCGACGGCAGCCGCGAAAGCTGCCGTGCCAAGGAATGCGAGATGGGCAATCTCGTCTCCGACGCGGTGCTCGACCGCGTCAAGGGGCAGGGAGTGGAGATCGTCATCTCGAACGGCGGCGGGCTGCGCGCCTCCATCGACCAGGGCAAGGTGACGATGGGCGAGGTGCTGACGGTCCTGCCATTCCAGAACACCGTCGCGACGTTCCAGATCGCCGGTAAGGACCTGGTGGCTGCGCTGGAGAACGGCGTCAGCCAGATCGAGGACGGCGCGGGCCGCTTCGCCCAGGTGGCGGGCCTCAAATACAGCTTCGACCGCTCCGGCACGCCGAACGAAAGCCGCATCAAGTCGGTCGAGGTGATGGACGGCGGCGCCTGGAAGCCGATCGACCCCGAGAAGGACTATCTGGTCGCCACCAACAACTATGTCCGCCAGGGCGGCGACGGCTACAAGATCTTCGCCGAGAAGGCCAAGAACGCCTACGACTACGGCCCGGGCCTGGAACAGGTGGTGGCCGACTATCTCGGCGCCCACAGCCCCTACACGCCGAAGCTCGAAGGCCGCGTCACCGAAGTGGCCGCCGCTGCTCCGGCAGCGCCCGCTCCGGCCGAACCCGCTCCGGCTCCGGCCGAGGCGGCTCCGGCGGAGGCCGCTCCGGCCCAACCGGCGCCTGCTCCGGCTGAACCCGAGATCGTACTGCCGGCGCCGCCCGCCGGTTCAGACGACATCGCGGCACAGCCGCCGGCGATCGAAATGCCCGCACCGGCCGAGCCGGCGCCCGCGCCGGCGGAGCCGGCACCTGCCGCTCCCGCCCCGGCGAACACCCATGTCATCCAGCCCGGCGACAATTACTGGGACATCGCCGTGAAGGTCTATGGCGACGGATTCAAGTGGAAGCTGATCGCCGAGGCCAATCCCGGCTACAAGCCGCGCTTCCTGCCGATCGGTGCGACCCTAACCATCCCGCCCGCGAGCTGACGGCGGCAGGGGCGGGGTTTTCGCCCGGTCCCTGCGGCGACAGGTGGCCTTGCATTCGGGGCGTGCGCAGCTAGGTAACGGCTGTCTCCGGAGAGCCGCTATATGTCCGCCACGCCAGACCAGACCGATATCGCGATCGCCGTGCCTCGGGCGCTGCCTGCCGGGCATCCGCCGGTGCCTGCACGCCGCATCGGCGTCCTTCTGGTCAATCTCGGCACGCCGGACGGCACCGATACCGGATCGATGCGGCGTTATCTGCGCGAATTCCTTTCCGATCCGCGCGTCATCGAGATGCCGCGCTTCCTCTGGTATCCGATCCTCTACGGCATCGTGCTGAACGTCCGGCCGAAGAAGTCCGGGGCCAACTACGCCAAGATCTGGAACCGCGAGAAGGACGAGTCGCCGCTGCGCACCTTTACGCGCGCACAGGCCGAGAAGCTGGCCGAGATTTTCTCCGGCGAGCCCGAAATCATGGTCGACTATGCCATGCGCTACGGCAACCCGTCGACGAAAAGCGTCGTCGACCGTTTGGTCGCGGCGGGATGCGACAGGATCCTGAGCTTTCCGCTCTATCCGCAATATTCCGCCACCACGACGGCGACGGCCAACGACAAGCTGTTCGCCGCACTGGCCGAGCTCCGCCATGCGCCGGCGGTGCGCACCGTCCCGCCCTACTACGATGAGCCCGTCTATATCGACGCGCTGGCGCGTTCGATCGAGGCCCATCTGTCGACGCTCGACTTCGCGCCGGAGGTGGTGCTGGCCTCCTACCACGGCATTCCGAAGGTCTATTTCCACAAGGGCGACCCCTATCACTGCCACTGCCAGAAGACGACGCGGCTGCTGCGTGAACGGCTCGGCTGGTCCAAGGAGCGGCTGATCACCACCTTCCAGTCGCGCTTCGGCGCGCAGGAATGGCTGCAGCCCTACACCGACAAGACCGTGGAGCGTCTCGCCAAGGAAGGCGTCAGGTCGATCGCCGTCGTCAATCCGGGGTTCTCGGCCGATTGCATCGAGACGCTTGAGGAGATTGCAGGCGAGGTGGCGGAGATCTTCCATCACGCCGGCGGCACGAACTTCGCCCACATCCCCTGCCTCAACGACACACCCGAGGGGATGGCCGTGATCGAAGCGATGGTGCGGCGCGAACTGCGGGGCTGGGCGGGCTGAGCGACGCGATCAGGTTTCCGGCGGCGTGACATCGCCGCGCGCCATAGCGTGCAGAAGCACCACCAGCCGGTCGCGGTCGGCCGTTATGCCCTTGTAGTCGAGCTGCGCCGCGTCGAGTTCGCCCAGTTGCGCGGCGAAGGAGGCGGCGATATGGGCGCGATCCGGATGGTGCGCCAGGACCCTCAGCGGGTCGAGATGGATGCGGATGGTGAACAGGATGTCGCCGCAGACCGGCAGCTTGCGCAGCGTCTGGCGCTCGACCCGCATGAAGGCGTGCGCGGCGACGTCGCCGTCCGGAAAGCGCGTTGGCCGGCTGGTGGCGCGGTCGATGCGCGCGACGTTCGACAGCGGGTGGTAGAGCGCATCGTCGGCCTGGATCGACCAGTTGTAGCGCTCGACCGCCTGGTCCTGCAGGCGGTCGAACATGCGCTCGATGAGTTCCGCTGGACGGCTGCCCGGACCGAAGCCCGGTACCGGCTCGTGGATGGCGTTCAGCGGCCTGCCGAATTTTTCGGTCAGCACCCATGACGAGGGGAAGCAGAGCGACCCAGCCGCGAGCCGCCAGCCGTCAGGGCCGCGCCGCATCAGGATCAGATCCTCCTGGACCAGCAGGGAGGCGGCCTTGAGCGGCGGCAGGGCGTTCATGGCCTCCACCGTCAGTGCCGGGTGGCCGGCGACGGCGATGCCCTTGCAGGTCTGCCGAAAGCGCTCGGGGAAATGTTCGGCGAGATGGGCGCGCAGCAGCGCCAGCACTTCGGCCTGTGCATCTTCCGTGCCGGACTCGGCGACGAAGACGAGGTGCTCGTGAGCGGCATAAAGGCGACGCTTCTCCCGCAACTGGGCGTCGTAGGTGTCGTCGATCTCGATCCAGCCGGCGGCCGCCAGCGGCCTCAAGCCGATGGCGAAGAGTTTGGAAGAGCCGTCGTAGGGGGTGTGGGTGGGCGGAAGGGCCGGACCGGTCATGGCAAGCTGTTCGAGGTTGTCGCTGCACGTTGATTCGGAACAGCGCCTGGGAGAGTGCGCATCGAACGCGCGTCTACCATTCCTCGGGCCTGAGCCGATGCGTGTGGTAGATTCTAATGATGTAGATTTCCTCAGCACTGACCACATATGGGATGACGTAGGGCAGGTCCGGCACGCTCCATTCCCGATGCGCTCCCGATTTTCCGGGTCTGCCGATCTCAGGTTTCGCTCGGATGAGCAACAGGGCCTTGATCAGCCGGCCTGTCACCAAATCCGCGGCGACCGGACTATCTGCTGCGACGAAGGCGCGAATCTCGCGAAGGTCGCGTTCGGCAGAGCGAGAGAGCTTGACGCGCATCTACGCGGCGTTCGACTTTCGCACTCCCGGAGCCGGAAGTTCGTCGGGCTTGCCCCAGGACTGCATCCATTCGACTACGTCCTCCAACGGCACGACGTCGCCGCGCTCGATATCGCGAAGCCCCTCCTCGATCGCCGCGAGATAGGCGCGGCGTTCCGCCAGATGGGCTTCGATCGCTTCCTTGACGACGAAGGCGCTGGAGCGCTGGGTGGCGCGCGCATAGTCCTCCAGTTCCTTCTTCGTTTCTGGGGAAAGGCGGACGGAGAAGGTTTCGCTGGCGGCCATGGTGTTCTCCCTGAACTCAGGCGAACACATTGTATTCGACCGCGCCGCCCGCGGTCAATGTGATGCGAGGCGGGCCGGAATGAGGCCTCGCAGCGAATTGCCGACGTAGAGCGCACGGGCGTCATTCAAATCCGCAAGGGTGAGGATGAATTCGATAGCGCGTCCATCCTCCAGGAGCGCCTGGCGTAATACTCCGGCGAGCAGTCCGCTCGAAAGCGGCGGCGTCAGCAGGGGGCCGCCGTCGCCCATGTCGACGAACAGGCTGGTGATCGTGCCCTCGCAAATTTCGCCGCGTTCGTTGAGGAGCAGGACTTCGTCGGCTTCGCCAATGGAAAACTCGGCTCGCGCCGCCTCGTAGGCCGCGCGGTGCGTCGTCTTGTGGCGCAGCAGCGGGTCGTTCGAGGACAGGCGTGTCCCGGCAATCCGCAGGCGCCAGACGGTGCCCGACGCGAGCGGCGCGAAAGGCTGAGCCGTGACGGTCGCCGCGCCATGCTGGTCGAGATGGAGACGCACACGCATCCGGCCATTGCCGGAAACGGACCCCAGGGCGCGCTCGACGGCGGCGGGATCGCAGGGCAGGGCGAGCGCGGCGGCCGAGGCCACGAGCCGCGCCAGATGGCGGTCGAGCCGCAGAAAGCCCGCGCCGGGCTCCCAGCCCAGGGTCTCGATCAGGCCGATGCCGGCAGGGATCCCGTCGCGAACCGTGCCTTGAGCAGGCATTCCTGGTACTCCGCTTCGGCCGTGGAGTCGAAGATGACGCCGCCGCCGACATTGTAGACGGCCTCGCCGTCGGGGAAGAGCGACAGGGTGCGGATCGCCACCGAGAAACGCATCGGCCCGCCGGGCGAGATCCAGCCGATCGCGCCGCAATAGACGTCGCGCGGTGTACGCTCCAGATCGCGCAGGATCTCCATGGCGCGAATCTTCGGCGCGCCGGTGACCGAGCCGCAGGGAAACAGCGCCGCGAAGACCTGCCGGATGGAAAGGCCGGGCAGCAGCTTCGCCCGCACGCGGCTGACCATGGTATGCAGTGTCGGATAGGTTTCGACGCGGAAGAGTTCGGGCACGTCGAGACTGCCGACCTCGCTGATCAGCGAGATGTCGTTGCGCAGCAGGTCGACGATCATCCGATTCTCGGCCTGGTTCTTCGGGTCGTTGCGCAGCGTTTCCCTCAGGCGGTCGTCCTCGGCCCTGGTGGCGCCGCGCCGCATCGTGCCCTTCATCGGGTGGGTCTCGATCCAGCCGTCCTGGCCGATCTCGAAGAACAATTCCGGCGAGCGCGACAGCACGATCGGGCCGCCGAGGTCGACGAGAGCGCCGTATTTTACCGGCTGGCGGGCCGTCAGCGCCTCGAGGGCGTCGAGCGGCCGGCCGCTCCATTGCGCATGCACCGGAAACGTCAGGTTGCCCTGATAGCAGTCGCCGGCCCGCAGATGGCCATGCAGACGATCGAACCGCGACCGGTAGTCGGCCAACGACCAGCCGGCACGGGCATCGAACACCGGTCCGTTGGTCTTCGGGACGGCGCGGCGCGGCGGAGGCGTATCGGATGGCGCGTCGAACACGCCGAGACAGACGAGCGGCGCGCGACGGCCCTCCGGCAGAATGGGGACGAGCTTCGGCTCGAGGAGATAGCCGGCCTCGTAGGAGACATAGCCGGCAAGCCATTTTCCTTGCGCGCGGGCTATCTCCGCAGCCTGCAGCGCTGCTTCGAACTCTTCCGCATTGTCAGCGACGATGATCGCGCGCGGCCGATCGAAGTAGACGTCGTGACCCGAAACGTCGTCGCGGAAGAGGATGAAGGGGTCGGCCGTCATTGGACCGACACGTCGTGCGCCCCAATACCCCCCTCTGGCCTGCCGGCCATCTCCCCCTCAAGGGGGGAGATTAGGGCGCCAGTGCAGGTAGTGCCGCTCCACGGCATAGCGGAAAAACAGAAGCATATGGAGTGGGCCATCTCCCCCCTTGAGAGGGAGATGGCCGGCAGGCCAGAGGGGGGTGCCAGAAGGAACATAAGCGAGCGAAGGTTAGAAGAACCTACTCCAGCCCTTCCAGCTCGTCGATCAGACCGGAAATCACCGAAAGGCCCTTGCTCCAGAAGGCCGGATCCGACGCGTCGAGGCCGAACGGTGCCAGAAGCTCCCTGTGATGCTTGGTGCCGCCGGCGCGCAGCATGTCGAAGTACTTGTCCTGAAACCCCTTCTCGGCGTTCCGATAGACGGCGTAGAGCGAGTTCACCAGGCAGTCGCCGAAGGCATAGGCGTAAACGTAGAAGGGCGAGTGGATGAAGTGCGGTATGTAGGCCCAGAAGGTCTCGTAGCCCGGCCGCAGCTCGATCGCCGGCCCGAGGCTTTCCTTCTGCACTTCCAGCCAGAACTGCCCGAGACGATCCGAGGTCAGCTCGCCGTTCTTGCGCTCGGTATGCACCTTGCGCTCGAACTCGTAGAAGGCGATCTGGCGCACCACCGTGTTGATCATGTCCTCGACCTTCTGGGCGAGCATCGCCTTGCGCTCGCGCCGGTCGGTGCTGCGGTCGAGCAGCGAGCGGAAGGTCAGCATCTCGCCGAACACCGAGGCCGTCTCGGCGAGCGTCAGCGGCGTCGAGGCCATCAAGGCGCCCTGGCCGCCGGCCAATACCTGATGGACGCCATGCCCCAATTCGTGTGCCAGCGTCATCACGTCGCGCGGCTTGCCCATGTAGTTCAGCATCACATAGGGATGCGCGGAGGGAACGGTCGGGTGGGCGAAGGCGCCCGGCGCCTTGCCGGGGCGAACGGGTGCGTCGATCCAGTTGCGGTCGAAGAAGGTCCGGGCGATGTCGGCCATGTCCGGCGAAAAGCGGTGATAGGCCGCAAGCACGGTGTTGCGCGCCTCGTCCCAGCCGATGGTCGCCTGCGGCGTTTCCGGCAGCGGTGCGTTGCGGTCCCAATGGTTGAGCGTCTCCATGCCGAGCCAGCGCGCCTTCATCGCATAGTAGCGATGGGAGAGGCGCGGATAGGCCTCGCGAACGGCGGCGGCCAACGCATCCACGACATCGCGCTCGACGCGGTTGGCGAGGTGGCGCGAGTCGGCGATGTCCTTGAAGCCGCGCCAGCGGTCGGAGATCTCCTTGTCCTTGGCCAGCGTGTTGGTAATCAGGGAGAAGGTCCGCAAATTGGCGGCAAAGGTCTTCGCTAGCGCCTCCGAAGCCTTGCGGCGCATGCTGCCGTCGGCGTCCTGGAGCATGTTGAGCGTCGGTTCGAGGGTCAGTTCCTCGCCGTCGACGGTGAAGCGCAGCGCCGTCATGGTCTCGTCGAAAAGTCGGTTCCAGGCGCCGCGCCCGGTGACGGATTTTTCGTGAAAAAGCTGCTCGACGCGGTCTTCGAGCTGATAGGGCTTGTCCATCCTCAGATCGAGCACCCAGGGCCGGTAGTGCGCGAGGCCCTCGTCCGCGGCCAGCGCCGCGTCGATCAATGCGTCCTCGACGAGGTTGAGTTCCAGCCCGAAGAACAGCAGGTGCGCACTGGCATCGGTCATCTTCTCCTGGACGTCGCCGTAGAGCTTGGCGCGCTTCGGATCGGCCGTGTTGCCGGCGTAGACCAGGCCGGCATAGGAGGCGATGCGTCCGATCAGCTCCTCGAGACCCTCGAACTCGGCAACGGCCTGCCCCAGCTTCCCGTCCGCGCCCCGGGCCGCTTCGGCGGCGAGCGTTCCCTTCCATTTCTGCTCGAAGGCGACGGCGCGTTCGGCCGCCAGGGCCATGTCCCGGCGAAGCTCGGCCGACTCCATGCCGGGATAGAGGTCGGCCAGATTCCATTCCGGAAGATCGCCGAGCGGGCCCGGCCCGGAGGCCGCGGCCGACTTCCCTACAGATGACGGCATGACATTTCCTCGCGAGGCGTTCGAGCAGGGCGTCCGGCGATCGGACGCGCGCACCTTAAACGCTTATTTAGGTCCGGGTGCGATCATGATCCAGACGGCAATCGTGCCCATCCCGGGAATTCCATGCCGGTTCAACGGGGGCCCATGTCGGTTCGCATCCTCATCGTCGACGACGATCCGGTCCAGCGCCGCCTGCTCGAGGCGGCGGTCGGGCGCTTCGGTCATTCCTCTGTCACCGCCGACAATGGAAATGCCGCGCTCGAACTTCTTGACGGCGCCGGCGCGGACGGGTTCTCGGCGATCATTCTCGACCTGGTAATGCCCGGGCTGGACGGCATCGGCGTGCTCAGGACGATGGCCGAACGCGGCATCGAGACGCCGGTGATCGTCCAGACGGCGCAGGGCGGCATCGAGTCGGTCGTGCTCGCCATGCGCAACGGCGCCTTCGATTTCGTGGTCAAGCCGGCCTCGCCGGACCGGCTGAAGGTGGCGATCGCCAACGCGCTCAAGGTCGAATCACGCGGCGACGAGGTGCGGCGCAGCTCGCGCCGGTCGGGCGATCTGTCGTTCTCGGAGATCATCACCCGCAGCCCGGCGATGGAAAAGACGCTTCGGCTGGCGCGCAAGGCGTCGGCGTCGAACATTCCAGTGCTGATCGAAGGCGAGTCCGGCGTCGGCAAGGAACTGGTGGCGCGCGCCATCCAGGGCAGCGGCGACCGCCGCGGCCGATCCTTCGTCACCGTGAATTGCGGCGCGATCCCCGACAATCTGGTGGAATCGATCCTCTTCGGCCACGAGAAGGGCTCCTTCACCGGCGCGACGGAAAAGCATGCCGGCAAGTTCGTCGAAGCCAATGGCGGCACGCTCTTCCTCGACGAGATCGGCGACCTGCCGACCGACGTGCAGGTCAAGCTGCTGCGCGCCGTCCAGCAGGGCGAGGTCGATCCGGTCGGCGGCAGGTCGAGCGTCAAGGTCGACATCAGGCTGATCTCGGCGACGCACCGCAACCTGCTGGAGCAGGTGCAGCACGGCCGGTTCCGCGAAGATCTGTTCTATCGGCTCAACGTCTATCCGATCTCCGTGCCGCCGCTCAGGCAGCGCAAGGAAGACATCGAGCCGCTGGCGCTTCACTTCATGGCGCGCTTCTCGTCGGCGGAAGCCGGCGGGCGGGTGCGTGCCATCTCGTCACGGGCGCTGGCGACGCTGGAGGCCTATGACTGGCCCGGCAACATCCGCCAGCTCGAGAACGCGATCTTCCGCGCCACCGTGCTTTGCGACGGCGATACGCTGACCGAGGAGGAGTTTCCTCATATCCGCGCGCAGGTCGAAGGGACCGTCGACCTCGACCGCTATGCCGATGCACCCGCGGCTGCGGCGGAGCGGCAAGACGCAAGCCCGGAAATCGGGCCGGAACAGGGCGCAAACGTGGCGCAGCCCTCTGTCGGCGGCGTGCGGGCGCTGGACGAACAGGGCGAGATCCGGTCGCTGGCGGATGTCGAGCTGGACATGATCCTGCTGGCCATCGAGCGATACGACGGCCAGATGAGCGAGGTGGCGCGACGCCTCGGCATCGGCCGCTCGACGCTCTATCGCAAATTTAAAGAGTATGGAATCGACCCCGAAACAGGCCGCGAGGCACGGTTGGCCTCCTAGATTTCACCTCCGAGGCGATGTCGGTCTGTCCGGATATCCACAGCGGGAAAGCATGCGTCGCGCAAGCTTGACGCAGTAGAAGCCAGTTAACCATAATCACGAACCGGTGATCCCGGGCGGCGGATCGCCACGGTCTTACCGTATTTCGGCTTCAATAAGCGGTGATTAACCATTAGGATCGATAGTCGGGCGACCAGGAAATCCGGGGTCCGGTGGTTTGATCCGGGGACATACGGCAAGCGCAGGGCCATTTGATTTGACCAGCATCCAACCGAGCAGCCGCCGGCGAGACGCAAAGAACACCCGCTGGACGAGCTGGCTCGCTGGCTTGGCCGTCGTGTTCGCCTCTCTCGTGTCGAGCGGCCTGGCCAGTGCGGAGACGCGATCCCTCAAGCTCTACTTCATCCATACCGGCGAGAAGGCGGAGATCGTCTTCAAGCGCAACGGGGTCTACGATCAGGCCGGGTTGAAGAAGATCAATCAGTTCCTGCGCGACTGGCGCCGCAACGAGCCGACGCGCATGGACCCGCGGCTGTTTGACCTGGTCTGGGAAGTCTATCGCGCCGTCGGCGCCTCGAACTACATCAACGTGGTCAGCGCCTATCGCTCGCCGGCCACCAATTCCATGCTGCGCAGCCGCAGCAACGGCGTCGCCAAGAAGAGCCAGCACATGCTCGGCAAGGCGATGGACTTCTTCATCCCCGGCGTCAGCCTCAAGAAGCTGCGCGAGACCGGCATGAAGATGCAGGTCGGCGGCGTCGGCTATTATCCGCGCTCCGGCTCCCCCTTCGTCCACATGGACGTCGGCAATGTCCGTCACTGGCCGAAGATGAGCCGCCGCGAACTCGTCGCGCTCTTCCCGAACGGCAAGACGCTGCACGTGCCGAGCGACGGCAAGCCGCTTCCGGGCTACGATCAGGCGATGGCTTCCTACCAGGCGCGCAAGGCCAAGGGCACGAGCGCTCTCGCGCTGGCCTCGTCGGGGTCCGGCAAGTCGAGCAGCAAGGGCTTCTTCGCCGCGCTGTTCGGCGGCGGGGCGGACGACGAGGAGGACAGCGCCGAGTCCGAGGCCCCGGTCGTCGCCAAGAAGGCGCAGCCGGCCAAGCCGGTGGCGGTCGCCAAGGCGGCTCCCGCCGACGAACCGCAGGCGGCGCCGGCCGGCATTCAGGTCGTGTCGCCCAAGGACGCCAAGCGCGTCGACCTGCCGGTGGCGCTCGATCCGGAGCCGGAAGCCCCGGCTCCCGTCGTCGAGACGCCGGAGAGCATCATCGCGGCCTTGCCCGCCCGCTCCATCCCGCTGCCGGCGCTGGCGCCGCGGCCCGGCGCCGAAGTGGCGACGGTGGCCCTCGCTTCGGCCGCGGAGATCGCGCCGCCGCAGGCGTCGGCCCAGCCTGACAACATCCCCTTCGGAATGGCGCAGGAGGAGGCCGCGACGATCGCGGAGAGTGCCGTCGAGGCGCCCGCAGCGGCCTCCGTCGCTTTCAATGTCCCACTTCCGACGCCACGCCCGCAGCTTGCGCGCGATGCCGCGCCGGCCGACGCGATCGCCGCCCTGGCGATGGCGGCCGAGGCCGACACAACCGCGCCGCTGGCGGCGTTCGCCGGCGCGCCGCTGCCGGCCATGCGGCCGTCCGAAGCGATCGAGGCGATGCCGTCCTCACGGCCCGGCCTGCCTGTGCCGCCTTCGGCCGAGGCGCGCGATGCGCAGGCTCTCGCGGCTGCCCAGCAGGCGGCCAGGGAGCGCGTCGCCGCGCTGGCTTCCGTGGCCGACGATGCGCCGCGCCTGTCGACCGCCTCCATCGTGCCATCGGAAAACCCGACCAAGACGACCCGCAAGTCCGCCCGGGCCAGCGCCGGGGACGGCAAGCCGGAGCGCAAGTCGCGCGTCGTCGCGGCGGAACCGGCGGATGCACGCTGGGTGATGAGCGGCGATCAGGTCGCCAACCTGCAACAGGGAACGACGGCGCCGTCCTTCGCCTACAACGCCGTCGTCACCGCGCCGCGTGAAGTGTATACGGCCGGCTTCCACAAGAGCGACGTGCAGGTCGATGCCAGCCGCTTCTCCGGCAAGGCCGTCGAATTCCTGTCGGTCGCCCGGTTCGAGTAGGCCGCCGCGCGCTTTGCTGCGCAAGGGGCGCGGGCGATGCCCGGGGCCCCTTTTCACCGTGAAAGGGCCCCCGCTCAGCGGCGCTGCAGTCCGGCCGCGGCGCGGGCGAGCTCGTAGATCGCCCCCCAGTCCTTGGCCTTGACCAGATCGTCCGGCGCCACCCAGGAGCCGCCGACGCAAACGACGTTCGGCAGGGCCAGATAGTCGCCGACGTTGTTCTGCGACACGCCGCCGGTGGGGCAGAAGCGGATGCCCGCCAGCGGCGACGCCAGCGACCTCAGGAACGCCGCCCCGCCCGCCTGCTCGGCCGGAAAGAACTTCAGGAAGTCCAGGCCGGCGTCGCGCGCGGCCATGATCTCGCCTGGCGTGATCGCGCCGGGCAGCAGCGGGACCGGGCTGTCGGCGGCGCAGGCGACCAGATCGCGGGTGAGGCCCGGGCTGACGATGAACCTCGATCCGGCACGCGCGGCGTCGTCGAACTGCTTCGGATCGAGGATGGTGCCGGCACCGACGGTGGCCTCCTCGACTTCGGCCGAGGCGCGCCGGATACATTCGAGCGCGTCGGCGGTGCGCAGCGTGATCTCGATCATCGGCAGGCCGCCGCGGGCCAGCGCGCGGGCCAGCGGGACGGCATCCTCGACCCTGTCGATCTTCAGCACCGGGATGACCGGCTGACCGCCGAGAAGGGAGAGGAGCGTTTCGGTTTTGCTGGCCATGGCTGAGGTCCTTGAGGTCTTCAAACGATTTAGCAGCGCTCCGCGGCCCTGTCCATGAAGCTGCGGGCAGGGCGACACACTGGCCGGGCGTGCGGGGCGGGCCGACACGACGGGGCCGGCGGCGCACTTGAATTCGATCCGCCGAGGCAATAGGGCGATGCCCCATGGACCAGTCTCCCACCGCGCCGTTCCAGGTTGCCGCGCTCTATCGCTTCTGCCGTTTGGACAGGTATCAGGATCTGCGCGGACCGCTGGCGCGCTTCTGCTGCGCGCAGGGCGTCAAGGGCACGCTGCTGCTCGCGCCGGAAGGGATCAACGGCACCGTCGCCGGCACAGCGGAAGCCATCCGCTTGCTGATCGCCGAGCTCGAATCCCACGCCGAACTGGCCGGCATCGAGGTGAAGTACAGCGCCGCCGCCGAGATGCCTTTCCATCGCATGAAGGTCCGCCTGAAGCGCGAGATCGTCACCATGGGCGTTGACGGCATCGATCCGCTCGCCAGCGCCGGCACCTATGTCGAGCCGCAGGACTGGAACGCACTGATCGCCGATCCGGACACGATCGTCGTGGATACGCGCAACGACTACGAGGTGGAGCTCGGAACCTTTTCCGGCGCGGTCGATCCCGGCACGCGCAGCTTCCGGGCGTTCCCGCAATGGCTGGAGGCCAATCGCGAGCGGCTGGCCGGACGCAAGGTGGCGATGTTCTGCACCGGCGGGATCCGCTGCGAGAAGGCGACGGCGCTGGCGCGCCAGAGCGGCCTCGACCAGGTCTACCACCTGCGTGGCGGCATCCTGAAATACCTTGAGACGGTGCCTGCCGAGCAAAGCCTCTGGCAGGGCGAGTGCTTCGTCTTCGACGAGCGGGTGTCGCTGAAGCACGGGCTGGAGGGGGGAGACACGGAGTTGTGCCGCGCCTGCCGCATGCCGGTCACCGCCGAGGCTCGAAAGTCTCCGCACTACCGGCTGGGCATTTCCTGCGAAAGATGCGTCGCCGAGCGCAGCGACGAGGACCGGCACCGCTACGCCGAGCGGCAGCGGCAGGTGGAGCTTGCCGCGGCGCGGGGACGCAAGAGCCCGATCGGTCGCTGAGGCGCGGCGGTGGCTTGCGACCAGGCATTCGCCTGACCGCCGCGCCTCCCGACATTGCAATGTCGCGGCCCTCTGCCTACCTTCGGATTCCGGCCAACCGGCCGAATTGCGGAGGCGTGCGATGTTCGATCCCAAGAAACTGCTTGACGGTCTGCTCGGCTCCCAGGTGCCGGGCACGGGCGGCTCGGTGCGCGACAATGCCGGCAAGGCGATGCAGATGGCCAAGGACAATCCGCTGGCGGCCGGCGCGCTGGTCGCCGTGCTGCTGGGCACCAAGACCGGCCGGTCGGTCGGCGGCACGGCGCTGAAGGTCGGAAGCCTGGCGGCGATCGGTGGCCTGGCCTACCAGGCCTACAAGAACTACCAGGCCGGCAAGGAGCCCGCCGCGCCGACCCAGGCGCAGCCCGAGCTGCTGCCGCCACCGTCAGACACGGGCTTCCACCCGTCGCAGGCGCCGCAGGGCGAGGACGAGTTCACCCTGATGCTGGTGCGCGCTATGATCGCCGCCGCCAAGGCCGACGGGCATATCGACGATGCCGAGCGCGAGAAGATCGGTGCCAAGCTCAATCTGGCAGGCCTGGGCAACGAGGCCGAGCAGTTCATCATGGACGAGCTCAAGGCGCCGCTCGATCTCGATGCGCTGGTCGCGTCGGCGCAGACCGAGGAGCAGAAGGTCGAACTCTACACCGCCTCGCGAATCGCCATCGATCCCGACACGAGAGCCGAGCGCGGCTATCTCGACCTGCTGGCGGGCCGCCTCGGCCTGCCGGATGCGCTGGTCGATCATGTCGAGGCCACCGTCTCGGCCGCCAAGGCGCCGCAGCCGGCGCCGACCAGCGTGCCGCAGGTCGGCGAGCCGGTTCCGGCAAATCCCAACGTCAATCCGCGCTGGTAGGCGCGACCGGCAAGACGCTCGACACCAGTTTGCGCAGCGCAGCCTTGCGGTCCGCCGCAAGGTCGCCGGCAAGGAACTTCATCTTGCCGGCGTTGAGCAGCGTCGCCACGCCGTGGACCTGCGACCAGGCGGCGGCGACAGTGACGCGCCCGCCCGGCGAGGCCATCGGATCGGCGCCGATCAGCGCTGCGATCCCGTCCACGAGGCTGCCGAAGGCGGTAGCGGCCTGACGGGTCAATTCGGGGTCGTCGAAATCCGGCCGCCGCGAGCTGAAGATCAGATCGAAGAGCGACGGGTTCTCCAGGGCGAATTCGACATAAGCGATGCCGGACGCGACGAAGCGAGCGCGCGCGTCGTCGCCGGCCTGCGACATGGCTGAGGTCATGGCCGAACCGAAGCGCTGCATCGCGACCGTCACCAATGCGGTCAGCAGCGCATTGGTGTCGCGAAAATGGTGGGCGGGCGCGGCATGCGACACGCCGGCGCGCTTGGCGACGCCGCGCAGCGTGAAGGATTCCAGCCCCTTCTCCGCGAGTTCCCGTTCCGCCGCACGAAGCAGGGCTTCGCGCAGGTCTCCGTGGTGATACTTTTTCCTTCGCTGTCGTGTGGCGTCGTCTGCCATGGGATGCCTTGATTTCAAGCGCACGCGCACCGCGTTTGTGGGTCGAGACCTTGCCGGTCATAACTTGACGCCGTCAAGATTTTTCGGGCCGGCCGCGCCCGCAGATTGCCGGATCGCATGCATGGCCTTCTTCGGTCATTCCTTGCCGACGTTAGGGAATGGTTAACCAATAGGGTCCATGCTCAATGCAGTCGGATCCGCTTCTCCTCCTCCCAAGCGCGGTTCAGATCAGGGCGGTCGCCAATGACCGCCCTTTTTGTCGAATGGCTTGCCTGATCGTCCCCGATCTGCGATGCCGCCATTCGAGTGGAGGTACTGTGATCATGGATAGCATCAAGACAGCGGTCGTCACCGGCGCGGGCACCGGCATCGGCAAGGCGGTGGCAATCGAATTCGTCAGGAAGGGCTGGAACACGGTGTTCGTGGGCCGGCGCGCCGCGCTGCTGGAGGAGGCGGTCGCGCAGGCCGGCTCGCAGGGCGGAGCGCGCGGCCTGGCGCAGGCCTGCGACATCACCAGGGAAGACGAGGTCGACGCGCTGTTCGACGCGGCGGTGAAGGCGTTCGGCCGCGTCGACGTGCTGTTCAACAATGCCGGCATGAGCCACAAGTCGACGCTGATCGACGAGACGCCGGTGTCGGTCTGGAACGACATGGTCGGCGTCAACCTGACCGGGTCGTTCCTGTGCGCGCGCGCGGCCTTCCGCACCATGCGCAAGCAGACGCCGATGGGCGGGCGCATCATCAACAACGGCTCGGTCTCGGCGCACGCGCCGCGCCCCGGCACGGTCCCCTACACGGCGACCAAGCATGCGATCACCGGCCTGACCAAGACGCTGGCGCTCGACGGCCGGCCGTTCGACATCGCCTGCGGGCAGATCGACATCGGCAACGCCCTGACCGACATGGCGCGGCCGATGACGGTCGGCGTGCCGCAGGCCAACGGCACGATGGCGGCCGAGGCGGTGATGAACGTCCAGCAGGTGGCGGACTCGGTGCTCTACATGGCCGGGCTGCCGCTCGACGCCAACGTGCTGTTCATGACCGTGATGGCCACCAAGATGCCGTTCGTCGGACGCGGCTGAAGCGCGTCGCGTCAAATCGGACTCAGGCGCCGCGCTTTGAGTTCTTGTTTTGATGCATGTCGTTGTCCCGAAACCGGTTCCCTCGTTCGGGCGACATGCATCAAGCGGCCTACGAAGCCTCGCCGCTGCCCGGCGCGATGTCCGCGCCGGGGAGATAGAGAAGCACAGGCCGGATTTCGTAGACGGCGCTCGGGTTGACGCGCCAGAGGTCGCGCGCCGCCGCCACGACTTCGTCGCGCGTCTTGCCCTCCATCAGATAGAGGCCGAGCAACTGCTCCTTGGTCTCGGCGAAGGGCCCGTCGATCAGCAGGCCGTCGCGCAGCGTGCAGGCGCCCTCGGTGGCGCCGAGCCGCGCGGCGGGGCCGAGGCTGCCATTCGCATGGAGCCGGCCGTGCACGCCGTGCAGATCGGCCATCAGCGCCGCGTCCTGTTCCGGCGTCATGGCGGTGATCACGCCTTCGACATGATAGGCGAGGATCGCATAGATCATGGTCTTCCTCCCCTTCCGGCGGTTCAGCGCGCCAGGAACTCGCCGATGCGCTCCAGCGCGCGCGAAATGTTCTCCTCCGAATTGGCATAGGACAGGCGGATGTAGCCTTCGCCGAGAATGCCGAAGTCGGGGCCGCCGATCAGCGCGACGCCGGTCTCGTCGAGAATCGCCGTCGCCAGCTTCTTCGCCTTCCAGCCGGTCTCCGATACGTTCGGGAACGCATAGAAGGCGCCCTTCGGAACGATGCAGGACACGCCCGGGAGGGCGTTGAGGCCGTCGACGACGAGCTTGCGACGCCGGTCGAAGGCCTTCATCATCGCGTCGACGGCGTCCTGCGGGCCGTCGATCGCCGCGATGCCGGCATATTGCGACGGTGCGTTGACGCAGGACCAGCAATTCACCGCGAGCTTGCGCACCTTGTCGTAGAGATTGGCGCTCTGCGGGCCGTTCGGCCAGATCGACCAGCCCATGCGCCAGCCGGTCATCGCCCAGGTCTTCGACCAGCCGTTGAGAACGATGAGGCGGTCGCGGATCGACGGGAATTGCAGCAGCGAGGTGTGCGCTTCCCCGTCATAGGTCATCACGTCGTAGATCTCGTCGGACAGGATCGCCACGTCCGGATGCCTTTCCAGCCCTGCGACCAGCTTCTCGATCTCGATGCGCGGGGTGACGCCGCCGGTCGGATTGGCGGGCGAATTCAGGATGATCAATCGCGTCCGCGGCGTGATCAGGGCCAGCGTTTCCTCGGCCGAGAAGGCAAATCCGTTCTCCTCGCGGATCGGGATCGGGACCGGCGTCGCGCCGGTGAATTCGATCATGGAGCGGTAGATCGGGAAGCCCGGATCCGGATACATGATCTCGGCGCCGGGCTCGCCGAACATGACGATCGCCGCATACATGGTCGGCTTGCCGCCCGGCAGGATCATCACCGTCTCCGGCGAGACTTCGACGCCCGTGGTGGTCAGCGTCCGGCGCGCCACCGCCTCGCGGGTCGCCAGCAGGCCGGTCGCCGGCGTGTAGCCGTGATGGCCGTCGCGCAGCGCCTTGATGGCTGCCTCGACGATGTGGTCCGGGGTGCGGAAATCCGGCTGGCCGATGCCGAGATTGATGATGTCCTTGCCCTGCGCGGCGAGTGCTGTCGCCCGTGCCAGCACGGCGAAGGCGTTTTCCTCGCCGATACGGTCGAAGGCGTCGATGGTGTGGAGCATGGCTATTCCTGCGTGAGTGCGGACTGGATGTCCGTGTGCGAAAAATCGGTGCCGACGTAGAGGAGGGGAAGGTCGCGTGACTTTGCGACCGCATAGCTCAGACAGTCTCCGAAGTTCAGTTGCGCCGGGTGGCCGCTGCCCTTGCCGTAAGCGCGGGCGGCCTGAACCGCGATCTGCGCAGTGCCGGCCTCCAAACCCACCACCTTGACCTTCAGCTCGGACAAGACCGTGTCGAGCCACTCGAAGCGTCGTTCGCCGAAGCGATGCAAGACGGCGATCTCAACTATGCAGGATATTGGGATCATGGCCGACGCCGATGATGCCATACAGGCCTGCACGCGCGCACTCTCCGGTTCATCGAGAAATATCGCGGCCAAAGCCGAGGTATCGACAATGATCACCTTTGGCGGCTGGACCGGTAAGGATCCTCTTCGAGATAGTCGAAGATGGACTCCATCTCGCGCTCGACCTCCGCCCAGGTCATTTTCACTTCCGGGGGCGGATATTTCTCGCGCAGCTCCTCGAACACCTTCATCCGACGGGCCACCTCTTCAGGTGGCACCGATCCGCCTCGCGCGTTCTCGTTCTCGGCAAGCCGCCGGATCACCGCGCTCGGCCCTTCCCCTGTCCGACGGCCGATACGGCGGATCAGTTCTTCGGTTTCCTTGTTCCGAATGGTAATGGCCATTGGACCAATCCCTGGTGAGCATGGAAGCATATGCTGCCATGCAGTATATCTCAAGAGGTTCAACATGCGCGACCTTTCCGACTGGACACCCCGCCCGCGCCCGGCACGGGTTCCGTTGGAGGGCCGCTACGTGCGCCTCGAGCCGCTCGATGCGGCCCGGCACGGCGACGGGCTCTACGCCGCGTCCTCGGTGTCGGACATCAGCGGGCGGTTCCGATGGCTGCCGGAAACCCCGGCGGAAAGCCGCGCGGCCTTCCAGCCCTGGCTCGACAGGGCGGCGGCGAGCGAGGATCCGCTGTTCTTCACCGTCATCGACAAGGCGAGCGGCACGATCGCCGGGCGCCAGACGCTGATGCGCATCGATCCGGGCAACGGCGCGATCGAGATCGGCAACATCTACTGGGGCCCCGCCGTGTCGCGCCGGCCGGCCGCCACCGAGGCGCAGTTCCTGTTCATGAAATACATCTTCGACGACCTCGGCTACCGGCGCTACGAGTGGAAGTGCAACAACCGCAACGAGCCGTCGAAGCGGGCGGCCGAACGCTTCGGCTTCGCCTTCGAGGGTGTTTTCCGACAGCACATGATCGTAAAGGGTGAAAACCGCGACACGGCATGGTATTCGATCATCGATACCGAATGGCCGGCGCTGAAGCGGGCCTATGAAGCCTGGCTGGATCCGAGCAATTTCGATGCCGCCGGCGCACAGAGGAAGCGTCTGGAAGACTTCCGGGCGGCAGGAGATCGCTGAGCCCATGGCAAATGGACACGCCCACAACCATCCGCACGAGGAGACCGGCGCCGGGCACGAGCCTTCGCCCGGTCACGACCACGGCCATGCGCACGGACCCGGCCACAGCCACTCTCACGGACCCGGCCACAGCCACTCGCACGGTTCGACCGACAAGCGCCGCGTCCTGATCGCGGCCGTGCTGACGGGCGGCTTCATGGTCGCCGAGGCGGTCGGCGGCGTGATCACCGGATCGCTCGCGCTTCTGGCCGATGCCGGGCACATGCTGACCGATTCGATCTCGCTGGCGCTGGCCTGGTATGCGTTCCACCTCGCCGGCCGCGCCGCCAGCGCGCGGATGACCTACGGTTTCGACCGGGTGAAGACGCTGGTCGCCTACACCAACGGCCTGACGATCTTTGCCATCGCCGCATGGATCGTCTACGAGGCGGTCGTGCGCCTGTTCGAGCCGGTGCAGGTGCTCGCCGGCCCGATGCTGTGGGTCGCCGTCATCGGTCTCGGCGTCAATATCGCCGCCTTCCTGGTGCTGCATGGCGGCAGCAAGGAGAGCCTCAACATGCGCGGCGCCGTGCTGCACGTGCTGGGCGACCTGCTCGGCTCGGTGGCGGCGATCACGGCGGCGCTGGTGATCCTTGCCACCGGCTGGACGATGATCGATCCGATCCTGTCGGCCCTCGTCTCCGTGCTGCTGTTCCGCGGCGCCTGGTCGCTGATCCGCGAAGCGGGCGGGCTGCTGCTGGAAGGCGCTCCCGCCGGGCTCGATCGTGACGCCATCGCCAAGGACATCGCGACGAGCATCCCCGGCGTTCGGGACGTCCATCACGTGCACCTCTGGTCGCTGGACGGCGAGCGCAACATGGTGACGCTGCATGCCTGCCTGAACGAAGGGGTGGATGCCTCGAAGGCCGTCAGCGCGATCAAACGCCGTCTTGCATCGCGTCACCGGATCGGCCATGCGACGGTCGAGCCCGAATATGGCGCCTGCGCCGACGCTTCAGGCGATCACCGTCACTGACCGACGCCCGGATCCGCACGCTGAATGACCCAAGAGAATCGCAACGCAGCGCTTGCCGCCTTTGTCATCATGGCTGTGTTCGGCATCGGGCTGTATCTGATGCCGCGTATCATGCTGGCGATCGGCGACTATTCGACGGCCGCGGCCGGCGTGTTCGGCGCGCTGTTCGTGCTCGCCTTCTTTCTGGTGTTCTGGCTTAGGGGCCGCTATCGCGGCCGGCAATAGAGGGAGTTTCCATGAGAATCCTGATCACCGGTGCGGCCGGCATGGTCGGCCGCAAGCTGATCGGCAGGCTGGTGCGCGACGGCTCCGTCGGCGGCAAGCGCATCGCGGCGCTCGATCTTCACGACATCGTCGCGCCCGCGCTGCCCGAGGCTGCGGGCATCGAATCGACCGCCTTCACCGGCGATCTGGCCGACGAGGGGGCGACCGAGGCCCTGATCGCCCGCAAGCCCGATCTCGTCTATCACCTCGCAGGCGTTGTCTCCGGCGAGGCGGAAGCCAACTTCGATCTCGGCTACCGTGTCAACCTGGACGGCACGCGCCGCCTGTTCGATGCGATCCGGCTTTCGGGCCATCGGCCGAAGGTGATCTTCACCTCGTCGATCGCCGTCTTCGGCGCGCCGTTCCCCGAAGTCATCCCGGACGACTTCTTCAACACGCCGATGACATCCTACGGCACGCAGAAGCTGATGGGCGAGGCGCTGCTCGCCGACTATTCGCGGCGCGGCTTCTTCGACGGCGTCGGCATCCGCCTGCCGACCATCTGCGTGCGGCCCGGCAAGCCGAACAAGGCCGCTTCGGGCTTCTTCTCCGGCATCATCCGCGAGCCGCTGGCCGGACAGGAGGCGATCCTGCCGGTGCCACGCAGCGTGGTCCATACCCATGCCAGCCCGCGCTCGGCCGTCGGCTTCCTGATCCACGCCGCGACGATCGACACGGACAGGATCGGTCCGCGCCGCAACCTGACGATGCCCGGCGTCGGCGTCACTGTCGGCGAGCAGATCGACTCGCTGACGCGCATCGCCGGACCGAAGGTCGCGGCGCTGATCAAGGAGGTCCAGGATCCGACGATCTGGGCGATCGTGCAGAACTGGCCGACACGCTTCGAGGCGAAGCGCTCGCGCGACCTCGGCTTCACCGCCGAGACGAGCTTCGACCAGATCGTGCAGGCGCATGTCGAGGACGAGTTGGGCGGCAAGCTGCCGGCGCTCTGAGAATTGCTTCCAAATGGGGGTGAGGCGGCGGAAGTCGGCGTGATGCGTTCCCCTCTACGCGTGGGCTTCCAGGTTTGACGGTCGATGCCCCTCATCGCCCTGCCGGGCACTTTCCCCCGTGAACGGGGAGAAGGTCTTCTTGCCGCGCCGGTTTCGCCAATCTCCAACGTAGACGATACGCCAAGACGGACATGACGGCGGTCTTCTCCCCGCTTGCGGGGAGAGAGACGCTCTCGTTCATGATTTCGCCATTCGCCGCCGTTGTCGGAGAGGCGCCGTCATAACGGCCAGCCTTCTTCTCCCCGTCTTACGGGGAGACGTGCCCGGCAGGGCGATGAGGGGCGGCACCAAGGGTCAAGGCTTGCCTCCGCTCCGGCCCCCTCGTCAGGCCGCGAGGCTGGCGCTCAGCAGCACCAGGCCGAGCACCAGGACGAGAGCCGCGCCGCCGATC
Source organism: Rhizobiaceae bacterium (assembly GCA_019635715.1). Lineage (GTDB taxonomy): Bacteria > Pseudomonadota > Alphaproteobacteria > Rhizobiales > Rhizobiaceae > Kumtagia. Next base: position 61,242 of record JAHBYY010000004.1, on the reverse strand, counting down.
TCGATGGCGGCGTGGATGCGGTTGCCCATCCTGCCGTCGCCGGCGACCGCCACCGCCCAGTTTTTCGCGGTCACCGCGAGCGTGGCGAGGATGGAGACGGTGATCGCGGTGCCGGTTGCCATGGCGAACACCGACAGCACGCCGCCGAGCCACAGGCCGTTGAGGAAGGCGAAGGTCAGCACGATCAGCGCACCGGAGCAGGGACGCAGGCCGACCGCCGCGACCGCCGACCAGGCGGTGCGCCAGTCGAAGCGGTCGCCCGAGATCAGCGACGGATCGGGCAGGTGGCTGTGGCCGCAGGCCTCGCAGACCATGGCGCCCGCACCGATGCCGCTGCCATGGTCGTGACCGCAATCGGCATGGTGCGGGCCTGAATGGAAGATGCGCGGCGCCGGAGCCTTGGGCTCGGCCGCGGCAAAGGCGGCCGACAGACTGCGCGCGGGCGTGCGGCCGAACAGACCGGCCAGCCTCGGCGCGGCCTTCTGCCAGAGCAGCCAGGCGCCGAACAGCGTCACCATGACGTAGCTTGCCACTTCGAGAAACCAGGTGGCGCCGGTCATCGACACCGAGGTGCCGCGCAGCACCAGGAAGACCAGCGCGATCATGACCAGCGCCATTGCCGCCTGCAGGAACGCCGAGACGAAGGACAGCATGACGCCGCGCCGCAGCGCCACTTCGTTGGCGAGCATGTAGGACGAGATCACCGCCTTGCCGTGACCCGGCCCGGCGGCGTGGAAGACCCCATAGGCGAAGGACAGCCCGATCAGCAGCCAGAGCTTGCCGCTGTCCTCGCGCATCGCCTTCAGCGCGCCGGTGAGCGACCGGTAGAAGGCCTGCTGATGCAGGTTCACCCACATCATGAAGCCGCCGAACAGGCCCGTGGACGGCACGATCGCCTCGCTGGTGCCGATGCCCAGCGAGCTTTGCGCGTGGGCTGCGGCGAGGAAATGTGTGAGCACATAGCTCAGCGCGATCGCCGCGAATACGACGCGTACCAGTACCTTCCTCATGTCTTCAGCCTTCCGCGCGGCAATCCAGCTCGAGCCGCGTCGCGAAGATCTTGGTCATGTCCGTACCTGCCGGATCGTTGAAGAAGGCTTCGGTCAGCGTCGAGGAATTGTTGGCGATGATCTGGTCGGGGTCCGGCCGGACCACGGTGCGCGTGCAGGTCCCCGGCATCGGGGTGACAACGAGATTCTGGTCGTCGGTAAAGTCGATCGCCGTGTAGAAGGTCGGATCGTAGACGCTGAAGGCGAGCTTGCCGGCCAGCTTCAGCGGCGCCTTTGGCTCGGACTCGAACAGGATCATCAACTGCTGGTCCTCGAAGGTCGCGACGAGGTGCGGCGGCGGCGTCATCGCGACGTCCTTGCCGTCGAGGGTGACGAGCTGGAAATAGTTGTACTCGGCCAGCGATTCGTGAACGGTGTTGGCGACGTCCTGCAGTTCCGCTTCGTCGAGCTGCAGGTCGGAGTTCTTGTCGAACTCCATCAGCACCGTGGAGGAGAACAGGTCGTCGAAGCGCCAGACATGGCGCAGCGACTTCACCGTCCCGTCCGGATTGACCATCACCTCGAGCCGTGCATCGGCGAAGACGTGCGGATGGACCTGCGCCGGCGCCGTGGCGGCAAGCAGGGCGGCGGCGGAGGCCGCGAGCGTGGCAAGGCGGGGATATCGCATCAAGCGTCTTTCGCCGATTCAGGTGGCGAGAGGCTATCAGAAAGCGGGCGAAAATTGGACGGAAGGGCGACGCAATTCGTCACGATGGTGCGTTCTGCCGGAACCACTGCACCAGGAAATCGACGAAGACGCGCACCTTGGCCGGCAGATAGCGGCGATGCGGATAGACCGCGAAGATGCCGCCGCCCTTGGGGATGCGCTCGTCGAGCGCGGCGACGAGCCTGCCGGCGGCGATGTCGGGAGCCGCGATGAAATCGGGCAGGATCGCCCAGCCGAGGCCGGAGACGGCGGCGGCGCGCGCCGCCATGGGGCTGTTCACCTCGATGCGGCTGGTGACGGAGACCGAAGTGGTTTCGCCGGCCTCGTTGACGAAGGGCCAGTTCGACAGCCAGCGGCCGTTGGTGTCGACGACGCAGGGAAGGTTTGCCAGATCCTGCGGCTTCTCCGGCAGGCCGAGCTTCCGCACGATCTCGGGCGATGCGCAGAGCCTGACGGAAAAGGGCGAGAGGCGCCGGGCGATCAGCGAGGAGCTTTCGAGGCGGGTGATCCGCACGGCGAGGTCGAAGCCCTCCTCGACGAGGTCGACGAAGCGGTCGTCGAGCTGGATCTCCAGGGTGATCTCCGGATGCTCCCTGGCGAAGTCGATCAGCGACTGGCCGATCGGCGCGTCGGCGAAGGTGCGGGGCGCCGACAGCTTGATGCGGCCGCGCACGTCGCCGGAGGATTCGCGCACCGTGTCGGCGAGACTGTCGATCTCGCGGACCAGTTCGGAGGCGCGCCGGTAGTAGGTGTGGCCGGCCTCGGTGAGCGAGAATTGCCGGGTCGTGCGGTTGAGCAGCAGGGCGCCGAGTTCGTCCTCCAGTTCGCGCACATATTTCGACAGCAGCGCCTTGGATCGGCCGATCTTGCGGCCGGCGGCGGAAAAGCCTTCCGCCTCGACCACGTCGATGAAGGCGCGCATGCGGGTCAGCGTGTCCATATCATGCGAGCCTTTAGGAAGAGATGCGGGACGCCTCCTCCGGCGCTTCGCGCCACCTCCCCCGTAAACAGGGGAGGATTTGCGTTGCGGCCGTCCGCAGCCGCGATCCTCCCCTGCGAGGCGGGGGAGGTGCCGAGCGAACGCGAGGCGGAGGGGGCAGGCGCCATCGGGATCATGCGGTGCCGGCGTTGCCTAGAATCCGGCGCCCCATCGCGATCAGCGCCCGGTCGCTGCCGCGCGGCCCGAGCAGCGAAAGGCCGAAGGGGGCGCCATCGACGGTTCCGAGCGGCAGGGTGATCTGCGGCAGCCCGGAGAGGCCGGAGAGGCACAGAAGGTGGAGCGCGCGCTCGCGATATGTCTGCAGAACATCGGGAGGCGTGGTCTTCAGCGGCGATGCGCCGGGAACGGTGGGCAGGACGAGCATCGTGTCGTCACCGAGCAGGGCCTCGATCTCGGAGCGGAAGCGGGCCCGGAGTTCCTGGGTCGGCTCCACAATGCCCGGGTCGACAGATAGGGCGAATCGGAAGCGGTCGCGCGTGTGCGGCGCGAGGCTGTCCTCGTGCCTGACGATCCAGTCGCCATGCGCCTCCCAGGCTTCCAGTGCCTGCAGATTGCGGAAGGCGAAGTAAAGTTCGTCGGGCGTGGCGGTGAACGGCCAGCCCGACAGCCGGGCGAGAGGCAGCGGCACCTGGCCGCGCATGCGCTCATACTCCTTCGCTTCAGCGGGTCCGGAGACCAACTCATCCAGGGTGGCGAGCGAGACGGATTTGGTCGGCGGTGTGGTGTGGGTGTCCGCGCCGAGCAGGATTTCGCCCACGGTTTCGTAGAGGCCGATGTCGCGGGCGAACCAGCCGACGGTATCGAAGGAGGAGGCGAGCGGCATGGTGCCGTCGATCGCAATGCGGCCGAACGTGGTGCGCAGACCGATCAGGCCGCAGAAGCTGGCCGGGGCGCGCACCGAGCCGCCCGTATCCGAGCCGAAGGCGATGTCGGCCAGGCCGCCGGCGACCGCGGCGGCCGAGCCGCAGGACGATCCGCCGGTGTAGCGCTCCGGTGCCGCGGGGTTCACCGGCAGGGGATAATGCAGGTTCTGGCCGAACAGCGAGAAGGCCAGTTCGTCGGTGACGGTCTTGCCGGCGAATCGCGCGCCGGCATCGAGAAGCGCCCGAATGCAGGATGCGCTGCGCAAGGCCGGCATGCCGTCACGCATCTTCACCGGGTTGCCGCAGCCGGTCACCAGGCCCTCGACGTCGAAAATGTCCTTCACGGCGAGCGAATATCCGGCGAGTGGGCCGGAAAGACTATTTGAAACAGTAACTTGCGTGGCGGGCACGAAAGCGTTGAGATGGTCTGGGATCGTGCTCATCGTTCACCATTTCGGGTAGGTCAGGGCACAATTGTTCGATGGGACGAGAATTGCAAGGCCGCCGCATTTTTTCGTTGATTGTGACAGGCGCGGTCCCTATATCCGCCCTTGCCCAAAGTCGCACGTGCCTGTGGGCGTCCCCCGATCTCGGAATGGCGAGAAGTCGGGCAGGTAACCGGGGAGTAACGAACCCGGTCGGTTCAGCGGCCAGCCGCCGATCCGAGGACGCCTTGAAGCAACGACGGTGCGGGCCTTTCTAGTCTCTACCGGCTCTCCAAAGGCCGGGGTTACTGAAGAGGCACACCCTCATTGCCGGCAGTGCGGTTGGGATCTCCCATCCAAGCCAAGGCAGACAAAGCGGATGTTTCGGCCGGGCGGCCGGAAGATCCATCGCCGCGAGACGGTGTTCGATGGTTCCGGGGTCTCCACCGGCTGGTTCCATCGGATCGCTGTCCCGCCTTTGTCCAACCGAGCGTCGCATGGCTGCGTGCCGGCAACGCCCGAGTCTTTGCGCGCGCCGGAAACGGCGCGAGACGGAGAACATGATGGCCACTCAGCGCGTCCTCGACTTCCTCGCCACCCGACGTCCGGCCGGCCCTTGCCTGGTCGTCGATCTCGACGTGGTGCGCGACAATTTCCACGCCTTCGAGAAGGCGCTGCCGGATTCCAAGATCTACTACGCGGTGAAGGCAAATCCGGCGCCGGAGATCCTGCGCCTGCTGGCCGCGATGGGTTCTTCCTTCGATACCGCGAGCGTTGCCGAGGTCGAGATGGCGATGGACGCGGGTGCGCCGGCGGACCGTATCTCCTTCGGCAACACCATCAAGAAGGAGCGCGACATTCTTCGCGCCTACGAACTCGGCATCCGGCTGTTTGCGGTGGACTGCGTCGAGGAGGTCGACAAGATCGCGCGCGCCGCCCCCGGCGCTCGCGTGTTCTGCCGCGTGCTGACCGACGGCGAAGGCGCCGAGTGGCCGCTGTCGCGCAAGTTCGGCTGCGTGCCGGCGATGGCGGTCGACGTGCTGCGCCATGCGAAGGCGCGCGGGCTCGACGCCTATGGCGTGTCGTTCCACGTCGGTTCGCAGCAGTGCGACCTGACCGCCTGGGATCGTGCGCTCGGCGACGCGAAGAAGGTGTTCGCGACGCTCGCCGAGGAAGGCATCGTGCTGAAGATGGTCAACATGGGCGGCGGGTTTCCGACCCGCTACCTGAAGGACGTGCCGGCGGCGCAGGCCTATGGACAGGCGATCTTCGGCAGCTTGCGCAAGCATTTCGGCAACCAGATCCCGGAGACCATCATCGAGCCGGGCCGCGGCATGGTCGGCAATGCAGGCGTCATCAAGTCGGAAGTCGTGCTGATCTCCAAGAAGGCCGACAATGACAATGTGCGCTGGGTCTATCTCGACATCGGCAAGTTCGGCGGTCTCGCCGAGACGATGGACGAGGCGATCCGCTACCCGATCGTGACGCGGCATGACGGCGGCGAGGTGGCGCCTTGCGTGCTCGCCGGACCGACCTGCGATTCGGCCGACGTCATGTACGAGAAGACGCCGTATCCGCTGCCGCTGTCGCTGACCATCGGCGATGAAGTGCTGATCGAGGGCACCGGCGCCTATACGACGACCTACTCGGCAGTCGCCTTCAACGGCTTCGAGCCGCTCCGATCCTATGTGATCTGAGGCGGCGCAAGCCGTCTCGGATTGTCCCGATCGCCGGCGCCAGCGCCGGCGGACGGGCTCGCTTGTGGAACGAACTCTTCCGCTCGTGAAGGATCGCCTGCCGTGAATGCTTTTGCTTTGAATACCCCCTCATCCGGCGCTTCGCGCCACCTTCTCCCCATCGGGGAGAAGAAGCCGGCGGCGGCGCTTGCGCCCTCCTCTCCCCGTTGGGGAGAGGGTGGCTCGCGCAGCGAGCCGGGTGAGGGGGTCTCTATCTCAATCACCGCCGAACAGGCAGACGATGTCGTTGCCCGCGAAGCCCTGCTCGACCGTGCCATGGGGCCGGCGCGCAAGCGCAGATCTTCGGAAAAGCTGCGTCGGGGCCGCCGTCCGGCCGAGGGCCTGGCTTTCGTGGCGCGGGGCGCGGACGGCGGAATTGTCGGCACCGTGCGGCTCTGGGACGTGACGGCGGGCGAGGGCGGGCCGGCCGCGCTTCTGCTCGGCCCGCTCGCGGTCGATCCCTCGCTCAAGGGAGCCGGTATCGGTTCGAAACTGATGCGTCATGCGGTCGCCGAGGCGCGGCGGCTCGGCCACGCCGCCATCCTGCTCGTCGGAGACGCGCCCTACTATGGGCGCTTCGGCTTTGGCGCCGACAAGACGGCCAGCCTGGCGATGCCCGGCCCCTATGAGCGCGACCGCTTCCTGGCGCTGGAGCTGCGGACCGGGGCACTCGACGGCGCGGCCGGCATCGTCAAGGCGAGCGGGCGGCGAACCGGCCAGCCGCCGCGCTTCCGCGCCGCGGCCTGAACAGGACAGAAGGCGCGCCCGGCTCCGGACGCGCCCCGCACCCGACGGTTCTGTCAGAGAAGCTTGCTGAGCGCCATGGCGACGCCCATGTCGCCGGCCACCTTGATCTTGCCGGTCATGAAGGCCATCGTCGGGTTGAGATCGCCTGCGATCAGCGCTTCCAGATCGTCCAGGGACAGGCTGATGGTGCAGTCGGTGGGCACGTCGGTGGTCGAAATCTCGCCGTCCTTGATGACGAGCACGCCGTCGCCGCCGGTGTCGAACTTGACCGAGCCGTCGAAATCGGCGCGGGCGACGCTGGGGCGCAACTTGTCGGCTACGTCCGTGATGCTCATGGGAGGATCTCCTGGGTTCGTTCGTCGGGGGTCGATGCGGCGCAGGCGGTCAGGTAGGCCGCGCGGTTCCCCAAACGTTTAGGCGTGCGCGCAGTTCGCGGTCAACCCAGGCGGGCCCGACCTTGCGGCAGGACGGCGCGGATCAGTGCGCAGGGGCCGCGTGGCCGCCTTCGGCTGCCGGTTCCGGCTTCTTCTGGGCCTTGGGTGCCTTGCTGCGGCGCTTTATGGCGTTGTCGCGAATCTCGGCCTTGGTCAGGTAGTCGACCTGCTCGACCAGAACGTCCTGCACCAGATCGTACTTGACCCTTTCATTGATCGCCTTGCGCATATGCGTGCGGAACGCGTCGAGATCCAGCCTGTCGGTGCGGCTGAAATCCACCTCAGGGCTCGAATAGATATAGGAATAGACGGAATCGGTGATGATGGCGTTCGCCGGGACCGTCAGCTTCTTCATCTCCTCCGGATTGACGGTGTAGACGAGCCGCGACAGGAAATAGCCCGCCACCTCGCCTTCGCGGATGAGGGGCACGGAGATGACCTCGGTCTTCACATAGTCGAGGCCGCCCATCATGCTCGGCTCGGTCGCCGACGGTGCGTCGACCTTCGCTCCCGCGGACTGGAACGCGAAGACGACGGCGCCGAGCGTCGCCACGCAGATCCAGATCGCCGCGAGGATGAATTTGATCATAGTCCGTATCCGAACTCGCCGGCCGAGTAGGTTCCGTCGGTCTCGGCATGGCGAATGGCATTCTGCATCAGTTGCGCCACCTCGCTCACCGCATTGAGATGCGCCCTGATGGCCGCTTCGTTGCGTGCGAGCTTCTCCTTCAGGCGCTTGATGCCGTCGCGATGCTCCGCGATGAAGTCGGCTTCGCCGACGCCTTTCATGGCGCGGGTGAGTTCGTAGAGATAGCGGCTCTTGCGCGCATTCGACGACTGGAGGTCGAAATGGCGGTCGGTCTTCAGGCCGATGGTCTCCGCCTCCACGGCCTCCTCGATGCGCCCGATGATGATCGACAGGCTGACGGGGCGGCCGGCGGCCGGCGTGTCCATGAAAGCGGTGTGATCGCTCATTCCCGGCATCTTTCCTTTCAGCCGCGTCCGCCGGCGGAAATGGCGGCGCTATCGTCGGTTTGGAGGGTTTGCGCGGCCTTGCGCTGCAGTTCCTGCACGAGGGCGGCGGAGAGCAGCCTCTGCTCGTCGATGCCGGCCTTTTCGGGGCCTCCCGACAGCGCGCCGACGGCCACCTTCCTTTCGCCGTCCCGGTAGTGGGCGGCGACCAGCGAATCGGCGATGCCGATGCCGCCGCGGTCGGCCATCACGTCGGCGATCTTGCCGGCCATCATCGACTTCCACATGTCGCCGGCCAGGCCCTTGCCGTAGACCGCCTCGGCCTCCTTGGGCATCATCGCCTGCACGAAGGTCTGCAGGACGACCGCCTCGAAGCGCTTGTAGGTGTCGGCCTCGCCGGCAACCTCGGCGGTTCGGGCGCCGGCCTTGCCGCCGGCCGAAGCGGAGCCGGTCAGGCTGAACGCGGCATCCGCGCCGGTCGGCGCGACGGCGCCGACGCGCCTCGCCAGATTGGCGCGCGCCTCCTCCAGCCCCGCCGGTTCGACGGCGCGCGCGACGTCCAGAACGATGTCGCTGGGAGGTGAAATGGCCAAGGCGAATGCCCGCTGCTGACTCTCTTGTCGGCGCCGATGATGCGACGGCAAGCTTGTGGCAACCTTACTTCGGCCGTCCGAGGTCGGTGCGCGAGGCCTGTTCGATGCTCTCGACCTCTTCGCGGGCACGTTCTTCGGCGCGTTCTTCGGTGCGCCAGGCGCGCGCGACCATGTTGGTGCGGGCCGTCGCCATGGCGACGCGGCGCGCCTCGCTGGCCGCCTGGGCCAGGCTGCGGCTCTCGGCGGCGCGGGCATCGGTGACGCCGCGGGCGTAGACATCCGGGAAAAGGCCGGACAAGGAGGTTTCGCCGTCGGCATGGCGGGCGATCTCCTCGGCATCGCGCCGCGCCGAAGCGGCGGCGGCGAGGAAGCCGGCGTGCCGGGTTTCGTGCAGCTCCTTCAATTGCTCCTGCAACACCAGCAGCTTCTTCAGTCGGTCTGTGCGGGGAGCCATGTCTTCATCGTCCGATGGTGGTGTTCACGAAGCCGTCGGCGAACAGCGACAGCATGGTGGAGATCGCGAAGTAGAAGAGGATCATGCCGCCGGCGATCACCGCAGGCAGCGAGATGAAGTAGACCGGGATTTGCGGCGTGAGCTTGTTGACGAAGCCGATCGTCAGGTTGACCAGCAGCGCGTAGGCGACGAACGGGCTGCCGAGCCGCAGCACGATCAGGAACGACTCGCCCAGCGTATCGGTGAGGTTCACCAGCGCGCCGCGGGCGTCGAAGAAGCTGTTGAGCGGCGCGACCTCGTAGGACTGCACCAGCGCGCGCACGATCTCGTGGTGGAAGTCGAAGACGAACAGCAGCATCAAGGCCGAGAACGAGATGAGCTCGGCCAGCGGCCCCTGCGGCTCGGCGCTCTCGATCCCCTGGCCCGGCGTGCCGCCATAGCCGATCATCATCGCCATTGCCGTGCCCATGAATTGCAGGGCAAGGATGTAGACGCGTGCCAGAAGGCCGATCAGCGCGCCGGTGAGCAGTTCCGAGACGATGGTCGGGACCAGCGTCGCCGGTTGGCGCGTCGCGAAGGGCAGAATCGCGTCCCACAGATTGACCAGCAGGGCGCCGGTCGCGGCGACCGCCACGAACAGCCTGACCTGCAGCGGAACCCGAGCGCTGGACAGACCCGGCATCAGCATGAAGCAGGCGCCGATGCGGCAGAAGGCGAGGAATGCCGCGATGATCGTGCTTTCCGCGAGCCCCGTCACGATACCGTGCCGAGGACGCGGATCTCGACACCCTTGGCGATCTCGACATGGCTCAGCACCGGCAGCGTGGCGAACAGCCGCTCGATGATCATCCGGACATAGGGTCGCGCGTCGGGTGCCGTGACGATGACGAAGCGCTCTCCCTGTTCCATGTACTGGCGGATGACGCGCGTCGCGTCCTGGCCGAACTCCTCGAGCTGGCGCGGGTCGATGTCGAACTCGCGGACCTCGCCCTTGGCGTCGCGCTTCAGCGCCTGGTGGAAGGCGACATCCCAGCGGTTGCCGAGCCGCAGCACCTTCAAGACGCCGCCTTCCGACAGGTCGCCGCAGATCTGCTGGGCCATGCGGACGCGGACATGCTCGACGATCTGCTCGGTGCGGCGCACATGGGGGGCGATCTCGGCGATCGCCTCGATGATCAGGTGCAGGTTGCGGATCGAGACGCGCTCGGCCAGCAGCAGCTTCAGCACCGCCTGCAGTCCGGGGTAGGAGATGTGCGAGGTGCAGATCTCGTCGGCGAGCTTGCGATATTCCGGATCCTGGCGCTCCAGCAGCGCCTTCATGTCCTTGTAGGACAGGAGCTGCGGCAGGTTGTTGCGGATCACCTCGGAGAGATGGGTGAGCAGCACCGACATGTTGTCGGCGAAGCTGAACTGCTCGCGGCGCAGATCCTCGGTGAACATCTCGGGCACCGAGAAGGCGCGCATGCCGAAGGCCGGTTCGCGCACCTCCTCGCCGGGGATTTCCGGCGCCTTGCGGTTGCCGAGCAGCACGAGAAGCTCGCCTACGCGCATCTGGTGTTCGGCGACCACCGTGCCGTGGATCTTGATCTGGTAGTTCTTCGTCGGGATGCCGAGATCGTCGGTCAGCTTCACGTCGGGAACCACGAAGCCGTACTGGGTGGCGAACTTCTTGCGCATCTTGGCCATGCGGAAGGCCAGCTCCTGATGCGAGACCAGGAGCTTGGTCGACAACTGCTTGCCGATCAGGAGCTCGATCTCGGCGGTCTTCAGCGAGGCCTTGACCGAATTCTTCTCCTCGTCCTCCTTCTGCGCCGTCTGGGCGCGGGCGGCCTGCGCGTCCGCTTCGGCCTGGCGGCGCTGGCGCAGCGGGATGACATAGCCGATCGCCGCCATCGCGCCGGCGAGCGCGACGAAGGGCGTCATCGGCAGGCCGGGCATGAGCGACAGCAGCACCAGCAGGCCGGCGGCGACATAGAGGGCCCGCGGATAGGCGCCGAGCTGGCCGAACACCGCCTGGTCGGCGGAGCCGCGCGTGCCGCCCTTGGAGACCAGCAGGCCGGCGGCCAGCGAGACGATCAGCGCCGGGATCTGGGTGACCAGGCCGTCGCCGACGGAGAGCTTGATGAACACGTCGGCGGCCTCGCCCATGTCCAGTGAATGGCGGAAATAGCCGATGGTGATGCCGCCGACGATGTTGATGGCGGTGATGATCAGGCCGGCGATGGCGTCGCCGCGCACGAATTTCGATGCGCCGTCCATGGCGCCGAAGAAGGAGCTTTCCTCTTCGAGTTCGCGGCGCCGAAGCTGGGCGGTCTTGTCGTCGATGACGCCGGCCGACAGGTCGGCGTCGATCGACATCTGCTTGCCGGGAATGGCGTCCAGCGTGAAGCGCGCGCCGACCTCGGCGATACGCGTCGCGCCCTTGGTGATGACGATGAAATTGACGATGATCAGGATCAGGAAGACGATCAGACCGATCACGAAGTCGCCGCTCATCACCAGCTTGGAAAAGCCGCTGATCACGTAGCCGGCCGCGTGAGTGCCTTCGCTGCCGTGCGACAGGATCATGCGGGTCGTCGCGATGTTGAGCGACAGGCGCAGCATCGTCGCGATCAGCAGGATCGTCGGAAAGGACGAGAAGTCCAGCGGCCGCTGGATCCACAGTGCCACCATGAGGATCAGCACCGACAGGGCGATCGAGAAGGCGAGGCCGATGTCGATGAAGAAGGCCGGGATCGGCAGGAACAACACCGCCAGGATGACGACGATGCCGAGCGCGAAGAAGACGTCGCGGCCGCTGCCCGCAGGTCTGGCCGTGCCAAGGGTGTCGGTTACCGCCATGCCTGCGTCCCATTGCCGATATACGGGCCGACAGAGCCCGCACGCGCGTCGGTGAGGCTAAGGGGTCAAGCTTGCGCGAGGGTGGGTGCCTCAGCGGGTCGAGGGTGGATGCAACCGCGGATCAAGTGCGAAACGCTCCTGCAAATTCAGGGTATACGCTCCTGCCGCCATGGCGGGATTGAAGACCAGATTCCAGCTATGTGTCGAAACCGCGCTCGGCAGCACGACGAACTTGTGCAACGAAACGAGTTCATCGCCAAACGCTTGTTGGCCGGCACTCGGAAATGTCGGGCGCAGCCAGTTTGGGTTGGGGATGTCCGCCGGTGTCACAACGAAGACATCCTTCGCGTCAAGCACTTCGAGCGCCGTCAGAATGTGCGGAACGGTATCCAGAACCCGAAAACCTTTGTGGACGGCGACTTCGACAATCGCCGTCGAGGGATCCAATGCCGCGTAGACGGCACGCACGCCGGCCGAATTCCAGCGACCTCCGAACTGGAACGCTCCCTCCCCACTGTCCCATGTTACAGCGAACTCCAGACGATCCAGCCTCCATGCAACGAGACGGTCGCCGCCGAGCGCAGCCGGGAGCGGGGTCACATGTAGACGCCGTATCTTAGACGCCCGAGATGCTGTTCGACCATCTCTACGCCCGCAGGTGTTTCGAGCAAGTCGATCGGCCGCATTCCGTCGAGGCCCATTGCAGGTTGATCGAGCCAGCGCTCGGCTTCCTCGCTGGAGCCGAAGATATCGATCGCGCGCGCGAGGATTTCCGCGAACTTCCATGTTCTACCGCTTTGTTCGCGGCTGAGCGGCGGCGAGGACGGATCCTTGCGTCGCTGGAACGTCCGGAGACTCATGCCGACGACACGCTCCAGGGACCCGCTACGCTCAATGGTCGTCAGGTTGTCGACGAGGTGGTTGAATGACTTGGCAGGCAGGCCCTCCAGCAGGAGGTCATGCGCATCACGTGACGTTTCCAGCTTGCGGTTGAGCAGTCGTTCACCGCCGAGCAGCTCAGCGGCAAAAGCCACATGATTGGATACCCCGCGAACGGCGACATTCATGAGGGTGATATTTGGCATGAGGGCGATATTTGGGGCCGATTCATCTCCTCGGATGCCGGGGCTCTGCTCTACAACGACCTCATGAACGATGAAACCAACGATCCGCTCGATGTCCTGCCTCAAGACCTGAGGATTCCGCTGGGCGAGAAGGGTAACGATCTCTGACTGCTTCATGAGACAAGGGGCTCGTGACAGATGGCGCCAAAAATATGACATCTGTCACGAAGTCATGCAAGTCACGACGCTTAGGCCGCTAAAACCCCGTCTCAATGCGCTCGAAGATGACGTTGGAGAAGGCGGTGATCTGGCCGCCGATATACGGGCCGGTGAACGCCACGACCAGCAGGATCGCGACGATCTTGGGCACGAAGGTCAGGGTGATTTCCTGGATCTGCGTCAGGGCCTGCACCAGCGCGATGGCAAGGCCGACCAGCATGGCGGCGCCGACGGCCGGCCCGCAGGCGGTCAGCACGGTCCAGATGGCGAACTGGACGATATCGAGCGCGTCGGCCTCGTTCATGGCGGAGCCGCGATCTCAGTTGGTCGCGGTGATCTTGATGCCGGCGCCGACCGTGACTTCCTTGGCATTGTCGAGGACCGCGACCGCACCGCCGCTGGTCAGCCGCACCGCCGTCACCACGCCGGTGACGTTGCCGTCGGCCGAGGTGATCGTCCTGCCGATCAGGGCGTCGGCCTGCGAGAGCGTCGAGGCCTGCAGCAAATTGTCGAGCTTGGTGTTCATCTGCACCGACTGCTCGACCTGGCTGAAGGCGGCGAGCTGCGCCATGTACTGCGTCGAATCCATCGGATTCGTCGGATCCTGGTTCTTCATCTGGGCGACGAGCAGCTTGAGGAAGGACTGGTAGTCGACCGAGGTCTGCGATGCCTTCTGCGTCGAGGAGGTTGTGGTCGAGGAGGCGAGGGCGGAAACCGCGCTGGTCATTATCGTGCTCCTGCGGCGGCCTGCTGCCGCACCTGGGTCGGGCCGTTGTTCTGGTCGATGGCGAGCGCTTCGCGGCCGTAGAGCGACCGGATGGCCTTCAGCGCTTCGAAGACCTGATTGTCGCTGACGAGTGCATCCACCTGCTTCAAGGTCGCGCAGATCTGCTGATCCTCGAAGCTGGCGATCAGCAAAGGCAGCGAGCGGCGGAACATCTCGCGCGCCTGCACCGATCCCTTCGGGTCCATCAGCATGACCTGCACCATGAAGTAGAGCTGGCGCAGCGGCGTGGTGGCTTCCGAGACCTGGAGGACGTGGCTCTCGAGGAGAAACTGGACGTCGTTCAGCAGTTCGAGCGTGACCTTCCGGTCGGCGCGCACCACGGCGCCGTTCAGATAGATCTTCTCATTCGGCTTGAGGGAAATCTTCAGCGTGGATTTCATTGCATTCCATCCCGGATGATCTGAGAGATTTCGATGAGGCCTTCGAAGTTCTGCGAGCGTCCGTGGCGGACCTCCTCCGCCTCGCGCAGCACCCAGAGGCCGATCGAGATCAGATTGGCGCGCAGTTCGCGTGGCAGGGCGTTTTCCGGACTGCCGAGGTCTTCCAGCAGGGTCGTCCAGAGCCGATTGGTGAAATGCAGCGCCTCCACGGCCTTCTGGCTGTCCGACCCGGCCTGCCGCGCCGCGTCCAGCAGGGCGATGGAGCGGTCGAGCAACTGGCGTTCCCGGTCCTTGGCGTCCGCGACCGAGTCGGTCTGGATGTCGGAATAGGAAAATTGATACATTTCTGGTCCGTCGTTTGCGGCTAGCTGATATATTTGAGCAGGCTTAGCTGCTGGAGGCGGGCAGTCAGGGCGTAGGAGGTCTCGATGCTGGTCCGCAGATCCGATATGCGGGTCTGTGCCTCATAGGGGTCGACCTCCAGCATGCCGCCAAGATGGCGCTCGTAGAGGTCGAGCTGGGTGTTGAGCCGATCCGTCGCGGTCGAGAGGCGCTGTTCGGCAAGGCCGGTGGACGACTGCAGCCCGGTCAGGCCGGTGATCGCTTCGCCGACGAGCGAGACGGCGCGTTGCATCAGGGCCTGCCGCGCTCCCTCGCTCATCGAATCCGTCGTCAGGTTCGCCACGCTCGTGGCCACCATGGCAAGCTTGCGGAATGCCTCGGCATTGGCGCTGACCGATGTCTCGGACGTTTCCGACAGGGTGATGCGGCTGACGATCGCCTGGTCCGAGGCGCTGGACCAGTTGGTCTCCCAGCCGGTGCCGAGGAATTGCGGCTCGACCGACGTCGCCAGGAACTCCGTCATCTGGTCGGCGGTGATTCCGGCGGCCAGGCTGTCGTCCTGGCTGAAGCCGAAATGGGCCTGGAAGGCGGCATCGAAAGCGGCCTTGGCGCTCGAACCCTCAGCCGTGAAGTCGCTGACCGGCTTCACGTCGGTGTTGATGCCGGCGAAGATGTATTCCCCGTTGAACGAGCTGTTGAGGATGCTGGTCAGGCTGGCGAGCATGTTCTGTGCCGAGATTCTCGCTTCCGCCGCCGTCGAGGCATCCGAAACGCCGATGACCAGCGTGTTGAGGAAATCGTCGGCGCCGGTCTTCATCTGGCCCAGCGCGTCCTGGGTGGCGGAGAGGCGGGACTTGATCAGGCCGTTGGTGTCGACGATCGACTGGATGCGGTCCATGTCGCGCGAAAAGGAGACGGCCTTGGCGGCGCCGGCGCCGAGCGCCAGCCCGGCGTCGGCCACCTGGCCGGTCTGTGCCTCCTGCTGAGCCTTGACCAGTTCTGCCTGCGCCCGCACCAGCGAAAAGCGAAGCGACTGGGAAAGGGCAGCGGTGGAGACGCCGGTGATCTTCATGGCGGTCAGCTCACGGCGGCGAACAAGGTCGCCATCATGTCGTCGACTGCCTTAATGATGCGTGATGTCGCCTGATAGGTATTTTCCAGTTCGAGCAGCAGCGACATCTCGGTGTCGACATTGACGCCCGTGGCGTTTGACAGCGCTTCCGTCAGCCGGGCCGAAAGCGCCTCCTTGTTTTGCAGCGCCGTCGAGGCGTCCTGCCGGAGCGCGCTGAACCAGCCGATGCTGGCCGTCGAGTAGTCGCTGACGCTCCGGCTGGCAGTCAGGCCGGCCGCGGCGTCGAAGGTCATGGGTTCGTCCAGCCGGCTGCCATAGGAGAGCAGCAGGGTGTTGTAGCCCGCGGCGCCGGTGGTGTTCTTCACATAGGCCGCGCCGTTGGCGCCGCCGTCGCGCAGCAGCGTGGCGTTGCCGCCGCTCGACGGATCGAAAGCGGCATTCAGCCTGATCGAGCCGGCAAGGCCGGTCACCAGCGTTCCGTCCGCCGGGACCTGCGGCCCGCCGGCCCAGGTGAACAGGCCGGCTGCGTTGGCGACGCCGGTGCCGGTCTCGGCAAAGGCGGAAACGAGGCCGCGCGCCACTTCGTCGAGCTGGCCTTGCATGGTCGTCGCGACCCCGTCGCGCAATTGCAGCAGCCCGGCGATCTTGCCCGACGCGTCGGTGTTGCCTCCGCTGGCCAGCGCCACCGGCACGCCATCGACATAGACCGGGTTGCCGGTGGTCGTCGCGCCGAAGCTGGCAGTCGGCGAGAAGCTGACGGTGCGCGGGACGGTCTCGAACAGCGTCACGCCGTCCTTGGTCGTCAGCACCATGTCGCCGTCGCTGCGCGTCAGCGTGTTCACCGGCACGTATTCGGCGATCTTCTTCAGCAGGGCGTCGCGCTGGTCGAGGGCGTCGGAGACGTCCTTGCCGGACCGGCCGCCGGCGATGACGGTGTCGTTGGCCTGCTTGAACTGGGAGAGCAGGTTGTTGAGGTCGGTGACGGCGTTGCCGATCTGGCTGTCGGCATCGGTGCGCACGGACTGGATGGCGCTGGTGCCGGTGTTCAGCGCGTTCACGACCTGGCGCGCGGCGTCCACGGCGTTGGCCGCCAGCGTGCCGTTGGAGGGCGCCGCCGAATAGGCCTGCAGCGCCTCCTGCAGCTTGCCGATGGCGGTCGCAGCGGAGCCTGCGTTGTTGACGCCGTTGACCAGCGTTTCCAACTGCTCCAGCCCGTCGGAAAGGGCGCTCTGGCCGGCCCAGGACGACAGCGAGGACAGGTTTTGCCGGAAGATCTGTTCGTTGGTGTTGCGCTGGATCGTGACGACCTGGGCGCCGGGCAGCGTGCTGGCCAGAACGGCGAGCCGGCGCGAGTAATCGGTGTTGCCGACCTCCTGGATGTTCCGCGACAGGATGCTCGTCTGACGCCCATTGTTGAAGAGCGACGACTGAGCGATGTTGAATGCGGTGGAGAGGGACATTCCCGAAGTCTTTCAGTCCGCCTGCGCGGCTACCTCTTAAGGTTGACCAGGATGTCCATCAGGTCCGCGCCCGTCTGGAACACCTTGGAGTTGGCAGTGTAGCTGCGCTGCGACTCGATCATGTTGGTGAGTTCCTCGGCGACATCCACGTTGGAGCTTTCCAGCGCGCCGGAGACCACCTCGCCGTAGCCGCCTTCGCCGGGGAAGCCGACATTCACGCTGCCCGACAGGTAGCTCTGGGTATAGACGTTGCCGGTCAGGACGTTGAGCTGATCGGGGCTTTGGACGTTGGCGAGCGGAATGCGATAGAGCTCGCTGATCGCGCCGTTGGCGTATTGCGCGTAGACGATGCCGTTGGTGCCGATCTCGACGCTGTCGATGCTGCTCGGCGAGGAGCCGTCGACCGTCGCCGCCGTCACCGTATAGCCCTGGCCATACTGGGTCATGCCGGAAAGGTCGAGCTTGAGATCCTCTCCTCCCGGAATGGTCACCGTGACGTCCTGGGCGCTGGCAGCGGCGAGCTTGCCGGAAGTCGGGTCGAAGTTCAGAGTCTGGGTTGCCAGGGCCGGGTTGGCGTAGGGGAACGACGTGTTCGCCGCGGCATCGGCGCGGTTGTAGATCGAGACCTCCCAGGTGTTTTCCGCGGTCTTGGTGCTGTAGACGTCGAGCAGCACCTCGCGGCCGAGGCTGTCATAGGCGACGAGTGACGACTTTGCCGAGTAGGCGGCCGTGGCGGCGTTCGCCGATGGAAGGTTTGCGGCGGCGACGATGTCCTTGTCGGCCGGAAGGTTCGCGGAGAACGTTCCGGTGGTGCTGGGCGTCGCGGCGGACGCGTTCTGCGAGATGTCGACCGCCTCGAGGCCGGCGAAGCCGTTCGCATTGCTGGACGGTGAGCCGTTGGCGTAGCTGTAGCCCATCAAGGTGAAGCCGGCTGCGTTGACCAGCCGACCCTGGTCGTCCGGCGTGAAGGCGCCGGAGCGGGTCATGAACTGGTTGCCGGCCTTGTCCTGGACGATGAAGAAGCCGGTGCCGTTGACGGCGAGGTCGAGCGTGCTGGTGGTGAACTTGAGGTCGCCCTGCTGGCTGATGGCATTGCGAACGGTCGTGGTGACGCCGCCGGACGCATAATTCGCGTTGGTCGTCGGGATGACCAGCGAGGAGAATTCGGTGCTGGAACGCTTGTAGCCGGTGGTGTTGGAGTTGGCGATGTTGTCGGCCACCGACGACAGGCGGTTGGCTTGGGCGTTCATGCCGGAAACGCCGGTCCGCATCATTCCGTAAAGGCTCATCGCGAGTGTTCCTCAGTTCTGCACGCCGTCGCAAACGAGCCTAGCCGAGAGGACTTGCGCGAGGCTGTTGGAATGCCTGACGCCGGAGACGGGCGGGCGGGAACGCGCCACCCCGCCATCAGACGACCAGGCGGTAGCCGAGGAACCGCTTCGAATCGATGGGATCGAAGCCGAGTCGCTCGCGCAGCTTCTTGCGCAGCTTGGAGATGTGGCTCTCGACCACGTTCTCCTCGACCTCTTCGTCGAATATTCCGTAGATCGCGTTGAAGACCTGCGTCTTCGTCACGCGGCGTCCACTGTTGGCTGCCAGATATTCGAGGATGCGGCGTTCGCGGCGCGGCAGCGGCAGCGCGACGTCATCGATTTCGGGATCGCGGCCGTCCATGTGGATGCGCAGGCGTCCGAATTCGGCATAGGCCGGCGCCGCTCCGGAGCGTCGGCTGATCGCCGTGATGCGGGCGAGGATCTCGCGGATGTGGACGGGCTTGCGGATGACGTCGTCGACGCCGTTCTCGAACAGCCGCAGCGTGTTCTCCAGGGAGTTCTGGTCGCTGAGCGCGATCACCGGTGCGCCGGTGCGGTCGCGGATGGAGCGTGGCGAGATGGCATCGTCGTCGCAGTCGCCGATCAGGAAGGCGCGGACCGAGCGCAGATCCTCGTCCGCCGCGCTGTTGACCCACTCACCGAACTCATCCGACCTGAAGCTCGCCGAAGCGACGCCTTCCCGGTCGAACATCGAACAATAGCCCTCGGTGACGAGCTTTCGCTCGTCCACAATCACGATCATCGGCCCGCCTCCGAATCATTCGAAATGCTGTCTGAAAGGATGGGT
Source organism: Rhizobiaceae bacterium (assembly GCA_019635715.1). Lineage (GTDB taxonomy): Bacteria > Pseudomonadota > Alphaproteobacteria > Rhizobiales > Rhizobiaceae > Kumtagia. The sequence continues at coordinate 42,016 of JAHBYY010000004.1, read as the reverse complement.
AGTCCGGGGCGACTCAGGCCACACACTGCGAAATCTTAGGGAGGGTTTTTAGGGATTCTCGGATGGCCCCGAGCGTGCCGCGTGAAATCCGGTTGTGGTGATTTGGGGTCGGCGACGGTGATCGAGGCTCATCCCGCCGCGCCGCCCGAGGCACGGATTGTGCACATATCACTGGTTGCAGAAACTGCGGGCGTTGGCCGTCCACTTTCCGAAGCCGGTCGCGACCATGTTGGCAATGACGCGGCAGACATAGCGCTTCTGGGCGGGGTCGTTGTTCGGGCCGGCATGATAGCGCGCCACGGCCATCGACCAGGTCTCGTGCCTGGCATGCAGGCGGGCCAGGAAGCGTGCCGCGTAGTCGACGTTCTTGCGCGGATCGAGCATCTCCTCGACGCTGGCGAACTCCTTGCCGTGATAGTGGTGGTTGATCTGCATGCAGCCGAGGTCGATCAGCGTGGCGCCCCTGCTGCGGGCCTGTGCAAAATAAGCCATCGCCTGCTGGCGGCTCGTGGCGAAGATGGCTTTTCCCTCTATATTCAGGGCGTTGGGCTGAAGGCTGCCCTTATTGCCTGTTTCGGTCAACCCGACCGCGTAGAGGATTCCGGCCGGCACGCCGTAGCGTTCCGCGGCGCGCAGGATCTCCGGTTCGCAGGCATTCGGGGTGGCGCTCGCCAAGGTGGCGGAGAAGCTAGATATAGACGCCGCCGCGATCACCGCCGACAGGACGTGTCGTCTGCTGGTTCGCCGAACGTGCCGCATCGTCGTTCCTGTCTGCCTGCCGGCCATTGGAGCTGTTGCCTTCGGAGGAGGTGTTGGCTTGCGCCTGCGCGCCGCCGCCGCTGTGGGCCAGGGTCGGCTGCTGCTGTGCGTCGGCGCCCCGCGCGGCAGTTTGTTGTGCAATCGGTGATTGTGAGATGGAAACCTGGGCGATGTCGTAGCCGAGGGTGCGGAGGGTCGTTTCCATGACATGCTTCTCGGCCTGAAGACGCTCCATCGCCTCGCGGGTTTCGACCCGGATTTCGATCTCAAGTTGTGTCCCCGACATCCTCAGGGAGGCGTTCACTCCGCCCAAATGTTCGGGGGCGAGCCGTAGCTCGAGCGTCGCGGCGGCAGCCATCGCACGATATGTCCGGGCCTGTGTCATCGCCGCAACAGTCGCGGGCTGCCATGCGGGCGCATTTGCGATCAGCTCGGTCACCTGCGCCGCCGGCGTGGGCGAAACGCCGGTGCCCGTTGCCGCCGGCATGGCCGCTTGCGGCACCGATTGGGTCGCCTGGGGCACGCTCGTTTCGGCCTTCGCGACCGCGCGGGCGCCTCGCTCGGCATCGCCATCGGCCTTTTGGGTGCCGGGTGCCGCGTCGGAATGCGAGGCTGGCCCGGGCCGCGACGACGGCGCCGGAAGCGGTTCCTTGCCGGTCCGGTCCGCATCCGTCGCTGCCGCGATGGCCTGCGATACCGGTCTCTGGCGCGCCTCGGCCTCGTCGAGCAGGATCGCGGCTGAGCGTTCCGACAACCGGGTCGCGGGTCGCGCCTCGGCCTTGCTGCCGGTTTCCGCCGCAACGGAATAGCGCGCCGCCGCGATGGTGATCTGCGCCGCGAAGCCCGTGGTGGCGGTTCTCGCAGGCTCTGCCGAGGCAGGCGGCGGCGCGGACGGCGCCCTGGCGGCCGGAGAGACGCCTGCCGCCGCGGGCTGGCCAGGCGCGGTTCTGGCGGGCTCGGCGGGCGCCTGTGGCGCCACTACCGCGGCGGGCGCCGCCGGGCCCTGGTGATCCCTGGTGTTGCCTTGCCGCGCTTCGGCGCCAGCCTGGAGCCGTCCGTCCGGTCGCGCATCGTCCCCGGGCGGATCTTCTCCGTCAGGCGGTCGGGAGACCGGCGCGGCGATGACGGCCCCGGATCCCGTCGAGCCATCTCCAGCGTCCCTCGCGGGCTGCCTGACGGCCACCGGCCGGATCTCGACCGGCGATGGAGCGGGCAGGATCGCCGGCGGGGCAGCGTCGGCCCGGTCCTGCCCGTCCTTCTGCTCTGCTTTGGGTACAACGGGCGCCGTGTCCTTGCGGGAGGGCGCCGACGCAGCAGGCAGGCCGCGGGTCCTTGGCGATGCGACGTCCGCGTCGGCATCGGGAAACTCCGGAGAGACCGGCGCGTCACCGGCGTCGTCGCCGGCAATTGTGTCCGGCCGCGGCGCCATGTCGGGTTCGCCGGGGGCCGCCGGAAGCGTGCGCGGCGATGCGGGTTGCCGGCTGGAAACGGCGAGACGGTCGCGCAAGTCCGGATCGAATGCAAAGGATGGCCGAGGGGATTTCGGCAGGTCCGTAGCCGGGGCGGCGGCGTCCGACATGGATTCGGGGACGGCCGTGTCGAGCGGGGGCTGGCTCGCCGGAACCGGCTTTGCCGGCGGCGCCTTGCCATCCAGCGCGCCGGTGAAATCGGCGGCCTCCCGCGCCTGTCTGCCGGCCGCCCGTCCTGCGCCGTGCTGTGTCGGGCGGTCGGCGACGATGAGGTTGAAGGCCGTGGTCTTCATCGGGCGGCCCGGGAAAGCAGGTCGTCGATTTCGGCCAGCTTCTTGCGGCCGGCCGAGAGCGTCATCTGCGATGGATTGAGCCCCGCGTCTTCCGCGCCACCCTCCGGCATGGAGGAGGGTGCCACCGGCTGCACGCCGACCGCCGCTGCTTCAGCGTGCGGCGCGGACGCATCGCCTTCGGGTCGGGGGTCGGCGGTCGCGGCGCTTGCGGGCTCTTCCGCCGGATGTCCGGCCTCCGGCGCGGCCGCGAGGGGGACGGCTTCATCCGGCAGTTCGGGGTCCGCGGCGATCACTTTCGGCTCCGCTTCGCCGACCGGATCGCGGACGATCTCGCTGCTGACCGCGAGCACCGCATCGAGCAGCCTGCGGTCGCCGCCCGACAGGCGGCTGCGGTCGATCCGCGAGATGCGTTCGCGCACGTCGTCGACGGGTGCCGTCGCGACATCGGTAAGGCTGGTATACAGCAGCACACGCGGATCGCGCGCCTCTTCCTCGTCGCCGCCGATCGCGTCGGCGCGTTGCGCCGCGTAGGTGGAGAGGGCGACCAGCCCGTCGAGGGCCGCGCGACGCGCGATGCGCAGGTAGAGGACCTTGCGCTGCTCCGGGCTCATCATGCCGAGGATGGCGTCGACCTCGTCGAGGTCGATCGTATCGCGCAGGCCGATCACCCCCGCTACGAAGGAGTCAGCGAACTGGCTGGCATAGGGCGAGCGCAGATAGATGCGGACATACTGGTCCGAGCTGCGCAGAAAGCGCGCCGCGTCGTGAAGCGTCGCCGCGAGTCCCACCGAACGGCGCAGCGCAGCTTCTTCGACGAGCGTCCCGGGTGCCAGGAGGCGGGCCTGGTCGAGCAGGCCGAGCGCGGCCGTCGGGTCCTCCAGCGCGATGACCGATCCCTTGATGAGCGCGAGGAAGGCACCCGTCTCGATCGGCTCCTTCAGGGGCTCGACATCGCGCAGCGTCAGCGCCGCGGTCTTGGTGGCCCCGTTGAGATAGCTCAGGATGCCGGCGATGATACGGCCATCGTGCTCCTCGACATGCATGCGGTGAACGATGTTGCGCAAGGTCTCGGGGTTGCCGCCGCTCATGGCGTAGACCATCATGGAATGCAGGTTTCGCGGCTGCATGAGCTCGGCCGCGGTTGCGGTGCGCAGCCGTGCGTCGATCATCTCCAGCAGCTTGCGCTGGATCGGCAGGGCCGCATGATCGCCGACGGCGACGCGGTCCTGGACGAGCTGCAGCGAGCGGACCATCTGGTACGGCTGCAATCCTGGCGCGTTGTTGCCCAGCGCCGCCGTTCCTCCGGCGGCGACGACAAGCGACGCCAGCGCGAGAGGGACGAGAAACCTCATCTCTTGATCTCGAGCAGGATCTCGATGCGCCTGTTGACCGCAGCGAACGGATCGGCCGGATCCTTCAGCTTGCGGTCGGCATAGCCGGAGACCTCGGTGATGCGGCGCTCGTCCATGCCGGCGCGCGCCAGCATGTAGTAGGCGGAATGGGCGCGCGCCGTCGATAGCCGCCAATTGTCGTAGCCGTTGCCCTTGAACGGACGGGCGTCGGTGTGGCCCGAAATGGTCAGCGTGCCGGGCTGCGCGGCCAGCGCCCGGCTGATCTTCTCCATCGCCAGGATCAGTTCGCGCCGCGGCATGGCGGAACCGATCTCGAACATGCCGAATTCCAGTTGGTCGGTGACGGAGACCTGGACGCCCTTGTCGGTGGCGACGACCGAGATGCCGTCCTTCATCTTGTCCTCCGGCAGCAGGGCCTCGGCGAGTTCCTTGCGGATCTGGTCGGCCGCCTTGACGGCCTCCGGACTAGGCTCGCCCGGCGCCTCGGCCTTGGCCGGAGGAGGAGCGGCTTCGGGGGGCAGCGCTTCGGGCTCCGGCCCGGCCTCGGCCGCGGCAGCTTCCTTCGAGGGCTGGCTCTTCTGCGTCTCTTCGGGGGAGGCGCTGGCCTCGGCCTCGCTCGGCAGCGCAACCTGCTGCGACCAGAAATCCGGGGCGAACGGGTCGCGATAGGCGTCGCCGCCGGAGGCGCCCGTCGCCGGTCCGGAATTCGCGGCGCCGCCGTCTCCCTTGTCGCTGATGTTCTGCTTCTTGCCTGTGTCGGAGACGATCTCGGCCAGCACCGCGTAGGGATCCGAGAACAGTTTCTCGTCCGCTTCCTTCTTGATCTGGGACGAGTCGACCGTGCCTTCGTTGCGCGAAGGGCCCTGACCGGTGGAACCGCCCTCGACTTCGCCTTCGCTGCGGCGGTCGCCGCTTTCGGGATCGGCATCCTCGGAGCTCTCGTCGAGGCTCTTGCGGCTGGCGTTGCGATCGACCAGCTTCACCGGATTGAAGTAGCTTGCCACGGCGGCCTTGGTCTGCTCGTTCGAGGCGTTGATCAGCCACATGACGAGGAAGAAGCACATCATCGCCGTCATGAAGTCGGCAAAGGCGATCTTCCATGCGCCGCCGTGATGGCCGTCGTCATGGTCGCCGTGACCGTGCCTGACGATCACGATCTCATGGTGGCCGTGGCCGGCATTGTCGCTCATTGGAAAATTCCCGACAGGATCTCCGACCACTGCGAAAGGCGCGTCTCGAAGACGGTGCCGTCGATGGTCGCGCTGAGATCGAGACCGTCCGCTTCGATGAAGTCGATGTTGGCGGCCCGTTCGCCGAGCGCCGAAGACAGTCCGGCAAACATCGACGGAGAGCCGCGCACCTCGATGCGGATTGCGTCCGTGGTGCGGCATGCCTCGATGATCCGGGCGGACAAGCTTGCGATCGACCGCTTCTGCAGGTCTTCCGCGAGCAGGCCGCCGAGGATGCGCGCCACCTGGTCTGAAAGCAGATCGACGACGTTGCGCTCAAGCCTGGAAAAGCCGGTTTCGATGACGCCCGCCGCCTCCCGGCCGAGCCGCTCCGCCTGGGCGTCCAGCGCCTGCTGGTGGGCGGCCCGCTCGGCTTCGAGGACTTCGCCGAAATCGGTCTCCAGCTTGATGCGCATCGCCTCCTCGGCGACGGCGACCTCCATGCGGACGATCTCCGAAACGTCCGGCGGTTCCAGCGGCGGCGGCTGAACCTCGGGCGCATGCGGCGGCGCGGGCTCGACCGCGGTCTCACGGTTCGGCGCGGAGAAGTCGGGCAGAGCGTCGATCAGCCGGAGGGCCACCATTACCCCGCCGCTTCCTTGGCGACCCATTTGCGCAGGATCTGCGCGGTGCGCTCCTCATTGAGATCGACCATCCGGGCGAGCCGCTCCTGCGGGCCCGGACGCAGCTTGCTGCGCAGGTCGTCGAGCGCCGTGGGTCCGGCCGCCATGCCCGGCAGGGCGTTGAACTGCTGTTCCTGGCCCTCGGCGCCTTCCGGATTGGGAAGGGAACGCTGGACCTCGTCGAACGACGGCAGTTCGGCCGTCGGCTGGAGGGCCGGCGGCTTCAGCGCGGCGACCATCGGGCGCAGACCGAACATGGCGAGCAGCAGCACCACGACGATGAAGGCGCCGGCGTTGATCATGGTGCCGACATGCTGCCCCACCCTGTCCATGATGCCGGCGGTTTCGACGGCTTCGCCGTCGAGCCCGTCGACGAACTCGACGGCCGAGACGTTCAGCTTGTCGCCGCGCGCCTCGTCTATGCCGGCTGCCGAGGCGACGACCTTCTCGATATCGGCGATGCGCTGGGCGATCTGCTCCGGCGTCGCGTCCTTGCCCGCGACGGCGGCGAGGCGCACCTGGTTGACCACCACGGCGATCGACATCCTGTTCACCGTGTAGCCGTTGCTCGTCGTGGAAATGCGCTTGGAGTTGATCTCGTAGTTGGTCGTCTCTTCCTTGCGCTCGCTCTGTTCGGAGGTTCGCGGACCGCTGGTCGGCTGCTGCTGGGTCTCGGGCAGGTTCTGGTCGACCGACGCCGGCGCGGCGGAAGACTGCTGGTTGTTGTTCTCGTTGGCGCGGACGACCTGGATGGAGCGCTCGACACGGGATTCCGGATCGAAAATGGTCTCTTCGGATTGGCGCAGGTCCGTGTTCAGGTCGGTCTTGACGCTGGCACGGAAATTGTCGGGACCGAGATAGGGGGCGAGGGCCCGGCGGATGTTGTCCTCGATCTGCAGTTCCACGCTGCGTTCGATGCCGAGCGACCGGTTGGCGCTCGAGTTGGCGGGATCGTCGCCGGCGGCCAGCAGCGTTCCGTTGGAATCGAGGACGGTGACCTTGTCGACGCCGAGGCCGGGGACCGCGGCGGCCACCAAATGGCGGATGGCGCTGGCGCTGCGCGCGCCGTCGAGATCGGAGGCGCGCACCACGACCGAGGCGGAGGGCTGCTGCTCGTCGCGGCGGAACGATGCGCGCTCCGGCAGGACGAGATGGACGCGCGCCGCGCGAATGCCGTTGATCGACTGTATGGTGCGGGCGATCTCGCCTTCCAGGGCGCGGACACGCGTCACCTGCTGCATGAAGGAGGTGAGGCCCATGGCGCCGACATTGTCGAACAGTTCGTAGCCGGCATTGGCGCTGGTGGGCAGGCCCTTCTCCGCCAGCAGCATGCGGGCATTCGAGGTCTTGCCGGCCGGGACCAGAACGGTGGTGCCGTCCGAAGCGACGTCGAAATCGATGCCGGCCTCGCCGAGCACCAGCCCGATCTGGTTCACGTCAGAGCGTTCCAGCCCGACATAGAGCGTCTCGAAGGCTGGGCGGTTCAGATAGACCGAAGCGACCCCGATGACGGCGAAGACCAGGGCCGCGACGCCGCCCATGATGGCCAGCCGCTTCGGCCCGAAGGCCTGCAGGTTGGCAACGACTTTCTGGATCTGCTCCGGCACCTTGCCTCGCTCCGCGGGAACTCGGGTCCGAGGCTAGCGACCGAAGCTTGTGCGAAAATGAAAAGGCCGCGCCGGAAGGGCGCGGCCGAGCCGATCGTGCGTGTCGGGCGGAGGGATTAGCCCTTGAACAGCGAGAGGATCGTCTGCGAATTCTGGTTTGCGATCGACAGCGCCTGGATGCCGAGCTGCTGCTGGACCTGGAGGGCCTGCAGCCGGGTCGATTCCTTGTTCATGTCGGCGTCGACGAGCTGGCCGATGCCGCGATCGATCGAGTCCATCAGGCTCGATGTGAAGCTCTGCTGCAGGCTGATTCGGGTCTTGGCGGCGCCGAGATTGGTGGCGGCCGTCGTCATGTCCTTCAGGGCACCCTCGACGACGCCGATCATGTCGAGGATCTGGCCGTCGCTCGCCGAGATGCTGTTGGTGGCATCCCAGACGGACAGATCGGATACGGTGTAGGTGTCGCCGACGGCCGCGTCGTCGCCGATGGTCACGGCCTGGGCGGTGGCGCGGGCGCCGGTTTTGTCGCGGGTGCCGTCGAGGGTGCCGGCGTCGGTCTCGTCCGACTTGCCGGCGTCATAGAGCTTGATGTTCTGGACCACGATGTCGATCGTGCCGACCGTGATGTCGCCGGCGGTGCCGCGGTTGAAGGAGGCGACGATCTTGACGTTCTCGAACTGGCCGGCCGTGGCGTTGTTGGTGGTGTCTGTCGACAGCCAGTTGGCGCCGGAGAAGGTCGAGGCGTCGGCATAGCTCTTCAACTGGGCCTGGAGCGCGGTGATTTCGATGCCGTACTTCTGCTTGTCGGTGTCGGATGCGCCGACCGCGGCCACCAGCTTGTTCTTGATCTCGTTGACGGTGTCGATCGCCTTGTTGATGCCGGTATAGGCGGTATCGATCTTGGAGGAACCGAGGCCGAGCGCATCGGAGACGGTGGACATCGCCTTGTTGTCCGACCGCATGGTGGTGGCGATCGACCAATAGGCGGCGTTGTCGGATGCCTCCGAAACCCGGTAGCCGGTCGAGATTCGTGCCTGAGTCGTATCCAAGTTTCGATTGGTGGCGTTGAGGCTCTGGAGAGCCGTCATCGCCGATACGTTGGTCATAATGCTGGCCATGGCAAACCTCAAATCCCACAAGGCACGCGCTGATGCTCATCAATCCCGGACGAGTCAGCTTAGGTACCGGTTAACCATAACTACGCCTCTATGGTTAACGCGTGCTTAATGATGGGTTTTCCACGGTAAACGCCAAACGCCGAGGGCCGCGCACCGGGTCCGGTGCGCGGCCTTCAAGCCGAAGCTCAGGAAGAAGGATCAGCCGCGGAACAGCGACATGATCGACTGAGAGTTCGAGTTGGCAATCGACAGGGCCTGGATGCCGAGCTGCTGCTGGACCTGGAGGGCCTGCAGCCGGGTCGATTCCTTGTTCATGTCGGCGTCGACGAGCTGGCCGATGCCGCGGTCGAAGGAGTCCATCAGGCTCGAGGTGAAGGTCTGCTGCAGATTGATGCGGGTCTTGGCGGCGCCGAGATTGGTGGCGGCGGTCGTCATGTCCTTCAGCGCACCCTCGACCACGCCGAGCATGTCGGCGATCTGGCTGTCGCTGGCGACCGCGCCGGTGCCGGAGTCGTAGAGGGCCATGTCGGAGACCGTGTAGGTGTCGCCGGCGGCGGCATCGTCGCCGATGGTGGCGGCCTGCGCGGCGGCGCGGGCGCCGGTGGCATCGCGGGTGCCGTCGAGGAGACCGGCATCGGTCTCGTCGGTCGAGCCGGCATCGTAGAGCTTGATGTCCTGCACCTTGACGTCGATCGTGCCGATGCTGGTCTTGCCGGTGGCGTCACGGTTGAACGAGGCGACGATCTTGACGTCGGCGAAGGTGCCGGCGGTGGCGGCATTGGTGGTGTCGGTCGACAGCCAGTTGGCGCCGGAGAAGGTCGAGGCGTCGGAATAGCTCTTCAACTGGGCCTGGAGCGCCTTGATCTCGATGTCGTACTTCTGCTTGTCGGCATCGGACGAGCCCTGTGAGGCGACGAGCTTGGTCTTGATCTCGTTGACGGTGTCGATCGCCTTGTTCATGCCGGTATAGGCGGTGTCGACCTTGGAGGCGCCGAGGCCGAGCGCGTCGGAGACGGTGGAAAGCGCCTTGTTGTCAGAGCGCATGGTGGTGGCGATCGACCAGTAGGCGGCGTTGTCGGAGGCTTCCGAGACGCGATAGCCGGTCGAGATGCGGTTCTGGGTGGTCTCGAGGTTGCGGTTGGTGTTGTTGAGGCTCTGGAGAGCCGTCAACGCCGACGTGTTGGTCATGATGCTTGCCATGGGTACTCACCTTTACGCGTACTCAAACTACTGATTCATACCGGTTCGGCCGGTATGACGGGGTGGCATCATGCCTATGATCACTCGTGGTCGATCAGTCCGTCATGCTGGCTCGCACCATGACAGGGACATGCTACCGATCGGATAAGCGCGAGGGTAAACTTTAGGTAAAAGATCGGACCAGGCTGCCGACGAGCAGGTTCCAGCCGTCGATCAGGACGAAGAACAGCAGCTTGAACGGCAGCGACACCACCGTCGGCGGCAGCATCATCATGCCCATGGCCATGGTGATGGTCGCGACGATGAGGTCGATGACGAGGAACGGCAGCACGATCAGGAAGCCGATCTCGAAGCCGCGGCGGATCTCCGAGATCATGAAGGCGGGCACCAGGACGCGCAGGTCGATCTTCTCGCCGTCGACCTGCTGGCCGCGCTCGCGCGCCAGATCCGCGAACAGCGCGAGGTCCTTGTCGCGGACGTTGCGCTGCATGAAGGTGCGGAACGGATCGGTGATCCGCTCGACGGCGACGGCCTGGTCGATCTGGTTGTCCATCAGCGGCCGCACGCCGTTCGTCCAGGCCTGGTCGAATGTCGGGGCCATGACGAAGAACGTCATGAACAACGACAGGCTGATGAGGATCAGGTTCGCCGGCGTCGTCTGCAGGCCGATGCCGGCACGCAGGATCGAGAAGGCGATGATGAAGCGGGTGAAGCTCGTCACCATGATCAGCAGGCCCGGCGCCACCGACAGGACGGTGATCAGGCCGAACATCTGGATGATGTAGCCGACCGTGGTGCCGTCCGCCTGGCCGAGCGCCCCGAGATCGAGCTGCTGCGCCGCCGCCGGCATGCTGGCGGCAAGGAGCATCGCGGCGATGGTGAGGGTGCGTCTCATTCGAAGATGAGTGTCCGGACGAGTACCTGCTGGACGTGGCCGTCGCTGCGGATGCGGGCGCGCTCCTCAAGATCCGATTTGAGGTGCCGGTAGCCGCTGGCGCCCTCGATCTGATGAAGCTTGACGGTGCGCAGATAGGCGAACAGGTCCTGGTGGACCGCCTCGATGACGTCCTGCGGCTGCGGCGCGTCGACCAGCAGCGACAGTTCGAGCTGGACCCAGACCGTGTCGGGCGCCGCCAGGTTGGTGGTCATCGGTGCGAGCTCGACGAGCCGCGGACCGACGGCGGCGTCACCTCCCTCGTGACCGCCTTCGGCGGGTGGCGTCTCGGCGGCAGCCCCATGGCCGCTGCCGCTGACCGGCTCGGCGTGGCCCCCGGCGGTCTCTTCGGCAGGCGTGCCGCCATGTACGACGCCCTGTCCCAGATAGGTGCCGGCAAACCATCCGAGACCGGCGGTCATCAGCGTCAGCACCAGCAGGACCACGCCCTGGATGATCAGGGACGGGCCCTTGCGGGTCGGGGGGGCGTCCTGGACGGCGGCCATGGCGGCGATCAGAAGGGCAGGAGCCTGTCCACGACCTGCTGGCCGTAGGGCGGCTGCTGCACCTCGGTCAGCCGGCCGCGCCCGCCGTAGGAGATGCGCGCCTCGGCGATCCGCTCGTAGGAAATCGTGTTCTCCGGGCCGATGTCGGAGGGACGCACGATGCCGGCGATGGTCAGGATGCGGAGTTCCGCGTTGACGCGTACCTCCTGCGATCCGCGGATCACCAGATTGCCGTTGGGCATGACGTCGGTGACCACCGCGGCGACCGACAGCGCGATGCTTTCGGAGCGTTCGGTGGCGCCCGCGCCGTTGGTGTTCGTCGAGGAGCCGATGCTGCCTTCGCCGTTGGCCGAGCCGGCGAGGCCGTTCCAGTCGCCCGAGACGCCGAGATTGAGCGAGCGCTTTGCGGTGCGGCTGCGGTCCGACTGGTTCTTGAAGCGGGCCCGATCGTTGATCTCGATCTTCACCGTGAGGATGTCGCCGGGATTGAGCGCGCGCGGGTCGGTGAACAGCCGGCTCTGGCGGTCGTTCCACAGCGAGTTGCGCTTGACCGGCTGCGACGGGCTCTCGGGATAGGCATAGGCGGCGGTCGCCGCCGACGAGACCGGCGACAGCGACGGTTCGCGATTGACCTCGTCCAGATTGGGCGTGGCGCAGCCGGCGAGCGCCGACGCGCCCAGCAGCAGGAGTATGGAGCGCATCATGTCGGGTCTTCCCTGCGGGCGGCGCTTGCCATAATGCCGGTGAGGGCGGCGGCGGCCTTGCTGTTCATTTCGTTGAGGATGACGCCCGCCTTGCGCGACTCCATCTTCATCAGGATGCCGGCGGCGAGCTGGACGTTGAGTTCGGCGAGACGCTCGGCTGCGGCGTCGGGCTTCATCGCGCTGTAGATCTTCACCACGTTTTCCTGGGCCAGGGCGAGAAACTTCTCGCGACGCGCCATCCAGTCCTCGTACTGCTTGCGCTTCTCCTCCAGGGCGGCGATGCGCTTGTCGACGTCTTCCTGGAGCTTCTTCAGTTCGAGGGCCTGGAGCGCATAGCGGCGGTCGCGCGCGGCATCGGCGATTCCGGTGCAGAACTTCTCGATCTCGGAGGCCGATTCGCTGCCGGAGAGCGGGATCGTCTGGCCGGATGCCGGCAGGCCGGCGAGCGTGGCGGCGGCCAGGGCTGCCACCAGCATGGCGCCGCGGCTGCGGCCGAGGAGAGGGGAGCGTGCGGTCTTCATGGCTACTGCAACACCAGATCGGCCTGCAGCGCGCCGGCCGACTTGATGCCCTGCAGGATGGCGATGATGCCGTCCGGCTTGACGCCGAGGCGATTGAGCCCGGAGACGAGCGTCTGCAGGTCAGGGCCGTCGAGCACGGCGACGCGCGCATCCGGCTGCGAGGCGTCGATCGCGGTGTAAGGCTCCACGGCGGTCTCGCCTTTGGAGAAGGGCTCCGGCTGGATGATCTTGGGCGCCTCGGTGATGCGAACCGTCAACGCTCCGTGACTGACGGCGACGCGCGAGATCTTGACCTCGTTGCCGATGACGATCGTGCCGGTGCGTTCGTCGACGACGACGCGTGCCGGCGCATCGGTCTCGACCATCAGGTTTTCGAGCTCGGCGAAGAAGCGGGCGGCGGAGATCGTCGCCGGCTTGCTGATGGCGACGGTGCGGGAATCCTGCTCGAGGGCCAGGCGCTTGCCGAACCGCTCCAGCGTGTAGTCGTTGATCGTGTCGGCGACGCGGACGGCGGTGGAGAAATCGGCGTTGCGCAGTTGTAGCGTGAGCTTGCCCTGGCTGGCGAACTCCGCCGGAACCTCGCGCTCGACGATCGCGCCGTTGGGCACGCGGCCGGCCGTCGGAACGCCCTGCGTCAGCGTCTCGGCCTGTCCCTGGGCGGTGAAGCCGGAGATGAAGACCGGTCCCTGGGCGACCGCGTAGATCTCGCCATTGGCGGCCTTGAGCGGCGTCATCACCAGGGTGCCGCCCTGCAGGGAGGTCGCGTCACCCATCGAGGACACGGATATGTCGATGCGCGAGCCGGACTGGACGAACGGCGGCAGGTTGGCCGTGACGATGACAGCGGCGACGTTCTTGGAGCGCGTGCGGCCGCCTTCGGAGGCGATGCCCAGGTTCTCCAGCATGGCGCGGATCGACTGTTCGGTGAACGGGGCGTTGCGCAGCCCGTCTCCGGTGCCCTTAAGTCCGATGACGAGGCCGTATCCGACCAGTTGGTTGTCGCGCGAACTCTGCAACTGGGCGACGTCCTTGATGCGGGCCTGGACGAGGTTGCGCCCGTCGTAAAGCTCCGTCTGGTCGCCGTAGCCGGCGTCGCCGGGCTGGCCGCGTTCCCCCGCCATGCCTCCCGATCCGGGTGGCTGGCGGCGGTTCGGCTTGCCGTCGTCGGCGAAGGCCGGCTGCCACGCCAGCATCAGCGCCAGGACGAGAAGCAGCATCCGACGCATCGTCATCCGCCGACCCTGACGGTGCCGTCGGCGAGCACGATGCCGCTGACGATCTTGCCGGAATCGATGTTGCGGACCTTGACCTGGTCGCCGGCCGACCCCGATTCGAGGGTCACCGCCGTGGCGACGATCATGAGGGCGCCGGCGACGAACGTCATGTCGACGGTCGTGCCCTTCTCCACCACATAGGCGTCGCGGATTGCCGCCACTTGCACGTAGCGGCCGGGCAGCAGGGTGCGGCGCGCGACCTTTCCGTCCAGCCCCTCGACATCGACGACCACGTTGGCAGGCGGAACCTTGCCTTCGGCGAGCGTCACCTCCTGCAGTGCCGCGGCGGTCACCGTCTCGCCAGGGTAGATGACGCGGCTCGGAACCAGGACGGTCTCGGCCGAGAGGGCGGCCGGCGCCGTGGCGGCAAGCAGGCCGGTCGCCAGGGACAGGAGGAGGGTCTTGGCATGCCGCATGATGGCTACCGGATGTTCTTCGAGACGACGGCAGCCATCTCGTCGGCCGCCTGGATCACCTTGGAATTCATCTCGTAGGCACGCTGCGCCGAGATCAGCTCGGTGATTTCCTTGACCGGATCGACGTTGGAGCTTTCCAGATAGCCCTGCTCGATGGCGCCGAAACCGGGATCCCCGGGAACGCCGACATTGGCGGGTCCGGAGGCGGCCGTTTCGCGGAACAGATTGTCGCCCATCGCGGCGAGGCCGGCCTCGTTGGCAAAGGTCGCCAGCGTGAGCTGGCCGAGTTCCTGCAATTCGGTCTGGCCGTCGATGCGGGCAAACACCTGGCCGGTCTTGTTGACAACGACCTCCAGCGCATCGGTCGGCACGGTGATCGCCGGCTGGACCGGCAGCCCGTCGAGCGTCACAAGCTGACCGGTGGCGTTGGTGTTGAAGGCGCCGGCGCGGGTATAGAGGGTCTCGCCGTCGGCGCCCTCGATCTGGTACCAGCCGGCCCCGGTGATGGCGAGGTCGAACTTGTTGGCCGTGGCGACGAGGTTGCCCTGCGCATGCAGGTTGCGCACGGCCGAGGTCTTGACGCCGAGGCCGATGCTGACACCTTCCGGCACGAGGCTGGCATTGGCGCGGTTGGGCACGCCCTGCATGCGGTCGACCTGGTAGAGCAGATCGCTGAACTCGGCGCGGGCGCGCTTGAACCCGGTCGTGTTGATGTTGGCGATGTTGTTGGCGATGACCTCGAGATTGGTCTGCTGGGCGTTCATGCCGGTTGCGGCGATGGACAGGGCTCTCATGTGACCATTCTCCTCAGATCGCCATGCGGCTGACCTCCAGATAGGCGGTGACGATCTTGTCTCGGATCGCCACCGCCGCCTGGAACGACTGTTCGGCACTCATCACCGCGTCGACGACGGTGCGCAGGTCCGCCTTGCCCTGAAGCGCGTCGACCGACAGTTGCTCGGCGCCCTTCATCGAGCCGATCGTCTGACCGATGGTCGACGCGACCATCTCGGCGAAGGACGGACCTGCCAACTGGCTGGCGGACGCGGAACCGGAGGCGAAGCCGCCTGCATCGAGAGGCGTGCTTGGCTTGAGGGGTGCGACGGGACCGATCATCACTGGTTGCCGATCAGGTCGATGGTCTTGGAGATCAGCTCGCGCGCCTGGCGGATGACCTGCAGGTTGGCCTCGTAGGAGCGGTTGGTCTGCGACACGTCGGCCATTTCCAGCAGCGGATTGACGTTCGGCATCTTGACGTAGCCGTCGGCGTCGGCGGCCTGGCTGCCGGGAAGGTACTCGATCGGGAAGGCGCTGGAATCGCGGTCGATCTTGACGACATTGACCATCGATCCGCCGGTCGCCCGATCTAGCTCGGCCGCGAAGGTGATGGTCTTGCGGCGATAGGGGTCGGAACCGGGCGTGCTGCCGGTCGACTGGGCGTTGGCGAGGTTTTCCGACACGACGCGCAAACGCTCCGACTGGGCGCTCAGGCCAGAGGCGGCGACCTTGAGGGCAGTCGACAGGGCGTCCATGGTCACACCTTCACGCTGAGCATCGTCATGCGGTGGAACGCCTTGACGATCGCCGTGTTCAGGCCGAATTCGCGCGACACCTCGCCGGACTTCATCAGTTCCTGCTCCAGGACGACGGTGTTGTTGGACGGCAGAGCCGCGGTGGTGCGGTCGTCGTCCCTGGTCTTGAACGACACCTCGTCCGGCCTGGTGCCGAAATGGCCCGGTTGCGTCGCCGCCAGCGAGACGCCCGAGCGTCCCAGCATCTTCTCGAAAGGCTCGACATCGACGGCGCGGTAGCCCGGCGTATCGGCGTTCGCGATGTTGCCGGCGACCGCCGACTGGCGAACCGAGAGCCATTCGGCCTGCAGGGATGCGAGCTTGAAGAGGTTGACGGGTTGCATCTGGGCTACTGGTGCGGAGTCCGGCCTGTTTCCGCGCAGAGCCTAGGTCGCCAGTCTTGCGCGGGCCTTGCGCCGGCGGGTCAGTTCCTGGAGACCTCGATGACCCGCTGGTTGCTGGTGATCAGCACCCAGTCCTTGCCGCGCTGCTCGATGCTGACGACCTTGCTGTTGTCGGGCAGCAGCGATCCGCGCTGCACCACCCACATGCCGCTGTCGTCGGCGATCATGGCGCGGCCGGCGGTGGCGAACACCAGCGAGTATTGCGGCTCGTTCACGGTTCCCGGAAAGGGCTGATGCTCCGGCTCCACGGTCGGCGTCTGCTCGTCCTCGTCGCCGACCGTGCCGGTGGCGAAAAGATCCAGCCGGGTCGGCGGCAGCATGTCGGCAGGCGTCGTCGGCCCGTCGCGCTCGCCCTGATCGCCCATCGAGATCGGCGCGATCTGGTCCTTGTTGCCGGCGAACTTCATGGCGCGGATGCCGAACTTCTCCTGATTGAAGAAGATGTACCAGGGGAAGAGGGCGCAGCCGAGCCCGAGCGAGAGGCCCATGGTGGCGACGATGATGTCGCTGCGCCGCTTGGCGATGGTCGACGCCCAGGCCCGCACGCGGGCGTGGCGGAGACGGCGCTGCGACGGCGTGTTGCCGGCGGCGATGGGAAGGTCTTCAGTTCGCCGGCGCAGCATTCGTCTTGTCCCTCATCTTCAGATGCCGGGCGAGATCGGCGAACGGATCAGCCGACGGCGAATCGCCCGGCGACTGGTTTAGGGCCTCGTAGATTGCCGGAACCTGACGTACCGCCATGTCGAGCTCGGCGTCCGTGCCGGGCTGGTAGGCGCCAAGCAGGCGGATGTCGCGCGTATCCTCGAACTTGGAGATCATCGCCTTGAGCCGGGTGACCAGCGCCTTCTGGTCTTCCCTCCACGCCTTTCCCGCCAGCCGGGAGATCGAGGCCAGCGGATTGACCGCCGGAAAGCGGCCCTGCTCGGCGATCGAACGGTCGAGCACGATGTGACCGTCGAGGATGCCGCGCACGGCGTCGGAGATCGGGTCGTTGTGGTCGTCGCCGTCGACCAGCACCGAGATGATGGCGGTGACGGCGCCCGCGCCCTCGGCTCCCGGCCCGGCCCGCTCCAGCAGGCGAGGCATCTCCATGAAGACGGAAGGCGGATAGCCGCGCGACACGGGGGGCTCGCCCGCGCCGATGGCGACCTCGCGCAGGGCATGCGCAAAACGGGTCACCGAATCGAGGACGAGCAGCACCTGATGGCCCCGGTCGCGAAAATGCTCGGCGACCCGCATCCCTGTGTCGGGGGCACGGCGCCGCATCATCGCGCTCTCGTCGCTGGTCGCAACGACCGCCACCGTCTTGGCCATGCCCTGCTCGCCGAGCGTGTCCTCGAGGAATTCTCGGACCTCGCGGCCGCGTTCGCCGACCAGCACGACCACGACCGTGTCGAACGCGCTGGCCGAGGCCAGCATGGCGAGCAGCGTCGATTTGCCGACGCCGGAGCCGGCGAAGATGCCGAGGCGCTGGCCGAAGCAGATCGGCGTGAAGATGTCGACGACGCGGACGCCGGTCCTGAAGCCGGTGCCGACGCGCTGGCGGGAGAGCGCGGACGGCGTGGTCGGAGCGCCGGCGCCCTTCCGGTCGGCGCCGATCAGCGGAGGACCGCCGTCGACGGGCCGGCCGAGCGCGTCGACGACCCGGCCGCGCCAGCTATCGTCCGGATCGATGGTCAGCGGGCCGAGCAGGAAAGCAGTGTCGCCGACTCCGGCGTCCGCCGTCTTGTCGAAGGGTGCGACGAGCACGGAGTCGGGACCGATCTGGACGATCTCGCCGCGGCGGCGCGATCGATGGCCGCGCAGCTCGACGAGTTCGCCGAGCCGGGCCTCGCGCGAAAGGCCGGTCACCCTCAGATGGGTCGCGGTCACCTCGGCCACGGGGCCGCCGCAGCGCAGCAGCGGCCGGTCGCCGTTGAAATTCGTCCAGGCGCGTTCGAGGAGGGAAAGCGGGCTCGCCGAAGCAGCGCCGGGTGCTGCGGGGGACGCCGTCGTCCGTTCGGCAGCCATTCAGATCACTTGGTCGGGCCGAGGGCGGAGATGGCGTCGCTGAGCGACTGGTCCGTGGCGCGCATCGCCGCCGAGATGTTCTCGAAACTGCGCTGGACCGCGATGAGGTTGGACATCTCCAGGACCGGATTGACGTTCGAATCCTCGATGAACCCCTGCGCGACGCCGACGTCGTTGCGGTCGACGACGGCCTCCGGCGCGCCGGAGGGGATGATGCCGGAATTGCCGAAGCGTTGAAAATCCTCGCCGGGATCGAACTCGTAGAGGCCGATCGAGGCGACGAGCGCGTCGTTCTGGCGCAGCGTGCCGTCGGCGCCGGCTTTCGGGGGACCGTTGCGCGGATCGAGCTGGATCGGCGCGCCGCCCGGATCGAGGACGGGGTGGCCCTCGATCGACACGAGCTGTCCGGTTTCCAGCATGGTGAAGCGGCCGTCGCGGGTCATCACCGTCCCGACCGGCGTATCGAGCGCAAACCACGCGTCGCCCTGGATGGCGAAGTCGAACGCGTTGTCGGTCTGGCGCAGCGCGCCGTTCTTGGTCGAAAGATAGGTGTTGCCGGTCGAGGCGAAGGATACGGACTTGTCGCCGGAGCCTCTGACCACGTCCTCGAAGCGGATGCCCGTGGCGCGGAAGCCGGCCGTCGAGGAGTTGGCGACGTTGTCGGCGATCGTGGTCAGCCGCCGCTCGAGCGCGATCTGCGACGAGAGCGCGACGTAAAGCCCGTCCTGCATGATGCTACTTCCGGATGCTCGCGATGGAGAAGAGGATGTCGGTCGAAATGCCGTACTCGGCCGGCTGGCTGAACAGCACCGTCATCGAGTTGGTGGCGCTCTGCGTGGGATTGTTGATTTCCCAGAGGCTGGTGAAGCGCTGGAGGAATTTCGAGAGCTTTTCGGGGTCCTGGAAATCCTCGATGTCGAACTTGCTCTCGAACAGCTTCACCTGCTTGTCGATGTCGGCGCTGGCGAAGGAATCCGGCAGGCCGAGCGCGGTGCGCATCACCTTGCTCAGCGCGGTGTCGGCGAGGATTTGGTAGAAATTCGTCAGGTCGGCGGCCTTGCGCTCGAAATAGAGGGCAAGACGGACACCTTCGTTCTGGTCGCCGGCGTTCTCCTCCAGCGTCTGGCGCATGTATTTGTCGACGGTTCCCTGCTGGGCCCGCGTGAACAGCGTGGCGTTCTCGCCGTAGCCGGCGAAATCGAAGGTCTTGGCGAAGTCGTAGTAGCGCTTGTCGGTGAGCTTGTTGGCGAAGCTGTCGCTGTCCTCGATGCCTTCCTTCAGCACCTTGGCCATGAACGCCTTGGCGTAGTTCATGTCCTCCAGGCCGAACGCCTTCATGGCGTAGCGGAACAGGCGGTCGTCGACGAGGAACTCCTTGGCGGATTTCACCTTGGTGATGTTGTCGAGATAGTACTCCGTCTCGCGTGCGACCACCGGCTGTTTCTCGACGCGCTCGATGGCCTTGGGCACGTCCTTGGCGATGAGCTGATAGCTGACATAGGTGTTGAGCACGGCCGCAGCCTCCGTGGCGATCATGGCCATCCTACGCGCAGAGCCTTGCGCGAAACTGAATCGACCCGTTCAAGCTTCACACAAGCCACACGCCGTAGACCTCGTTGCGACCAAACTCGCGAAGGGACTGCGCGTGGGCATTCTGATCGGACTCGTTGTGACGCTGGGCTGCGTGCTCGGCGGCTTCATGGCGATGGGCGGCCACATCGAGGTCCTGATGCAGCCCTGGGAAGTCGTGATCATCTGCGGCGCTGCCCTCGGGACCTTCCTGGTCGCCAACCCGATGAAGGTGGTCAAGGACAGCGGCAAGGCAATGCTGGAGGCCTTCAAGCAGGCCGTGCCGAAGGAAAAGGACTATCTCGAAACCCTCGGCGTCCTGCACAGCCTGATGCGCGAACTGCGGACCAAGTCGCGCAGCGAGGTCGAGGCCCATATCGACAACCCGTCGGAATCGGCGATTTTCCAGGCATTCCCCACGATCCTGAAAAAGAAGGAACTGACCGCCTTCATCTGCGACTACTGCCGCCTCATCATCATCGGCAACGCCCGGTCGCACGAGATCGAGGCGCTGATGGACGAGGAGATCCAGACGATCCGCGCCGACAGCCTCAAGCCCTATCAGGCGCTGACGGCGATGGGCGACGGCTTTCCGGCGATCGGCATCGTGGCGGCGGTGCTCGGCGTGGTGAAGGCCATGGGCGCGCTCGACCAGTCGCCGGAGATCCTCGGCGGCCTGATCGGCGCGGCGCTGGTCGGAACCTTCCTCGGCATCTTCATGTCCTACTGCGTGGTCGGACCGATCGCCACCAAGATCAAGGTCGTCCGCGAGAAGAACAACCGCCTCTACATCATCGTCAAGCAGACGCTGCTGGCCTATATGAACGGCTCGCTGCCGCAGGTGGCGATCGAGTTCGGCCGCAAGACGATCTCGTCCTACGACCGGCCTTCGATCGACGCCGTCGAACAGAGCACGCTGAACACCGGCGGCGGTGACGCCAAGAAGGCGGCCTGATCGATGAGCCGCCCGCCGAGGCAGATCGATCGCGATGTCTAGTCCCGCCAGCCCGGCCGAGACCCGCGCCTACATCGTCGAGCGCCTGATCGGCGACACCGGCGAGCCGGACGCGATCCTGTCGACCGGCCGGGCGATCGCCGAGCGCGCGCTGCCGGTTTTCGTCAAGGGGCTGGCCGCCCACCTTCCGGCAGCGGTGCCGATCGAACTCGAGACCGTCGAGATGACGCGCTTTTCCGCGGCGAAGGCGGAATGCGACGGCAATTGCGTGATGACGACGGTGTCGTCGCCGAACTCGCCCGACGCGCTTCTCCTCGTGGCCGATGCGACGGCCGTGAACTACCTGGTCTCGGTGCTGTTCGGCGGCGATCCCGACGAGCCGCCGCCGCCGGTCGACCGTCCGCTCTCCCCGACGGAAGTCGAGGTGGCGGCGATCGCCTTCGAAGAGGCCGCCAAGGCGGCGAACGGTTCGGGCGCCCGCGCTTTCGCCTTCTCGCTTCCCTTGCCCCGTCCCATCACCGGACAGACGCTGGTCAAGCATGTCGTGCGCGACGGCCCCGCGGTGCGCATCGTCTTCGCCATCGGCGGCGGGCCGACACGCGGCCGGCTGTTCCTGATGATGCCGCAGCGCGTGCTCCTGAGGCAGCGCGGCGAGAGCGCGTCCGGTCCGCAGCAATCGTCGCCCGCCGACGAAAAGTGGACCGAGCAGTTCGGCGAGGAGGTGATGCGCTCCGCCGTGACGGTGGAGGCCACCATGCCGCTGGCCCGCATGACGCTCGCCGACATCGCCTGTCTCCACGCGGGCCAGCTCATCGAATTCGACGAGAAATCCCGGTCGAGCGCCAAGCTGTCAGCCCGGCACAAGACTCTCTTCGTATGTGAGTTCGGCAAGCTCGGACAGAACTACACGGTGCGGGTGATAGAGCCGTTCGACGAACGGCAGGATCTGATCGACGGGCTGATGCCGGGCTGAGCGGCAAAGCCGTGGGGCAAGCGGAGAAGACGAAATGAGCCAGGCGAGCGAAGCGGCGATCGAGGACTCGGGCGAGGAGCAGCTCAACAAGGCGATCCGTGAGCTGCGCGGCGTGCTCGGCGAAGACGCGGCCAAGCCGCGGCCCGCCGACCCCAACAGGCCGAACGCCAGCATCGTGATGAACATTCCGGTCGAGGTGCAGATCGTTCTCGGCAGCACCGAGATGCCGGTCTCCGACCTGATGGCGCTGCAGAAGGGGTCGACAGTGGCGCTCAACCGCCGCGTCGGCGAACCCGTCGACGTCGTCGTCAACGGCCGCAAGATCGCACGCGGCGAAATCACGGTGCTGGAGAACGATCCCACGCGCTTCGGCATCCGGCTCACCGAGATCATCAACGCGTCGAGCGGCGCGTAGGCCGGCGGGAATGGGCAGGATCGGGCGGGAGACGCTGCGGGCATGAATGCGATGAACCTCAGCAGGCCGCAGAAGGCCGCCGCCATCCTCGTGGCGATGGGCAAGCCGTCTGCCGGAAAGCTGCTCCGCTTCTTCAAGCAGGACGAGCTGAAGACGTTGATCGAGAGCGCGCGGCTGCTGAAGACCATTCCGCAGAGCGAGCTGGAGGTCATCGTTGCCGAGTTCGAGGACGAGTTCACCGAGGGTGCCGGTCAGCTCGATTCCGCCGACCAGATGGACGATCTGCTGAACGAGACGCTGACGCCCGATCAGGTGAAGGCGATCATGGGCAAGGAGCAGAACTCCGGCACCCAGGCACCGCCGGTGTGGACCGAGATCGAGAAGCTCGATCCGCCGCGCCTCGGCGCCTTCCTCGCCACCGAGCATCCGCAGACCTCCGCCGTCGTGCTGTCGAAGATCGGGCCGCAGATGGCGGCCAACACGCTGCTGGCGCTCGACAAGCCGCTGCGCAGCGAGATCGTCCGGCGCATGATCTCGATCGCCTCGATCCCGGAGACCGCGACCAAGATCCTCGAGGGTCAGCTCCGCGCGCGCTTGCTGGGAGACGCCGGCTCGCGCGATACCTCGGCCGGCCAGATTCGGGTCGCCAGCCTGCTCAACGAACTCGACAAGAGCCAGCTCGACGAGGTCATGCAGGATCTCCAGGATGCGGGCACGCCGAACCTCGAAGGCGTCAAGTCGAGGCTGTTCTCGTTCGAGGACATCATGCTGCTGTCTCAGAAGGGCCGCGTCACGCTGTTCGACGGACTGTCGTCCGAACTCGTCACCATGTGCCTGCACAAGGCGGATGCGGCGATGGTCGAGGCGGTGCTCTCGTCGATCGGCGCGCGCTCGCGCCGCATGATCGAAGCGGAGCTCGGACAGGGTTCGGATTCGGTGCCGATGGCCGAGATCATCAAGGCCCGCAAGTCGGTCGCTGCGACGGTCATCCGCCTGGCGCGGGAGGGCGCTATCGAGATGCCGACACAGGAAGCCGCCTGATCGGCTGCGCCTCGATCGGTTGAGGGCGCCGCATGTCCGATACGTCCGACAAGGAAAGCAAGACCGAGGAACCGACCGAGAAGAAGGTTCGCGACACGGTCGAGCAGGGCAAGCTGCCGAGCTCGCGCGAAGCGCCGCTGCTGGCCTCGTTCCTCGCCATACTGGTCTTCGCCGTGTTCTTCCTCGGCGACAAGGTCGCCGAGCTCGGAAACTTCCTGACGATATTCCTCGAGCGGCCGGAAGCCTGGTCGCTCGACACCAGCCGCGACGTCGCGACGCTGTTCAACCGGGTCGTGGTCGAGAGCGGCAAGGCGATGCTGGCGCTCGTCGTGCTGCTGATGGTTGCCGGCATCGCGGCGTCGGCGCTGCAGAACCTGCCGCAGTTCGTTGGCGACCGCATCGAGCCGCAATGGTCGAGGATTTCGCCGATGGCCGGCTGGAAGCGGCTGTTCGGCGTGCAGGGATGGGTCGAGTTCGCCAAGGCGGTCGCCAAGCTGGTATTCGTCGTCGCGGTTCTGAGCTTCATCCTGCGCGGCAGCATGGTGACGCTGATGTCCGGGATGCTCACCTCGCCGGCGGCGTTCGGCGTCGTCGTCAAGGACATGGCCGTCGAGATCATCACGGCGATCGTCGTCGTCATGGCGGCGATCGCGGCCGCCGACGTCGTCTGGTCGCGCTTCCACTGGTTCCAGGAACTGAGGATGTCGCGGCAGGAGGTGAAGGACGAGATGAAGCAGTCGGAGGGCGATCCGATCGTCAAGTCGCGGCTGCGCTCGCTGGCACGCGACCGGGCCCGGCGGCGGATGATCACGTCGGTGCCGCGCGCCACGCTGGTCATCGCCAATCCGACGCACTACGCCATTGCGCTCCGCTACGTGCGCGAAGAGAGCGCAGCGCCGCTGGTGCTCGCCAAGGGCACCGATCTGGTCGCCCTGAAGATCCGCGAGCTCGCCGAGCAGAACGGGATTCCCGTATTCGAGGACGTGGCTCTCGCCCGCTCCATGTACAAGCAAGTTTCGGTGGATAGCGTCATCCCGCCGCAGTTCTACCAGGCGGTCGCGGAACTCGTCCGCGCGGTCCAGCAAAGCAAGGCCCCGAAGAAACCCCACCTATGATCCGCCAGTCGCATTCGTCTGCCCGGGAAATCATCGTCGCCGATGCGATCGGCGACATCGTCAGCGAACTCCGGCTCGTCGACGTCGCCGACTACATCGCCTTCATCCGGCTCGAGCATTTCGCCTGCATCTCGGACATCGTCGATTCCGCGGCGGAACTCTATTTCATGCCGCGCACGCTGCGGCTGGGCAATGGCGGCCAGGTGCATGCCGCCTGGGAAGATGCGCCGCGCATCGAGCTCGACCTTGAACTCAGGCCGAGCGGCGCCACCGTCTACTTCACGCTGACGCTCGAGGCGGCGCGTGCCGGCGTCGAGGTGAACTACGTCGCCTTCGACGAGCCCGATTCCGACCCTGAGGCGAACACGGCCTTCCTGCGTTCGGCCATCGAGCGCGCGCGGATCAGGCGCTCCGAGCCGACGGCGCCCTGATCGACGGCGTGACCTCCAGCTTCAGTCGATCAGGCCGAGCTTGATGGCCTTGGCGACCGCATGCATGCGATTGACGGCGTTGAGCTTCTGGGTCGAATTGGTCAGGTACTGGTTGGCGGTGTGCACCGAGATCCTGAGCGAGGTGGCGATCGAATCGCTGGTGTGGCCCTTGGCGGTCAGCTTGAGGCACTCCAGTTCGCGCTTCGACATGGTAGGCGCCTTCTCGGCATGGCTGACGCTCAGCCTGGAGACGGCGTTGAACAGCCAGAAGCAACGGGCGTGGATGTCCAGAATCTGCTCGGCCTCGATGGCGATGTCGTGACCGAGAAAGACCACCAGTCCGCATTGGCCGCGATCGGCAAAGACCGGGAAGGCGATGCCGGGACTTCCCGGCACCAGTTCGTCGATGCGCTGGACGAATTCGTGCGCGGCGAACCGCGCCGCGGCCGCCGAGGTGTCCGCATCGGCCCACCAGCACGGCGTGGTCGAGACGCGCGTATGCTTGACCAGCGCTTCGCCATTCTGGCCGGAGATGAATTTCGCGGCGGTCGACACGCGCGGAAAGCTGGAATCGAAGGAAGACAGCAGCCGGGCGCGTTCCAGCGACGGGCTGACGAAGAACAGGCCGAACTCGGCCGCGCCGATATCGATGGCGATCCAGCGGCAGCGCTGGACCGCCTCGGGGATGGAGGCCGCCGGATCGCCCGCGCCGTCACGGGCGTTGGCGCCGAACAGGTTGCGGTGATCCCGCTGGGTGAACGCCGACAGCGGCTTCTTCTTCATATGATGCCGTTCCGGATCGCGGTGGCGACGGCTTCGGCGCGGTTCGACGCCGAGAACTTCTGGATCGCGTGATTGACGTAGGTGTTCACGGTGTTCCCGGAGACGCCGAGGATGAGCGCGATCTCGTCCGAGGTCTTGCCTTCCGACACCCAGTACAGGCACTCGCGCTCGCGATCCGACAGCGGATCCTGCTGAGCGGTGGCGGCCAGCAGTTCCGGCACCTGGCCGAGCGCGTAGCAGCAGCGCATCTGCGCCCGCATCACGTCGTGCGGATCGAGTATGCCGGGCTCCTCCGAGGACAGCAGCAGGAAATAGCGCTGGCGCCCGACATTCAGCCTCAGGGCGTAGATTTCGGAATGCCCGAGAATGTCGAGGATGCGGGCATCCTCGCCGCCGAGGCCGGCAGGCGCGGCACGGGTGACGAGCGGTTCCGGCCGAAAGCCGAGGGCGGCGGCCTGGGCCGACTCCGCCAGCATGGCGATGCGGTGATGCCCCACCAGCAGGGTTGCGTCATAGATCCAGTTCGACGCGACGATGCGGACGTCGCTGCGACGCTGGTCGTGGAGGATCGCCACCAGCATGTAGCTGTCCGCACCGAGGGCCTGGCACAGCGCTGTCAGATAGCCGGTGAGGTCGGCGCGCGTCGCAAGACGCCTGGCGCGGCTTGCGGACGGATCGATCGGAACGGCGGCAGATGACATCGACGGTAGAAGCGCCCAGAATCGTTACCCGTGCCCTGGCCTCTGGGATCACCAGCGGCCGGACATGCGGACCAATCACTTTGTTACGAGAACCAGGACATCCGGGACGGGCCGGATGGGCGAGGCACCACTGAGAACCGAACCCCTCAAAGCCCCCCAAGGCTTTCCGGAACGCCGGTGAGCGGTTCGCCATCCGCCACTGACTGATTCGGTTCTAATCTAACCTCTGTCGAATCCGGGGGCAAACGTTGAAATCGCGAAACTTCGGCGTGTCGCGCGATAGCCACGCGGAACCGGTGCGTCGAACGCGCCGAGCCCAGACGCGCGGGGCCGGCGGCATGGCGAGTACTCCCGTCGAAGGCCGAAGTCCCGCCCTGTCCGATCGGCCTCGTCAGCCGGACTGCAAGGACCAGGCGATGTCCTCGCCCGCGAACAGGGGCACCAGCGCTCCCGCGTCCCCCACCGGAACGGAGGCCTCGACCGTTCTGGAGGCGCGAACGTAGGTCACGGTTTCTGCGGGAGGGTCGAAGCCGTAGAAGGCCGCGCCGTTGAGCGAAGCGAACGCCTCGAAGCGGTCGAGCGCGTCCTCCTCCTCGAAGACCCGCAGATAGGCCTCGACGGCGACCGGAGCCGAGAAGACGCCGGCGCATCCGCAATCCGCCTCCTTGAGGTGCCGGAGATGGGGGGCCGTGTCGGTGCCGAGGAAGTAGTTGGGCCGGCCGCTGACGGCCGCCCGGCGCAGCGCCAGCCTGTGCTTCTCCCGCTTCAGGATCGGCAGGCAGTACATGTGCGGGCGCAGGCCGCCCTGGAACAGCGCGTTGCGATTGAACAGGAGATGCTGCGGCGTGATGGTGGCGGCGACGCGGTCGCCGAAGGCGACGGCCGCCTTCGCGCCGTCTTCCGTGGTGATGTGCTCCATCACCACCCGCAGGCGCGGGAACCGCTCCAGCGTCGGGACCAGGACCTCCTCGATGAAGCCGCGCTCGCGGTCGAAGATGTCGATGTCGGGCCGCGTCAGCTCTCCGTGGACCAGGAGGGGGAGCCCCGCCTCCTGCATGGCGCCCAGCACGTCATGAATTCTGTCGATCGCGCTGACGCCGTGGCTCGAATTGGTGGTCGCGTGCGCCGGATAGAGCTTGGCGGCGGCGAATATGCCGTCGCGATGGCCTGCCAGGAGGTCCGATGCGTCGGTGTGGTCGGTCAGGTAGCACGTCATCATCGGCGTGAAGTCCGTGCTGGCCGGCACGGCGTCCATGATGCGCGTGCGGTAGGCGAGGGCCATCGCGGCGGTGGTCACCGGCGGCGACAGATTGGGCATGACGATCGCCCTGGCAAAGGCCTGCGCGGTGAAGGGGACCACGTGCCGGAGCACGTCGCCGTCGCGGAAGTGGACGTGCAGGTCGCTGGGGCGTCGAATGGTCAGGCGGGTCACGGCGGCTGCTCCGGTCAGCGTGAGACGATGCGGGTGGTGACGGTGCCGACGCCTTCGATCGAGCCTTCCAGCAGGTCGCCGGGTCCGACGGCCGCGACGCCTTCCGGAGTTCCGGTGAAGATCAGATCGCCGGGAGCGAGCCTCACGAGGGAGGACAGGTAGCTGACGGTTTCGGCGATCCCCCAGATCAGGTCCGCGACGTCGCCCTGCTGGCGAAGCGTGCCGTTGACCTTCAGTTCGATGCGGCCGGTGCCGGGATGACCGATCCGCGACGCCGGAACGAGCGTTCCGATCGGCGCCGAGTGGTCGAAGCCCTTGCCCATGTCCCAGGGCCGGCCCGCCTTCTTGGCAGCGCCCTGCAGGTCGCGGCGCGTCATATCGAGCCCCGCCGCATAGCCCCAGACGTGGTCGAGCGCCATGTCGGCCGGAATGTCGGCGCCGCCCCTGCCGATCGCCGCGACGAGCTCGATCTCGTGGTGCAGGTCGCCGGTCTGCGGCGGGTAGGGCATGTCAGCGCCCTGGGTGAGGATCGCGTCGGCCGGCTTGGCAAAGAAGAAGGGGGGCTCGCGGTCGGGGTCCGCTCCCATTTCGCGCGCATGGGCCGCATAGTTCCGGCCGACGCAGAAGATGCGGCGGACAGGGAAACCGCGGCCGTCTTCCACAGGCACTACAGCCAAGGGTGGCGGCTGAATGACGAAGTCGGACATGATGAACCTCGGGAAAGCGGACCTTCGGACGGCAGCGCCGCCCGGAAGCCTGCTCTAGGACCTGCGGGCGTGTCCTGTCACGGCCGAAACGCTCCGGCCGGCACAAAATCGGGGTCGGCGGTTTTTTGCGCGGACGTTGCGGGCCGCGGCGGCTCGCCGCCTTGCGAGGCACCGACGACGTGGACCCAGGCCTTGACCGGCAGATGGTCGGAGGCGGTGCGGGCGAGCGCGGTATTGTGGACGGCGGCGCGGGCGACGAGACCCGGCAGATTGCCCATGATGCGGTCGAGCGCCAGGATGGGGAAGCCGGCGGGAAAACTCGGCAGCATGGGGGCGGGTGCGTGGAAGGAATCCTCGAGCGCGCGCAGCGAGGACCGGGCCCCGAGCCGCCATTCGTTCAGGTCGCCAAGGAACAGCGTCGGCACATGCTGGTCGGCGCCGACCGCGCTGAGGATCGCCTCGACCTGCAGGGCGCGGGAGCGCCGCAGCAGGCCGAGATGGGCGGCGATGATGCGCAGCGGGCCGACCGGCAGTTCGAGGTCGACGATCAGCGCGCCGCGCGGCTCGACCCCCGGCAGCGCCATCTGACGCGCCGCCTTGACCACGCCCTCCCGGCACAGCACCAGATTGCCGTGCCAGCCATGGCCCTTGCGGGTCGGCCTGAGCGGAATCGGCACCAGGCCGCATCTGTCCCGCAGAACGGCAAGGTCCAGCAGGCCGACGCGCTCGCCGAAGCGCTGGTCGACTTCCT
Organism: Rhizobiaceae bacterium; assembly: GCA_019635715.1. Taxonomy (GTDB): domain Bacteria; phylum Pseudomonadota; class Alphaproteobacteria; order Rhizobiales; family Rhizobiaceae; genus Kumtagia. The sequence continues at coordinate 13,153 of JAHBYY010000004.1, read as the reverse complement.
GCAAGGCGATGATGTCAGCGCCGATCTCGCCGATCACCGACATGATGCGGGGAGGGCTGAAGAGGCCGTCCTGCCCGACGCATTTGTGGATGTTGTAAGACGCGACGAGCGCATCGCCGCCGCCGGCCGCGAGGTCGGTTGTATGCATCGGAACGACATGCGGGAAGCGGCGCAGCAGCGGATGCAGCGACTCGGCGAGCGCCGGCTTCCACATCATTCTGCCCATGCCTCACCGATCCTCCGACTCAGCATGCCGCCGATGATCACCCGAACCGCCCGCACTGAAAACCTGTATAGAGATGGTTATCTTAAGAGGGAATTGCCATCTGGCGGGAAGGTTCCAATCATGACGGGCGGCAGGTGACGACCAATCCATCGATCCTTCGTCTCGGACGCTCCGACGCAGGCCGGACGCGCGCATGACGGTGGCGATCGGGGTCATCGCCGCCTTCGTGCTCGCCTCGCTGGTTTCAGCGCTCGGCATCTATGCCTATGGCCGACTGGCGCGCCGGCCGCGCGGCGAGGCATCCTACGCCCTGCCATTGGCGCAGGACGACACGCCGCTCGATCGACTGGCCGCGCCGATGCTGGAGGCGCGGAAGGGCTGGAGCGGCTTGGTGCTCTGTTCCGACAATCTCGAGGCGTTCGCCGTGCGGGCGCTGACGGCGCGGGCGGCCGGCCGTAGCCTCGATCTCCAGTACTACTACTGGAAAACCGACCTCACGGGCCTGTTGCTCGCACGCGAGATCGTGCACGCCGCCGACCGTGGCGTGCGCGTGCGGCTGCTGCTCGACGACATCAACCTGCGCGGCAAGGACGGAGCCTACCTCGCCCTCGACCGCCATCCCAACATCGAGGTCCGGGTCTTCAACCCGAGCTGGAACAGGGTCGGGACGTTGCAGCGCGGATTCGAACTGGTGTTCCGTGCCTTTTCCTCGACCCGGCGCATGCACAACAAATCGTGGATCGCCGACGGACGCCTGGCGATCGTCGGTGGCCGCAACATCGGCGATGCGTATTTCGATGCCTCCGACACGGTCAATTTCCGCGACCTCGACCTGCTGGCCCTGGGCAGCGCGGTCGGCCAGGCGGAGAGCATTTTCGACACGTTCTGGAACAGCCCCAGCGTCCAGCCGCTCAAGGTTTTGCGCGGCTGGCACGATGGCGACCCCGCGGGCCTGCGCGACCGCATGGAATCGACGGCGGCCTCGGAGGCCGCGAGACCCTATGTCGACCGCCTGCGCGAAGCGGATTCGATCCAGGACCTGTTCTCCAGGAAAGACCGCCTTCACTGGTCGGAGAAGATCGCCGTGCTTGCGGATCCGCCCGCGAAATCGAGCGGCGACGGGCGCAGCCACTGGCTCTACAAGTCGATCTTTCCGCTGGTCACCTCGGCGACGCGTTCGCTCCAACTGACCTCGCCCTACTTCATTCCCGGCGCGCGCGGCGTCGCGCAGTTCGCAAGCCTGGTGCGCCGCGGGGTAAGCGTCGAGGTCCTGACCAATTCGCTGGCCGCCACCGACGTGGCCGCCGTCCACGGCGCCTATTCGCGGTATCGCGTGCCCCTGCTCAGGGCCGGCGTGGCGCTCTATGAGCTCAAGCCGGACGACGAGAGGCAGAAGATCTCGCTGTTCGGGTCGCGCGGCGCCAGCCTTCACACCAAGGCGTTCATCGTCGATGGACAGGCGGGCTTCGTCGGCTCGTTCAATTTCGATCCCCGGTCGGTCTCGCTGAACACGGAGATGGGGGTGATCTTCCATCATCCCGACCTCTGCGCCGAGGTTGCTGAGATCTTCCGTCAGCAGATCCAGCCGACCTCCAGCTTCAAGGTGAGCCTCGACGGCAAGCGCCCCGCCTGGACGGACGACCGCAAGGGCAAGATGCGCAGACTGCTGGGCGCGGAACCGGACGCCAGCCTGCGGCGCAAGCTCGTGGCGACGATCGCAGGCCGTCTGCCGCTGGAATCGCAACTCTAGCGGCCTGCCTGCGCTCCGGTGAAGGGCTTTGCGTGCGGTGCCGAGTTGCTGACGCGTCGGCGATGTGCCGGATCGTCCGGCATGGCGGCCTGTTTCACTCATGTGAAAATAAGTTCACGCTGTTGAATTTTGCCAGTCGAGTTGCTAGGTTGCGTGCCGGGTAGTGGCGAGGCTGAAGATCATGTGCGGCATTGTCGGTTTGTTTCTGAAGGACAAGGCGTTGGAGCCGCGGCTCGGGGCGCTGCTGTCGGATATGCTGGTGTCGTTGACCGACCGCGGACCGGATAGCGCCGGAATCGCGATCTACGGCGTCGGCGCGCAGGGGCAGACCAAAATCACCATCCAGTCGCCGCAACCCGATCTCGATTTCGAGGGGCTGGAGACCGCGCTCGCGGAGGCGATCGGCACGCCGGTGACCGTGGTGCGCAAGTCGACGCACGCCGTCGTCGAGCTGCCCGCGGCGGAGACGGACGCAGCCCGCGCCGCGCTTGCCAGGTTGCGGCCGAAGGTGCGCGTCATGGGGGCCGGCAGCGCGGTCGAGATCTACAAGGAGGTCGGGCTGCCGGATGCGGTGGTCGAGCGCTTCGGCGTCCGCGCGATGAGCGGCACGCATGGGATCGGCCATACCCGCATGGCGACGGAATCGGCGGTCACGACGCTCGGCGCGCATCCGTTCTCCACCGGGCCGGACCAGTGCCTGGTCCACAACGGCTCGCTGTCCAACCACAACAATGTGCGCCGCGACCTGGTGCGCGAAGGCATGACCTTCGAAACCGAGAACGACACCGAAGTGGCCGCCGCCTACCTTTCGGCGCGCATCGCCAAGGGCAAGGATCTCGGCACGGCGCTGGAGGACGGCCTGCGGGATCTCGACGGCTTCTACACCTTCGTCGTGGGCACCAAATCCGGCTTCGGCGTGTTGCGCGATCCGGTCGCCTGCAAGCCGGCCGTGCTGGCCGAAACCGACCAGTATGTCGCCTTCGGCTCGGAATACCGGGCGCTGGCGCGTCTGCCGGGCATAGGTTCGGCGCGCGTCTGGGAGCCGGAGCCGGCGACCGTCTACTTCTGGGAACATTGAGCATGGCTGCCATGGCCGAAACGACCGAGTCGGCGCGCGTCTTCGATCTGGGGAAGGTGCCGCTGCGCAGCCTCAACCAGGCGCTTCATCAGGTGCGCGACGGGTCGAACGAGGACTGGGAAGTGCTCAATCCAGGCGGCAGCCATTCGGTGGCGGTCGGCGTCGACAGCCCGGTGGCGATCGCGGTGCGGGGCAGCGTCGGCTATTATTGCGGCGGCATGAACGACGGCGCGGCGATCACCGTGCATGGCTCGGCCGGACCGGGCGTCGGCGAGAACATGATGTCGGGCGCCATCGTGGTGAAGGGCGACGCCAGCCAATATGCCGGCGCCACGGGGCGCGGCGGGCTGCTGGTCATCGAGGGCAATGCGTCGTCGCGCTGCGGCATCTCGATGAAGGGCATCGACATCGTCGTCGGCGGCAATGTCGGACACATGTCGGCCTTCATGGCGCAGTCGGGCACGCTGGTCGTGCTCGGCGACGCCGGCGAGGCGCTCGGCGATTCCATCTACGAGGCCAAGATCTTCGTGCGCGGCGAGGTGAAGAGCCTGGGCGCGGATTGCATCAGGAAGGCGATGAAGCCGAAACATATCGAGCGCCTGAAGGGGCTGCTGGAAAAGGCCGGCTTCGGCGACGTCGATCCGGCGAGTTTCACCCGCTACGGGTCGGCCCGCAAGCTCTACAATTTCAACATCGACAATGCCGATGCCTATTAGGACTGCCGCATGAGCCATCGCCATCCCACGACGACGCCCCGGCAGTCGGCCACCTTCGACGAATACACGCTTTCGGAGATCCGACGGGCGGCGGCGACCGGCATCTACGACATTCGCGGCGGCGGCGCCAAGCGCAGGGTTCCGCATTTCGACGACCTGCTGTTCCTCGGCGCGTCGATCTCACGCTATCCACTGGAAGGCTATCGCGAGCGCTGCGACACCAACGTCGTGCTCGGCACCCGCCATGCGAAGAAGCCGATCGAGCTGAAGATCCCGATCACCATCGCCGGCATGAGCTTCGGCTCGCTGTCGGGACCGGCCAAGGAAGCGCTCGGGCGCGGCGCGACGATCGCCGGCACCTCGACGACCACCGGCGACGGCGGCATGACCGAGGAGGAGCGCGGACATTCCCAGACGCTGGTCTACCAGTACCTGCCGTCGCGCTACGGCATGAACCTGCGCGACCTGCGCCGCGCCGACGCGATCGAGGTGGTGGTCGGGCAGGGCGCCAAGCCCGGCGGCGGCGGCATGCTGCTCGGCCAGAAGATCTCGGACCGGGTCGCGGAAATGCGGACGCTGCCCAAGGGGATCGACCAGCGCTCGGCCTGCCGGCATCCCGATTGGACCGGGCCCGACGATCTCGAAATCAAGATCATGGAACTGCGCGAACTCACCGACTGGGAGAAGCCGATCTACGTCAAGGTCGGCGGCGCACGGCCCTACTACGACACGGCGCTGGCGGTGAAGTCCGGCGCCGATGTCGTCGTGCTGGACGGCATGCAGGGCGGCACGGCGGCGACGCAGGAGGTGTTCATCGAGAATGTCGGCCAGCCGACGCTCGCCTGCATCCGGCCGGCGGTGCGGGCGCTGCAGGACCTCGGCATGCATCGCAAGGTGCAACTGATCATCTCGGGCGGCGTGCGCAACGGCGCGGATGTCGCCAAGGCGCTGGCGCTGGGCGCCGACGCCGTCTCCATCGGCACGGCGGCTCTTGTGGCGATCGGCGACAACGACCCGCACTGGGAGGAGGAATACCAAAAGCTCGGCACGACGGCCGGAGCCTATGACGACTGGCACGAGGGCAAGGATCCGGCCGGCATCACCACCCAGGATCCGGAGCTGATGAAGCGCGTCGACCCGGTGCTGGCCGGTCGGCGGCTCGCCAACTACCTCAAGGTGATGACGCTGGAGGCCCAGACGATCGCCCGCGCCTGCGGCAAGAGCCACGTCCACAATCTCGAGCCGGAAGACCTCTGCGCCCTGACGATCGAGGCCGCCGCCATGGCGCAGGTGCCGCTGGCGGGGACAGAGTGGATACCAGGGAGAGGCGGATTTTGAGCCTTGATGAGCCGTTCGATAGCTGCGGAAGGCTCGATACCCCCACCCTTACCCTCCCCACAAGGGGGAGGGAGACTTGTACGTCGGACCCATCCGGCTGCCCGTCACCGCGTCGGCAAAGGTAACGCGGGACGCCGGCGACCCCTCCCCCTTGTGGGGAGGGTAAGGGTGGGGGTGGATGGCCGTATATGGAAAGCAAGGCGCAAAGCCGCGAAAAGAGGGACACATGACCACCGATCTCTCCACATATGCTAAGAAGAATAACGTCAAATACTTCATGATCTCCTACACGGACCTGTTCGGCGGCCAGCGCGCCAAGCTGGTGCCGGCGCAGGCGATCGCGGACATGCAGAGGGACGGAGCCGGCTTTGCCGGCTTCGCGACGTGGCTGGACCTGACGCCCGCCCATCCGGACATGCTCGCGGTTCCGGACCCTGCCTCGGTGATCCAGCTTCCGTGGAAGCCGGAGGTCGCATGGGTGGCGGCCGACTGCCTGATGGACGGGGCCGAGGTGGCGCAGGCGCCGCGCAACACGCTGCGGCGGCTGATCGGCGAAGCCTCCGCCGAAGGCTACCAGGTCAAGACCGGCGTCGAGGCCGAGTTCTTCCTGGTGCTGCCGGACGGCAGCGCGATCTCCGATCCGGCCGATACGGCGGCCAAGCCGTGCTACGACCAGCAGGCGGTGATGCGGCGCTACGACGTCATCGCCGAGATCTGCGACTACATGCTCGACCTCGGCTGGGGGCCGTACCAGAACGACCATGAGGATGCGAACGGGCAGTTCGAGATGAACTGGGCGTTCGACGAGGCGCTGGTCACGGCGGACCGGCATTCCTTCTTCAAGTTCATGGTGCGCTCGGTGGCGGAGAAGCACGGGCTGCGCGCCACCTTCATGCCGAAGCCGTTCCCGGGACTGACCGGCAATGGCTGCCACGCCCACATCTCGGTGTGGAACTCGGACGGCGGCAACGCCTTCGCCGACGATGACAAGGAGCTTGGGCTCTCCGACAAGGGCCGCAATTTCCTCGGCGGCATCATGAAGCACGCCTCGGCGCTGGCGGCCATCACCAATCCGACCGTCAATTCCTACAAGCGGATCAATGCGCCGCGCACCATCTCCGGCGCCACCTGGTCGCCGAACACCATCACCTGGACCGGCAACAACCGGACGCACATGGTGCGCGTGCCGGGACCTGGGCGCTTCGAATTGCGGCTGCCCGACGGGGCGGTGAATCCCTACCTGCTGCAGTCGGTCATCATCGCGGCCGGTCTCGACGGGCTGCGCTCGCAGGCCGACCCCGGCCGACGCTACGACATCGACATGTATGCGATGGGCCACACGGTGAAGGGGGCTCCCAAGCTGCCGCTCAACCTTCTCGACGCGCTGCGCGAGTTCGATCGCGACAAATCGCTGAAGTCGGCGATGGGCGAGGCGTTCTCCGCTGCCTACCTCAAGCTGAAGCGCAAGGAGTGGGACTCCTATGCGCAGCATTTCACGCAGTGGGAGCGCGACAATACGCTCGACATCTGAGAGCCGTTTGGAAATTGCGTGAGGGTGGGCTGCAAACGGCGATTTCTGCGCTTCCGGTGCTCACCTACCCAAATGTACGCTGCGCTCCGGGCCTCGAAATCACCCTTTTCGCTCCACCCCGACGCTTTTCCAAACGGTCTCTGACGTCGGGGGATGGTCACACGGCAGCGGAGTGGCGCGCCGCTCCCTTCGCCAGATAGGCATCGAACCGGGCGGCGAGCGCGCGCACGAACGGTCGTCCCGTTTGCGTGACCTCGTAGCGGTCGGCCCTGCGGGCGAACAGGCCATCCTGATCGGTGGCGGCGTAGTTCTCGGCCTCGGCGAGGATCGGGCCGGCATCGCCGCCGAACCGCCGTGCGAGTTCGCTGCGGGAAAATCCGAAATCGCACATCAGCCGTTCGATCACCCAGCCGCGAATGCGGTCCTCCGGGGTGAGCTCGATACCACGGACGGCGGCGAGCCTTCCGGCGCCGACCAGCCTCTCATATTCGCCGGTGGCCGGCACGTTCTGGACATAGCCCTGCGGCAGCCTGCCGATGGACGAGGCGCCGAGCCCGATCAGCGCGTCGGCGGCGTCGACCGTGTAGCCCTGGAAGTTGCGGCCGAGATTTCCCTGCGCGAGCGAGACGGCCATCGAATCCGCCGGCCGCGCGAAATGGTCGAGGCCGATGGTGACGTAGCCCGCTTCGCGGATCATCTTGGCGGCGAGCATGGCCATGTCGAGCCGGGCTCGCGGCCCGGGCAGTGCGGCCTCGTCGATCATCTGCTGGTGCTTCTTGAACCAGGGCACGTGCGCATAACCGAACAGGGCGATGCGATCGGGTTCCAGCGAGAGGACCTGGGCAACCGTGGCGGAAAGCGAATCCTCCGTCTGGTGCGGCAGGCCGTAGAGTACGTCGAGGTTGACCGACGCGGCTCCCCGCCCGCGCACCGAGCGCACGGCATGCCGGGTCACCTCGAAGCTCTGGTCGCGATTGATCGCCTTCTGCACCTGCGGGTCGAAGTCCTGCACGCCGAGGCTGGCGCGTGTCATGCCGATCGAGGCAAGTGCGTCAAAACGTTCGTCGTCCATGTCGTTGGGATCGATCTCGACGCTGATCTCGGCGTCGGGGCGCAGGTCGAAGGAGCCGCGGAGCGTCTTGTCGAGGTGCTTCAGGTCCACCGGCTCGAGGATCGTCGGCGAACCGCCGCCGAAATGCAGCGCGGTGACTTCGACACGGCCGCGAACCATCTCGCCCACGGTCCCGATCTCCGTGCAAAGCGCATCGACGTAGCGGGTGACGGGCGCGTAGCGCAGCGTCTGCCTGGTGTGGCAGGCGCAGAACCAGCACAGCCGGTCGCAGTAGGGGACATGGAGGTAGAGCGACGCCGTCGCGCCGGCCGGCAGCGCCGCGAGCCAGGTCGCATAGGTCTCCGCATTGATCCCGGCATGGAAATGCGGGGCCGTCGGGTAGCTGGTGTAGCGCGGCGCGGGCGCGCCATGTCGGTCGAGGAGGCGTTGCAGCATCTTGTTGGTCCGGTGGATGGAACGGTTCTCCCAGAACCGGCCGGACCCGCCCTTGATCCTGGTCAAGCATCGGGGGACAAACTGACGCGGGATTTCGGCCGACGTATGCGCTAGAGCATTTCCGGCAAGGATTGGATCGCTCCGTCTCCCGCTGGCGGGCGCCCGCTGCGTCGAGCCGCTCGGCCGTGGCACCACCACGACCTTCGCGCCCCTCCTGGCGGATCGCCTCGCCACCGAGGAAACGGAGCGATCCAATCCTTGCCGGAAATGCTCTAGAAGCGGGCGAGGCCACGGCAGAGACGATGAGCGACCGTCAGGACGTCCACAATGCGGGGATACCGGTGCTGTGTCAGGCCTGCGAGGCCCGGCATCGCGGGGTTTGCGGCGCGCTTTCGCCGGAGCAGCTCGTCGCGCTCTCCAAGACTTCGTCCAAGCACAGGATGCAGGCCGGCGAAGAGCTGGTGGGCGACGCGGAAGCGGTCGACCGCTATTCGAACATCCTCTCCGGCGTCGTGAAGCTGACCAAGACGCTGTCGGACGGCCGGCAGCAGATCGTCGGGCTGCAGTTCGCCCCCGATTTTCTCGGACGTCCGTTCAAGGCGGAGAGCGAGATCGAGGCGGAAGCGGCGACCGACGTGTTGCTCTGCTCGTTCCCGCGGGCGGCGATCGAGCGGATGATGCGCGAATCGCCGGGTCTCGAAGGCAGGCTGCTGATGCAGACGCTCAAGGAACTGGACGAGGCGCGCGACTGGATGGTCACGCTGGGCCGCAAGACGGCGGCCGAGAAGGTGGCGAGTTTCCTGCTGCTGATCGCGCGCCATATCGATCCGACGTCGCAGCCGTCGCGCGGACCTGTCGCCTTCGACCTGCCGCTGACCCGTTCGGACATTGCCGACTTTCTCGGCCTGACGATCGAGACGGTCAGCCGTCAGATATCCAAGCTGCGTGCCGACGGCGTCATCCGCGTCGAGAACAATCGCCACGTGACGGTGGAGCGGCTGAGCCGGCTCGAGGCCCGCGCCGGGTTCTAGGGCGGATACTAATAGAAGAGGGTCTGATTTAGACGCCTTTGCAGTCGGATCGTCCGCTTCAACGGCTACCCGAGTGCGTTCGTCGGAAGGCATAGTTGCGAACTGCCGCACCGTCCAATTCAACGGACAGTCTTTCCAAAATCCGGAGCTTAGAGTCTCCCAGCCGAACGGTTATGTCGATGAGAGATCATCCTGAGCGGAGAGACCAATGGCTTCTAACCCGACCTGGCATCTGAAGCGCTTTCCAACCGGCATGCCGACGCCCGACGACTTCACGCTTGAGGAGCGGCAGACCGAGGCGCCGCGTCCAGGAGAGTTGCTGGTACGCACCTTGTGGCTGTCGGTCGACCCGTACATGCGCGCGCGGCTGAGCCCCGCGAAGAATTATGCAGCGGGCCTCCGCGTCGGAGACCTCATGCAAGGTGGCGGTGTAGGGGAGGTCATCCGGTCCGAGGCTGAAGGCTTCAACGCGGGCGACATCGTTCTCGCCGACGACTTCGGCTGGCAGCCGGTCACCAGGATTGTCGCCAAGACGGCGACGCTGCTGAGCGCGGACGACATCCCGATCCAGGCTTGGCTTGGTGCGCTTGGAATGCCCGGCCTGACCGCCTATTTCGCGCTTCTCGAAACGGGAAAGCCGAAAGCGGGCGAAACCGTTCTCATCTCTGCCGCATCGGGCGCGGTGGGCCAGATCGCAGGACAGATCGCCCGTATCAAGGGACTCGATCCGGTGGCGGTTGCCGGAAGCGACGCCAAGCTGGAATGGTGCAGGAGCATCGGCTACCGGACCGGCATCAACCATCGCACCGAGACCGATCTGTCCGCAGCGATCGCGGCGTCGTGTCCAAGCGGAGTGGACGTGTTTCTCGACCACACAGCGGGGCCTATCCACGACGCCACGCTGCTCAACATCAACCTGTTCGGGCGTATCGTGGTTGTCGGTACCGTGGCGCTTGCGGATCGCTTAGACAAGCCGGACATCGGGCCTCGGTATCTGCGGCGCATTATGGTGTCGCGCGTGCGCATAGAGGGCTTCCTGCTCGACGATTTCGAGTCGTCCTACCCGATCGCCCGTGCGCAGCTTACCGAATGGTACAAGGACGGAAAACTGGAGGCTCGCGACGACGTGTCCGAAGGGATCGAATCCGCGCCTTACGCCCTCGTGCGCATGCTCAAAGGCGAGAACTTCGGGAAGCAACTGGTGAGAATCTGACCTTCAGGCAGTGCCACGACCCGTTGCAAGGGAAGAGAAATCATGGCCGTCGGCATAGGCGCGGAAAGCCGCCTGCGCTTTCGACTGATTGTCGCGTTGCGGGAAGACCAGTGTCAGATCGTGCGGCTCCAGCGACCAGTCGGGCAGCACGTTGACGAGACGGCCGGACGCCAGCGCGGATTGGCAGACATAGGCGGGCAGCAACGCCACGCCATGCCCGCCGAGACACATCTGTAACAAGAAGCCGAGCGAGTCGCTTGTGACGGCTGCAGGAGGCTTCAGCACGATCTCGTGCGTGCCAGAGTTCAGCTTCCATTCCGGCAAGGCATCGTGAAGCAGGCGTCGATGCCGGTCGAGTTCCGAAGGCTCAAGGATTGTGCCCGCCGCGGCGAGATAGTCCGGCGCAGCGACCAGTACTCGTCTGATGGAGGAAAGTCGGCGAATGATGAAACCCTGGTTCGGGACGGGCCCCACCCGGAAGGCGAAATCCACACGGTCTCGGATCAGATCCAGATGTCGGTTGGTGGCCAGGAGCGCAATGGAAACCCCCGGAAACTGCTTCATGAAACCCCCGAGAAACGTCGGCATGAAGTAGGTCGCCGTCACTTCGGGACAGGTAATGGTCAGGGTGCCGACGGGCTGTTCTTTGAGGTTCGCCATGGCCATGTTCGCTGACATGACCTCTGCCCGAACGCGCCGGCAGTGCTCAAGGTAGATCTGGCCGGCACTCGTCAGGCTGAGTTTTCTGGTCGAGCGGTTGAATAGCCTCAGGCCCAGCCGCGCCTCAAGCTGGGCCATCCGCTGGCTGACAGTCGACTTCGGCATTCCGACGCGCAAACCGGCCTTCGTAAAGCTTCCCGTCTCGGCTATCTCGATGACGAGGAGCATGTCGTCCGCCTTGTCCACAGCGCTCCTCCAACCGGCATGATCGGTGGTTCAGGGACGACTTATATCAATTGGTCGCGCGAACGCGACTTCCGTTCTTTCTCGACATGGGGTCGCGACTGCTCGACGGCGAGTGATTAGGTCCGCCGGTTAACTGGAGGCCGCTTCCTGTCGAATTTTCCCGTAACCAGATCGTCCGCTTTCCACTCCTTGTGGGACATAGGGCCTCTATGACCCTACGTCCTCAAGTGATCCATCGCTTGCTCTAACTCGCGTGGGCCGGACCAGCGATGGCTGGCAGGATGTGTTCGGCCTCGAAGGCGATGTGGCGCCGCAGCGTCTCGAACAGGCCGCGCAGCATGAAGCCGACCGCCTCCGGATTGTCGATCGCGCATCCATGGCCGATCGACAGCAGCACCTGGGTGACCTCGTCGGCGAAGCATTCGTCCTCGACATGTTCCGCGCACAGCCGCCGCAGCGATGTCGCCGTCGTTTCGGTCGCGCCGCGGATCGCTTCATAGGCCGGGAAGATGACCTCCTCCTCGTAGCGATGCACGTCGCGCAGCAGGGGAACGAGAGCGTTGGCGATCTGCAGGCAGAGAATTCGATCGACATGGCCCGGCAGGGTGTCGGCGACCTGTTCGAGTGCGTCGCACAATCTCAGCTTGTCGCCATGAGCCGCCCGTATCGCCGCCAACGGCGCCGCGCGGGCTTCCGGTCTCGGCAAGGCGAAAGGCGGCGGGGCCTCCTTGTATGGCGGCGGTCCGCCGGCACCATTTGCGCCGCACACGGGCAACTCCCTCGTTCTTCGAAACCCGAGCATTGGTGATCCGCTCCTCGCCCACCTTGACCTGGATCAAGGCGGGCAAGCCGTCGTCGTCCGATGGATGCGTCGCGGGAACCGCATGGGGCGGACCGGTCACGCGCAGACGTCGACGAGGCAGACATGAGATATGGAACGGAAATCGTCGGTCTGGGCCTGTTCGCCTTCCTTGCCCTGCTCGGAGCGGCCTTCGCGGCGGACCAGCAATTTGCCCAGCATATGTGGGTGCTGTTCTTCGTGCTGGCGGGCGGCACGATCGTGCTGATGCGCAACACGTCCTTCGCCCCGGCGAAGGCGGCGCCCGATCCGTCGGACTATATGGACGGGCCGGTCCGATACGGCTCGATCGCCACGGTGTTCTGGGGCGTGGTCGGGCTGCTGGTCGGCCTGGTGGCCGCCCTTCAGCTTGCCTATCCCGACCTCAATATTGCGCCGTGGTTCAATTTCGGCCGGATCAGACCGCTGCATACCTCCGCCGTGGTCTTCGCCTTCGGCGGCAACGCGCTGATCGCCACGTCGCTCTATGTCGTGCAGCGCACCAGCCGCGCCCGCCTGTTCGGCGGCAATCTCGCCTGGTTCGTGTTCTGGGGCTATCAACTGTTCATCGTCATGGCGGCCACCGGCTACCTGCTCGGCATCACCCAGTCGCGCGAATATGCGGAGCCCGAATGGTATGTCGACCTGTGGCTGACGATCGTCTGGGTGGCGTATCTGGTCGTGTTCCTGGGCACGATCCTGACCCGCAAGGAACCGCATATCTACGTCGCCAACTGGTTCTACCTGTCCTTCATCGTCACCATCGCGATGCTGCATGTGGTGAACAACCTGGCGATGCCGGTGTCGTTCGTCGGCTCCAAGAGCTATTCGCTGTTCTCCGGCGTCCAGGATGCGCTGACGCAATGGTGGTACGGTCATAACGCCGTCGGCTTCTTCCTGACGGCCGGCTTCCTCGGCATGATGTATTATTTCATCCCGAAGCAGGCGAACCGCCCGGTCTATTCCTACCGGCTGTCGATCATCCACTTCTGGGCGCTGATCTTCCTCTACATCTGGGC
>JAHBYY010000039.1 GCA_019635715.1 Rhizobiaceae bacterium | reverse complement strand
TGCAGATTGGCGGCGTTCCAGTGCTTGCGCTCGCGGATCTGCTCGATCGTCGCCTTGGTGGTGCCGACGAGCCGCGAGATCTGCGCATCCTTGAGCTCCGGATGGTTGCGCACCAGCCAGAGGATGGCGTTCGGACGGTCCTGGCGCTTCGACAGCGGCGTGTAGCGCGGCGCGCGGCGCTTCGATTCCGGCACGCGCACCTTCGGGTCGGACAGGCGCAGGCGGTAGGTCGTGTCCTTCTCGCCGCGTGCGATCTCGTCGCGCGACAACTGGCCGGTGATGACCGGATCGAGGCCCTTGATGCCCTGCGCCGATTCGCCGTCGGCGATCGCCTTCACCTCGAGCGGATGCAGGCCGCAGAACTGGGCGATCTGGTCGAAGGAAAGCGCCGTGCTGTCGACCAGCCAGACCGCGGTGGCCTTGGGCATCAGGAGCGTGTTTGCCATCGGAAATATCCTCTCGTTCGCCCGCGTCCCTTGCGCGGGCGGTGGGCTAGCCACCGATATTGGGAAATCGCGTCGTATATAGACGCTGTTCGGGGCGATCGCAACGAAAATGGCTGCAGGCAGCCGACCGGCCGGCGATCATGCGGTGCGCCGCCACAAAAAGAACCCGGCCGAAGCCGGGTTCGAGGCAGTCTGCCTTGGGAGGCTGCCGGCGCGGCGAACCGCGCCGGGACGTGATCAGCTATGATAGGCGACTTCGCCGTGCGAGGTGAGATCGAGGCCCTCGCGCTCCGCATCGACGGTCGGACGCAGGCCGACGATCAGGTCGACCACCTTGTAGAGGATCGCCGAGACGATGCCGCACCACACGATGGTGATGACGACGGCGACGAGCTGGGTCCAGAGCTGGCCGGCGATCGAGAAGTCCTCCGCGCCGGTGCCGCCGAGGCCGGGAGCCGTCAGGATGCCGGTGCCCAGCGCACCGAGGATGCCGCCGACGCCGTGGATGCCGAAGACGTCGAGCGAGTCGTCATAGCCGAACTTGTTCTTCACCACCGCCACGAAGAAGTAGCAGACCGGGCTGACGACGATGCCGAGGACGATGGCGCCGATCGGACCGATGGTGCCGCAGGCCGGCGTGATGGCGACCAGACCGGCGATCATGCCGGAAACCGCGCCGAGCATCGAGGCCTTGCCGCGGGTGAAGGACTCCACCGCGGACCAGGACAGCACCGCCGCCGCAGTCGCCAGGAAGGTGTTGATCATGGCGAGCGTGGCGCCGGCGGTCGCCTCGAGGTTGGAACCGACGTTGAAGCCGAACCAGCCGACCCACAGCATGGCGGCGCCGACCATGGTCAGGGTCATGGAATGCGGAGCCATGTTGTCCTTGCCGTAGCCGGTGCGCTTGCCGACGAAGATGCAGCCGACCAGCGCGGCGATGCCGGCATTGATGTGGACGACCGTGCCGCCGGCGAAGTCGATGGCGCCGAGGTTGAAGATGTAGCCGGCGCTGTCCCAGACCATGTGGGCGACCGGGAAGTAGACGAAGGTGCCCCACAGCACGCAGAACAGGACGACGGCGCGGAACTTGATGCGCTCGGCGAAGGCGCCGACGATCAGCGCCGGGGTGATCGCCGCGAAGGTCATCTGGAAGGCGATGAAAAGGTATTCGGGCAGGACGACGCCGTCGGTGAAGGTGGCGGCCGTCGTCTCGGTGGTGACGCCGGACAGGAAGAGCTTGCCGAAGCCGCCCCAGAACGGGCTGGTGCCGCCGCCGAAGGCGAAGGAATAGCCCCAGAACACCCAGACGATCATCATCGCCGAGGCGACGACGGTGCACTGCATGAGCACCGACAGCATGTTCTTGGCGCGGACCAGGCCGCCGTAGAAGAGGGCGAGGCCCGGAACCGTCATGAACAGGACGAGAACGGTCGCGGTCATCATCCAGGCGACGTCGCCCTTGTCGATGACGGGTGCTGCCGCGGGGGCCGCTTCGGCCGCCGCCGGGGCGGCTTCCTGGGCGAAGGCGGCGATGGTGCCGAGCGCACCGAGTGCGACCGCGCTGGCCAGCGCCGTGCGCGCCGCCGGCGCAAGTCTTTGCATGAGAGTCATTGAGTTCTCCATTGTCCTGATGGCGGCTTAGAGCGCGTCGGTATCGGTTTCGCCGGTGCGGATGCGGACGGCCTGCTCGATCGCGTAGACGAACACCTTGCCGTCGCCGATCTGGCCGGTCTTTGCGGCGGACGAGATCGCCTCGACTGCCTTGTCGACGAGGTCGCTCCCAACCGCGACTTCGATCTTGATCTTGGGCAGGAAGCTCACGGCATATTCGGCGCCGCGGTAGATTTCCGTATGACCCTTCTGCCGCCCGTAGCCTTTGACTTCGGTGACGGTCAGGCCCTGGATCCCGACGGCGGTGAGCGCTTCGCGCACCTCGTCGAGCTTGAACGGCTTGATGATAGCCATCACAATCTTCATCAGGTTTCGCCCCTTTAGTTTTGCGGTCCCCCGCAGTTGGTGCTCCGCCGGCCCCCTTTCGAAGCCGATGAGTGCCCAATGTAATTCAAGCTCCGTGCCAGTTCGCGATTGTGGCGTTAACGTGTTGGAAATGAATGGAATCGTGCCCTAAATCGCGGCACGCCTTCGCAGCCGCAGCAAAGATGCTGCGCAAAAAATATGCAAAAATTGAAAATTGCCTGTTATTTGGGCGAGCGACGCAGGCGTATCAGCCCTTCCTGTGCCACCGAAGCGATCAGCGTGCCGTCCTGCCCATAAAGTGCGCCGCGGGTGAAGCCGCGCGACCCGCTGGTCGACGGGCTGTCCTGCGTATAGAGCAGCCAGCCGTCGAGCGGATGGTCGCGGTGGAACCACATGGCATGGTCGAGGCTGGCCGCCTGGATGTCGCGGTCGAAGATCGCGCGGCCATGGGCGAAGGTCGAGGTGTCGAGCAGCGTCATGTCGGAGAGATAGGCGAGAATGGCGGCGCGCTGGTCGCGATCTCCGGTCACTTCGCCCGTGGTGCGGATCCAGATATGCTGCACCGGGGCAAGCTTTTCGCGGCTGGTATAGTGTTCGAGGATGACCGGCCGCATCTCGATCGGCCGCTCGCGCTCCCAGTACAATTTGACGCCGGCGGGCACCGCATCGCCATAGTCGCGCAGGATCTCGATCTGCGACTTCAGCGTCTCCGGAGGCGGCACGTCCAGCGGGATCGGGATCTGGTGCTCCAGACCCTCCTCGTCGAGCTGGAACGACGCTTCGAGCGAGAAGATCGCCTGGCCGTGCTGGGTGGCGACGACGCGCCGCGTGGTGAAGGACGAGCCGTCGCGGATGCGGTCGACGGCATAGACGATCGGCACGGTGGTGTCGCCGGGACGCATGAAATAGCCGTGCAGCGAGTGGACATGCCGGTCCTCGCCGACAGTGCGCTGCGCGGCCACCAGCGCCTGGGCGATGGTCTGCCCGCCGAAGACGCGCTGCCAGCTCTCCTTGGGGCTGCGACCTCGATACAGGTTGTGTTCGAGGCGCTCGAGGTCGAGAATGTCGAAGAGTTCGCGCAGCGCGGCCGACATGGGGCTCTCCGGAACGGGTCCTGATGGCGCGGTTGCAACAGGATGGACAGGCTAAGTCAAGCCAGGCCGGAGACGACGCAGATGTCATCAGTGGATCAGCAGCGGGACCGCCGCACCGACGTTCTCGTCGCCGGTGCCGGCTATGTCGGGCTGGCGACGGCCGTGGCGATCAAGCTCGGACGGCCGAGCCTTGGCGTGACGGTCGTCGATGCGGCGCCGTCGGGCGCGTGGCAGCGCGACGGGCGCGCCTCGGCGATCGCCGCCGCCGCATGTCGCATGCTCGGGCAGATGGGCTGCTGGGGCGAGATCGCTCCCCAGGCGCAGCCGATCAACGAGATGATCGTCACCGATTCCCGGACCAGCGATCCCGTGCGGCCGGTGTTCCTGACGTTCGGGAGCGAGGCCGGTGCGGGCGAGCCTTTTGCCAGCATGGTCGCCAATGTCGTCCTGAACGGGGCGCTGCGGCGGCGGGCAACGGAGATCGGCGTGGAGGTGATCGAGGGCGCGGCGGTCGAATCGTTCGACGGCAGGGCTGCCGTGGCCGATGTCGGCCTCGCCGACGGCCGGAGGATCGCGGCGCGCATGGTGGTCGCGGCCGACGGCGTGAAGTCGAAGCTGCGCGACATGGCCGGCATCAAGACCGTGCATTGGGACTACGGCCAGTCCGGAATCGTCTGCACGGTGATCCATGAGCGGCCGCACAACGGACGCGCGGAGGAACATTTCCTGCCGGCCGGCCCGTTCGCCATCCTGCCGTTGAAGAGCGACGCGCAGGGCAACAACCGGTCATCGATCGTCTGGACCGAGCGGACGTCGGACGCCGACCGGCTCGTGGCGGCCGACGAACTTGTCTTCGAGACGGAACTCGAGCTGCGCTTCGGGCTGCGGCTCGGCGAGATCAGGGCCGAGGGCAAGCCGCGGGCGTGGCCGCTCGGCCTGACGCTGGCGCGCGACTTCGTGCGGCCGCGCATCGCGCTGGCAGGAGATGCCGCTCACGGCATCCATCCGATCGCCGGGCAGGGGCTGAACCTCGGCTTCAAGGATGCCGCGGCACTCGCCGAGACCATCGTCGAGGCCGACCGGCTCGGCCAGGACATCGGCGCGATCGACGTGCTGGAGCGCTACCAGCGCTGGCGGAGGTTCGACACGGTGCAGATGGGGATCACGACCGATGTGCTGAACCGCATGTTCTCCAACGATTTCGGCCCCATGCGCGCCATCCGCGACCTCGGCCTCGGGCTGGTCGACCGCATGCCGCGGCTGAAGGATTATTTCATCAGCCAGGCGGCCGGGCTTTCCGGACCCTCGCCGCGCCTGCTCAAGGGCGAGCCGATCTGATCGCAGTTGTCGGCCGGGCATCGGCCGGCTAAGCGTGCCGCATGAGCCTCGAATCCGTCCGTACCTTCTTCGCTGCGCACGCACCCGATATCGCCGTCATCGTCACCGAGGCAAGCTCGGCGACCGTGGCGCTGGCGGCCGAGGCGCATGGCGTGGAGCCGGCGCAGATCGCCAAGACGATCTGCCTGCGTGTCGGCGAGCAAGTCATGCTGGTCGTGGCGGGTGGCATGGCGCGGCTCGACAACCGCAAGTTCAAGGATCGCTTCTCCGCCAAGCCGCGCATGCTCGACGCGGAGGAGGCACTGGCCGTGACCAGCCACCCGGTCGGCGGCATCTGTCCCTTCGGGCTGCCGGGGCCGCTGCCGATCTATTGCGATGTGTCGCTGCGGGCGTTCGACGAGGTGGTGCCGGCCGCCGGAGCGACGAATGCCGCGGTGCGTCTGTCGCCGCTGCGCCTCGCGGAGCTGACCCGCGCCGAATGGGTCGACGTCTGCCAGTAGGGCCATGCAAGTGCCGGGGACCGTTCTACTCCGCCTACCGGAGAAACCGAAAACCGTCCGCGTGAGGTCGATGGCCGAACGGGAATCGTAGGGGACAGTTTACTTTTTTCGGCCCGCGTGACTCCTAAGCGTTGCGGCTCTTCTGCCGAAAGAAAGTAATACTCCGTCCCCGGACAACCCGAAGCCGGCTCATGAAGTTCGCGGCCGAGACGACGCAGGTGCCGGGGACCGTTTACCTTCTGCGGCCCGCATGACTTCCGGACGCTGTGGCCTGTCTGCCGAAAGAAGGTAATACCAACGGCCTGAATGATTGACCGTTGTTGGCGCGGGGAGGGTCCGGCATGGATCCTCGGGTCGCGCAGCCGCTTCGCGCCTGCTTGCCCGTGGATGACGAATTGAGATGGGCTGCTGCAAGCCGCAAATGTCCGGGAGTTGCGGCCAAGCCCTGTTGCATTCGTCATTCTCGGGCAAGCCCGAGCGGAGCGAAGGGCGCGACCCGAGAATCCATGCCTGACCCTGTCCGCGCCACCGACGGTCAAAGCTCAGGGCCTCTGGTATAAAACTCTCCCCTGCGCTTCCCGGTCGGCCCTCGACCTCATGCAGACGGTTTTCGGGTCGTCAGGGAGTCGGGGTAAAACTGCCCCCGGCACCACGTCGCCTCGGCCGCGAACTTCATGAGCCGATTTCGGGTTCTCCGATAGGCGGGGTAAAACTGTGCCCCAGGCTTCGCACCTTGTTCGAGCCGATTTCGGCGAGCGGGATGCCACCGCGCTTTCAGCGCCGCCAAATCTCGCCCGTCATCGCGCCACGATGGATTTCGCAAGGCGCGGCGCTATGTTTGCGACGAGCCTGCAGGCTCCCCGTCAATTCCATCTGGAGAGGAACACCATGGACCGTCATGCAACAGCCGTCTGGAAGGGCACGCTGAAGGAGGGCTCCGGAACGATCGACGCGCAGAGCGGCGCACTCAACGGCCTGCCCTATTCGTTCAAGGGCCGCTTCGAGGACGAGAGCGGCAAGTCCGGCACCAACCCGGAAGAGCTGATCGCGGCGGCGCATGCCGGCTGCTACGCCATGCAGCTCTCGCATTTCCTGGCCGAGAACGGCACGCCGGCCCAGAAGCTCGACACGAAGGCGGTGGTGACGCTGATCCCCGGCACGGGGATCACCGGCAGCGCCATCACGCTCGTCGGAACCGTGCCGGGCATCGACGCGGCGAAGTTCAAGGAACTGGCCGAGAAGGCCAAGGCCGAATGCCCGGTGTCGAAGGCGCTCGGCGCGATCAAGGTATCGCTCGACGCCAGGCTCGGCTGAGCGGAGGCGTTGCTGCCGGGCTCTTCTCCCCGTTCTCCGAGAAGTGCCCGGCAGGGCGATGAGGGAAGGGCCAAACCTGCGAAAGCTGGCGCCGCCCCTCACCCTTAGCCGTACCGGGGCGAGCCGCTTGTCTCGCCCGTCCTTCGGACCCCGCAGGCGGGGAGAGGGGGCGTCAGCGTCCGCAACAAGATCAGCGTCCCCAGCTAGACGGGTGAATCCGGCAGCCGTCCGGTGACCCCGACAGGGGCGAGAACCGAAATAGAACGTAGCGCGGTAGGGGACTACGACGACCGGGCGGCGAGTGCATCCAGCCGCGCGCGCAATTCGGCGACCTCGGCCTCCAGCGCTGCAATGCGACCCTCGACATCGCTGGATACGGCTGCGGCACGCGGCGCAGGCACGAACGCCGTCATCTCGACCGGACCCGACAGAAGGTGGACGAAGCGGTCCTCGCGCTGGCCCGGCCCGCGGTCGATCTGCTGAATCAGTGCCGGCCGGCGGCCGATCAGCATGTCGAGCTCCGCGCGAAGGTCATCGATCGCCGGGAAGCGGGCCAGGCGCTCGCTGCGTGAAAAGAGCTCGGGAGCCGTTTGCGGGCCGCGCAGCAAGAGCAGGCCGACGATTGCCAACTGGCGCTGGGTCAGCGAGAAGCGCTGCGCCGCCTGATGCTCGTAGCGCTCGACGCGCGAGGCGAACATCTGGCGCACCAGTCCCTTCTGCTCCAGCGTCTTCAGCGTGCGGTGGATGTCCGTCGGCTCCATCGTCATGACCGGATCGCGCGACGTCTTCTGGTTGGCGGCCGACTGCAGCGCGTTGACCGTCATCGGATAGATGTCGGGCGTCAGCTCCTTCTTCTCGATCAGGCAGCCGAGAATGCGGGCTTCTTCGGGCGAGAGGAGGGGGAGGTCGCCGGTATCGCTCATGACTGTTGACTACACGTCGCCGGGCACAGGCTGCAAGCCTCTGGACTCGTGGTCCGTTCCGGTATTCGCTGCGCACAGCCAGCTTGAAGGGATGAGCCATGTTCTTCGGGGTTTCAGGGCTTCAAACGTTCCATGTCCTCGTCAGCCTTGTCGGCATCGTTTCGGGACTGGTGGTGCTTTCCGGATTGATCCGGTCGCAGCGCATGAGCCAGCTCACCGCGCTGTTCCTGGCGACCACGCTGACCACGACGCTCACCGGCTTCGTGTTCCCGTTCAACGGCTTCACGCCGGCCATCGGCGTCGGCATCATCTCGACGATCGTGATGGCGATCTGTCTCTATGCCCGATATGGGCGAAGGATGGGCGGGGCCTGGCGCGGAATCTATGTGATAACCGCGGTCATATCGCTCTACCTCAACGTTTTCGTTCTGGTGGTTCAGCTATTCCTGAAGGTGCCGTCGCTGCACGGGCTCGCGCCGAACGGCAGCGAGCCGCCGTTCGGCATTGCGCAGGGCGTGGTCCTGATCTTCTTCCTCGTCACCGGCTTTGTCGCCTGGCGGCGGTTCCGGCCGGCGTCCGGCGCGATTGTCGGACAGCCGGCGTAGGCCTGGGACCGTCGGCTGCCGCAGACGGCGTCGATCAGACCCGTCTTTCCACCATCATCTTTTTGATCTCGGCGATCGCCTTGGCCGGGTTCAGGCCCTTCGGGCAGGTCTGCGCGCAGTTCATGATGGTGTGGCAGCGATAGAGGCGGAACGGGTCTTCCAGATTGTCGAGGCGCTCGCCGGTCGCCTCGTCGCGGGAGTCTATCAGCCAGCGATAGGCCTGCAGCAGCGTCGCCGGGCCGAGATAGCGGTCGCCGTTCCACCAGTAGCTCGGGCAGGAAGTGGTGCAGCAGGCACACAGGATGCATTCGTACAGCCCGTCGAGCTTCTGGCGGTCGTCATGGCTCTGCAGCCATTCCTTGGCCGGCTCGGGCGAGACCGTCTGCAGCCAGGGCTCGATCGAACGGTGCTGGGCGTAGAAATTGGTCAAGTCCGGCACGAGGTCCTTGACCACCGGCATGTGCGGCAGCGGGTAGACTTTCACCGCGCCGGAGATGTCGTCGGCGCCCTTGGTGCAGGCCAGCGTGTTGCCGCCGTCGATGTTCATGGCGCAGGAGCCGCAGATGCCCTCGCGGCAGGAGCGGCGCAGCGTCAGCGTCGGGTCGACCTTGTTCTTGATCCACAGCAGCGCGTCGAGCACCATCGGCCCGCAATCGTCCATGTCGACGAAATAGGTGTCGATGCGCGGATTCTCGCCGTCGTCGGGCGACCAGCGGTAGATCCTGTATTCCCGCAGGTTCGTGGCGCCCTGCGGCTTCGGCCAGGTCTTGCCCTGCCGCATCTGCGAGTTCTTGGGGAGAGTGAGTTCGACCATGTCTAGTCGTCCTTGGAAATGGATAGCGTACCGAGAGGTTGCATAAATTTCGCATAGGCCGTCGGCCTCACCTTGGCGGTGAACCGTTCGTCGTCAGTGACAAGAACCGCGTCCTGCAAGCCGGCCGCCTGAGCGAGGTAGATGCAATCATAGATTGAGTGGGCGGTATCCCGAGCGATGCGAAGCGCAGGAAGGATGAGTTCCGAACTGGGCGCCAACCTTTCGAAATAGTCCGGTAGTCGCTGAAGCGCCTGGTCAACCTGGGCGGCCTCGATCGCTCCGGCGCGCTGCTTGCGCCAAAGAACGTTGGCAATCTCGGCGATGACCAGATCCGGGGCCGTGAGGACGACATCGGGGCGGAGAAGCCTTTGAGCCCTGTCGGTATCCCGCTCGGCGACGAACCATTTGATGGCAACGGAGGTATCGACCACGAAGATCATCCGTCGCGGGCCCGATCCTCTCGGATCATTTCGAGACTGTCGGGCTGGACACGATCGCTGGGTGTCATCGCCGAAATGGCGCGCGCCGCCGCAAGGCGGTCGAAGGGAGCTTTCGACGCCAGGCCGGATTTGATGAGTTCCAGCGCCTCTGCCTCTATGCTGCGCTTGTGCGCGTTTGCCAAGGCCGAGAGCTTCGAAACGACCGTCGCGTCCTCGATTCGAATGTTGATCGCATTCATGATCGATACTCCAGACCCATCTTCTATTACACCCGCGCCTTCGGCCAGGTCTTGCCCTGCCGCATCTGCGAGTTCTTGGGGAGAGTGAGTTCGACCATGGAATGTCCTAAGCCTGTTCGATCGCGGGACCGAGATCGTTGTTCTCCTCAATGCGCAGCATGCGCATGTCTCGAACCGAAGGTCGGAACCATGGGAAGCAGCGAGCAAGATCCTGCGCGGCAAGAACGCATGTGACTGCCGTCACCGTGTTGTCGCCGAAATGGACGCTCCCCTGCTGCCAGTCGAACCCGTGTCGCCGAAGAGCATTGCGGATGTCTGTGTACGCATTGCGCCACGACGCGTTTCCATAGCTTTGCTCGAGAAGCTGCGTGTCCAGGTCAAAGGTTATGGCATACATCCTGCCGCTCCTCGGGCGGTTGTGCCCCAGCATCGCATTCATGGCGAGTTCCTTCTATCGCCACATAATATCATCTAATACACCCGCGCCTTCGGTGCGATCTTGGCCGGGTCGATGCCGCCTTCGCTGACCGGCAGCATGGTCTCGGTGTGGACCGGCCGGTAGGCGAGCGTCACCTTGCCGTCGGCGTCGACCCAGGACAGGGTGTGCTTGCGCCAGTTGACGTCGTCGCGCTTGGAGAAATCCTCGCGCGCATGCGCGCCGCGGCTCTCCTTGCGTGCCTCGGCGCCGTAGACGGTGGTGATGGCGTTGGCCATCAGGTTCTCCAGTTCCAGTGTCTCGACGAGATCGGAATTCCAGATCATCGAGCGGTCGAACACCTTGATGTCCTTCAGCTCGCCCCAGATCTCGGAAAGCCGGCGGCAGCCCTGAGCCAGCGAGTCCTGGGTGCGGAACACGGCAGCGTCTTCCTGCATCGCCCGCTGCATCCTCTCGCGGATGACGGCCGTCGGCGTCGAGCCGTCGGCGTGGCGCAGCCGGTCGAAGCGGTCCATGATCTTGTCGACTGAGGCCATGTTGAGCGACGGCACGGGCGCGGCGCGGTCGACGACCTGGCCGGCCTTGATCGCCGCGGCGCGGCCGAAGACGACGAGGTCGATCAGCGAGTTGGAGCCGAGCCGGTTGGCGCCGTGGACCGATGCGCAGCCTGCCTCGCCGACCGCCATCAGGCCGGGCGACACGCGATCCGGAGCGTCGGCGGTCGGGTTCAGCACCTCGCCCCAGTAGTTCGTCGGCACACCGCCCATATTGTAGTGGACGGTCGGCGAGACCGGGATCGGCTCGCGCGTCAGGTCGACGCCGGCGAAGATCTTGGCCGATTCCGAGATGCCCGGCAGGCGCTCGTGCAGCACGGCGGGATCGAGATGGTCGAGATGCAGGTAGATGTGGTCCTTGTCCTTGCCGACGCCGCGGCCCTCGCGGATCTCCAGCGTCATGCAGCGCGAGACGACGTCGCGGCTGGCGAGATCCTTGGCGGAGGGGGCGTAGCGTTCCATGAAGCGCTCGCCCTCGGAGTTGACGAGGTAGCCGCCTTCGCCGCGCGCGCCCTCGGTGATCAGGCAGCCGGCGCCGTAGATGCCGGTCGGATGGAACTGCACAAACTCCATGTCCTGGAGGGGCAGGCCGACGCGCGAGACCATGCCGCCGCCGTCGCCGGTGCAGGTATGCGCCGAGGTGGCGGTGAAATAGGCGCGGCCATAGCCTCCGGTCGCCAGAACGACCATCTTGGCCGAGAAGCGGTGGATGGTGCCGTCGTCGAGATTCCAGGCGACGACGCCGGTGCAGGTGCCGTCCGGCTCCATGATCAGGTCGAGCGCGAAATACTCGATGAAGAACTGTGCGTTGTTCTTCAGCGACTGGCCATAGAGCGTGTGCAGGATGGCGTGGCCGGTGCGGTCTGCCGCCGCGCAGGTGCGCTGCACCGGCGGGCCTTCGCCGAAATTCATCATGTGGCCGCCGAACGGGCGCTGGTAGATCTTGCCCTGCTCGGTGCGCGAGAAGGGCACGCCGTAATGTTCGAGCTCGTAGACGGCGGCCGGCGCCTCGCGGGCGAGATACTCCATCGCGTCGGTGTCGCCGAGCCAGTCGGATCCCTTGACGGTGTCGTACATGTGCCACTGCCACGAATCGGGGCCCATGTTCTGCAGCGAGGCGGCGATGCCGCCCTGCGCGGCGACCGTATGCGAGCGGGTGGGAAAAACCTTGGTGATGCAGGCAGTTCTCAGACCCTGCTCGGCCATGCCGAGCGTGGCGCGCAGGCCGGCACCGCCGGCACCGACGATGACGACGTCGAATTTGTGGTCGACATAGGTGTAGGCCCCGTTGGCCGGCGCCTTGGAACTTGTAGCCACCGGATCAGCCCCCGAATGCCAGCTTGAGAAGCGCAAAGGCGGCGGCGGCGCCGACCGCGATCGTGAAGAACGTGTTGAGCAAAAGAAGCGATAGCTTCATCAGCTCGCCGTGGATGTAGTCCTCGATGATCACCTGCATGCCGAGGCGCATGTGATAGAGGCCGGAGACGACGAACAGCAGCAGCACCAGCGCCACGAAGGGATTGGCCAGCACCGCGCGCGTCTCGGCAAATCCCGCGCCGTTGAGCGAGATCAGCAGGCCGAGGAAGAACAGCGTCAGCGGAATGTTGGCGATCGCGGTGAGGCGCTGGCGCCAGAAGTGCTCGGTTCCCTCCCGGGCGGAGCCGAGGCCGCGGACGCGGCCGAGCGGGGTGCGCATGTCGCTCATCTTCAGAACCCTCCGCGCGCGGCATAGCCGGCGATCCACACCAGGACGGTCAGAAGCAGCGAGCCGGCGAGCGTCGCCCAGGCGATCTTCGATGCCGTGTGCTTCTCCAGCCCGACGCCGGTGTCCCAGACCAGGTGACGCACGCCGCCGAGCAGGTGGTGCAGCAGCGCCCAGGTGTAGCCGAGCAGGATGAGGCGGCCGATCCAGGAGCCGTAGATCATGTTGACGAAGTCGAAATAGGCTTCCGACGCCGACGCGGCGACCAGCCACCAGACGATCAGCAGCGTGCCGAAATAGAGAGCGCCGCCGGTGATGCGATGGACGATCGACATCGTCATGGTGATCGGCGGCCGATAGATGGTGAGGTGCGGCGAAAGCGGGCGCGCGCGTGTCGTCGCGCGGGTGGCTGGTGAATGGCTCATGGCTCCCCTTTCGTCGCCGTCCACGGGCGCGGGGAATACGACATCGCCATGTCCGGCCGCGACAGTGAACGTTGGTTCCTTAATGCGGTTTTTGCACCGCGTCAAAGATTTCGACGCGGCTGCACAGGGCTGGATTGATCAGGAAATCTGAACAAAATTCGTCACTTGGCCTTCAATCGATTAGAGGGTGGGCGGCCTTCCGCTCCTCTTCCCGGCGCCACCGACGAAAGGATGAGCCGCCGCTCGCTCAGCGGCGGCAGTTCAGCGGTTCATGGCGCCCCTTCATGAACAGGGCGTCGAGCCCGTCGAGGACGATCGCCATGCCCTCGATGCCGTAGCGGGAACGCTGCTCGGCCGGCGCGGCCGGAAGGGTGGAGACGTCGCCCTCGCTGTCGGTGACCGTCACCTCGCTGACGCGGTTGTCGACGGTGATCATCGTGTTGTCTTCGCAGGCATAGGTCGCGCGTCCGGGCTGCGGATCGCTCGAGGCGAGGCTGGCCTGTGCCGTGCTCCTGCCGGCGTTGCCTTCGCTGACGCATCCCGACAGGCACGCCACGACAAGCGCAATCGCGGCGCGGACCGGCAGGCGACGGGCGGCTGATTCGATCATGCGGCGGAACCCTATCGAGCGAGTCCGGCAGGATCAATGCGGTGGGCGAGGGCAGTCGCAGGAAGCGGATGCGGACGCCAGGGACGCGATGCTGGCGAGGCGTCTGAGGCGGCTCCGACGGTTCCGGCCGTCGTTAACCATGTTTTCGGATTGCTGTTCGCAGCCGCCGCTGCGCCCTTAACAATGGTTAAGAATGCGTTAACTCTCGGTGCAGGCGCGGCCGGGGTCGCGCAGACAGGAGAGCATGATGCATCTCGCAAGACTGACTGCGGCGGCGATCGCGATGAGCGCGCTCGTCGTCGCCACGGGGCCGTCGCTGGCCTGGGACCACGACCGCGTCTACGCCGACAGCTACGGCAATCTGGTGATCGAGAGCGCCGCCGGCTACAAGCGCATCCTCGTCGGCGAGGGCCACGAGGCAAAGCGTCTCGCCGAATATACGAGCGCGGGCCAGCCTGCCGTCGTCACAGCCGAGTCCGCCTATGCGGCCGAGCCGTCGGGCTGCTACCGCCCGCCGGCGCTGATCAAGGGCCGGAGCTACATGTACGGCTTCGATCAGGGCGAGATTCCTTTCCAGGGCGGACCCTGCCAGTAAGGAGCGACGTGCCGCAGCCGCCGGTTTCGCAGTTGGCGGCCGGCCCTTATTCGGTCATCTTTGTTCCGGCATCCTGCCGGTCTCCAAGCGCCGGGGGGCGTCCAGGAGAGTGACCCGATGAGCCATGCGGCCCAGTCGCGCCGTCTGAAGGACCATATTGCCGGCCTCGAGACGATGACGCGTTTCGTGCTGGCGACCTTGGCGCTGGCGAGCGGCGTCTATACCTATCTGGGCGTGCGCAGCCTGCTCGACGGGTCGGCTGCCGTCGTGTTCTTCGCGGCGATCATCTATTCGGCGTCCGTGTCGGTCGCCATGTACGGCTTCTGGACCTATCTCATCCGCTTCCTGCCCGAGATGCGCGACGGCGCTTCGCGGCTGTCGCTGGTGGCGATCATGGCGCTCGGCTGCGCGATGATCGTCGCGATGTCGTCCTGGCTGAACGCCGCCGCGCTCGCCGGTTCGGCGGCGGTCGAGCAGCATCTGGCGATCACGCTCGAAGGCTACACGGCAGATCTGGACCAGGCCCATACGAACGCGCTGGGAACGGTGTCGCTGCTGCCCGACATCCAGCGCGCGGCGGAGCGGTTCTCGCGGCTGGCAAGCGACGAACAGTCTTCCGGTGCGCTCACCGGCACGTCCGGGTCGGGAAGCGTGGTGCAACTGCTCAGCCAGATGGCGGCGCAGATGCGCGAGCTGGAAACCACCATCCAGGCTTCGCGCGAGCCGATCCAGGCCGCCTTCGAAGAGGGGCAGGCCCGGCTGGCGGCGATGCGCGGCCTCGTCTCGGCGCCCGGACCCATTGAGCAGCGCTCCGACCAGTTCGCCGCGGAGTCCGTGGCGCTGGCCGGCGTCATCGCCTCGCTGGAGCAGACCTCGATCGCGGCCTCGGTGAGCCGCGCCGCCGCGGACCTGTCCGTCGGCTTCATCGCGCCCGTCGCGGACGGCTCGACCCCGGATCTCGCGACGCGGCAGGACCAGGTGATGAACACCATCCGCTCGTCGGTCGCGGCGCAGTCGAAGGCGCTGTCGGACGCGGCCGCCGAGATCCTGGCGCAGCCGAAGGTACCCGAAAGACGCTATGTGCCGCTGACATCGGCGGAAGCGGTGCTGCGCTATGCCGGCGATTTCATCCCGAGCTGGGCCGGTGCGATCTCGATCGACCTGCTGCCGGCCGTCCTCGTCGCCATCATGGCCGTTGTCCACGGCGTGATGCGGCGCGGCGAGGACGAATTCGAGGATGCCGACCGCATCACGGCGGGCGACCTGCTGAGGGCGCAGCGCCTCAACCATCTGCTCCAGCCGCCGGCCCCGACCGTCGCCGAAGATCCGGTCGGCGAGGGTGCGGCCTCCGAGACGACGGGCGCGCGAGCGGCGGCGGCCGATGTGCAGGGACGCGCAGCCGCGGAAAATGTGACGCAGCTCGCCGTGTCTGACCGCAAGCGGGCGGATCCGTGAACGTCGACCCGCGACCGGATCGCCCGCGCCTCGCCGGGGAGACGGCGAGGCCGCGTTCCCTGCTGCTGCGCTACCTGTCTCGTTTCGACGACGGCGAGGTGATCCGCTGGGCGTTTCGCGGCCTGCTGATCGGCGCCATCGGCGTGCTGTCGATCGATCTCTACGATCTGTGGCGGGCCAATCAGATGGCCGAGGCTCGGCTGGCGCCGCCGATCGAGGCGTCGCCCGTCCTGCCGCCCGCGGTCGAGGGCGGGACGCAGCCGAATTCGAGCGATCCGAGGCCCTTTCTGACGACGGAGAGCGAGGCGCTGCGTCAGCCTATCCGCTTCACGCTCGAAGCCGGCGGGGTGCTGAAGGCGACCGGCAGCATCGAGGCGGGTGCCGCCGATCGTTTCGCGGCGGAGATCGCGGTGCGCGGCGAATATGTGAAGACCGTGGCGCTGGATTCTCCGGGCGGCGCGCTCGAAGACGCCATGTCGATGGCGCGGCTGATCCGGGAGCGCGGGCTTTCCACCGAGGTCTCGGACGGCGCCCTGTGCGCCTCCTCCTGTCCGCTGGTGTTTGCAGGCGGCACGCATCGCCGTGCCGGCGAGAAGGCCGCGCTCGGAGTTCACCAGTTCTACGCCGCCGGCACCGAGGAAATTCCGGCTGCGCAGGTGATGGCGGATGCGCAGTCGACGACCGCCCGCATCACCCGCCATCTGTCGTCGATGGATGTCGATCCGGCGCTGTGGCTGCATGCGCTCGATACGCCGCCGCGCGCGCTCTATTATTTCAGCCGTGACGAGCTGGCCCGGTTCCGGCTGGTCACGCCGGACTGATCGCCGGCCCGGCGGCCTGGGGCGCCCGCGACGCCGGCACCGGCGATACATCCGATGTCCGGACGCAGTCGCGGCCCGCCATCTTGGCGGCGTACAGCGCCGCGTCGGCCCTGCGCATCGTCGCGGCGAGGTCTTCATCCGGATGCACCTGCGCCACGCCGAAGCTCGCGGTGATCGGCCGTCCTTCGGGAAGACCGCCGATCGGTCCGCTTGCGCAGGCGGTCCGGACGCCTTCGGCGAAGAGCCGCGCGGCGGAGAGCGTGCAGTGCGGCAGGAAGACGGCGAATTCTTCGCCGCCGATGCGGGCGACGACGCTGCCGGCCGGCGCGGAGCGCAGAAACGCCGCGAAACCGCGAATGACCAGGTCGCCGACCGCGTGGCCATGCCGGTCGTTGACCGCCTTGAAGTGGTCGATGTCGGCGATCACCACGGCCGTCGTCGACCCGCCGAGCGTTTGCAGCATGGCAGTGGCCTTGATGTCGAAGCCGCGGCGGTTGAGCAGGCGCGAAAGCGGATCGGTATGCGACTCCTCGCGCAGCTCGGCCATGACGTCCCTGGCCGCCATGGTCATCAGCAGGATCGCCGTGGTGATCGAGAAGACGACCGCCGACAGGCTTGTCGCGAGCCAGTGGGCGGACTCACGCAGATTGGTTTCGACGGAGGGATCGCCCTCGATCATGGTGATCGCCACGGGCCTGAGGAAGAAGTCCAGGGCCCGAAGCCCGGCCAGGATCGTCAGGATCCTGTCGATCAGTTCGGCGTTCGGACCGCTGCGCAGCCGCCACCAGAGGATCAGGCACATGGTGCCGATGCCGAAATTCACGGCGAAGATGCGGCCGACGAAATGCGGCTCGGCGACCAGCAGCCAGCAGAACGCCGTCAGGGAGACGAGACAGCAGACCGCGAAGGCGACGACCGGAACGGCAAGGCCCTGGCGCAGAAGCACGGCATGGCCGAGCAGGAATGTCGAGGCGAAGAACAGCGTGACGGAAATGAGCCGGGACGCCTCGAAACCCATGCCGAATTCGAAGGTCTGAAGCACGAAGCCGAGGGCGACGCCCAGGTAGGAGGCGGCGATCAGCAGGATGTATCGGCTTTCACGGCGCACCGACCACAGCGCTACGAGGGCGAACGCCAGCACGAGCGCGATCGCCGGGTTGAGCAGCGATATGAACAGTCCCTGGTCCATGCCTTCCCGGATGCGATTGCCTCGCTGTCCGGAGGGTAGAGGCATATCGGAAACAGGACGTTAAGGAATGTGGCGGGGCGCCGGCATCGGGCGGCCGCCGCGCCACAAACATGTTTGCGAAGGAGTGAAGCGGATCTGTCCCGGTCCCACGCGAGCCTTCCCTATCCCGCCGCCTGCCGGGCGATGGCGAGGCGAGTGGTGGGCCGCGCAAATGCCGTCCTGACACTGTTGCGGCCGTTGCGCTTCGCCTGCATCAGGGCATCGTCGGCGCGATGGAAGAAGGTCCAGAGTTCCTCGCGTCCCGACCTCGCGGTGACGCCCAGGCTGCAGGTGCGGCCTGTCACCACGCCCGCCGCAACCTCATGCTGGAGGATGGGCGTGTCGCGGCGGATGCTTTCGGCAAGAAGGCAGGCGGAGCCCAGGTCATAGTTGGGCAGAAGGAGTGCGAACTCCTCGCCGCCGGTGCGCGCGATGATCGCCTGGGGGCCGCCCCTGTCGCCGATCAACCTGGCGAAGCCGGTGATCAATCGATCACCCGCCTCGTGTCCGTAAAGATCGTTGACTTCCTTGAAATGATCGAGATCGGCGAGGATGAGGCTGATCGGCATCGTGTCCGCGTCGGTCGTCGACAGATAGGGGACCGCCTGCTCCTCGAAGCCGCGGCGGTTGAGCAGGCCGGACAGCGGATCGGTGCGCGATTCGGTGGTGAGTTCACGCATGGCATCGATCGCCACCGCCGACAGGAGGGTCAGGGCGATCAGCAGGCAGAAGACGATCGCCGAGAGATTGGTCATCAGCCAGTAGGATGACGTCAGCGGACGGTCGAGCGGGTCACTGCCGACACCCACCCAGGCCGCCACCAGCGGCCGGATCATGAAGTCGGCAAAGCCGAGAAAGGCCAGCCAGGCCAGGCTGCGGTCGATGAGCGCCCGCCGGCGCGACTGCAGGAGGAAGATGCCGGCGATCAGGCACATGGTGCCCAGGCCGAAATTGATGGCAAGCACGCGCATCAGGAAATCGACATCGATCAGCAGGAACCAGGAGAACACGGCCAGGGTAACGACCGCCGTAATGCCCAGCGCCGCATAGGGGACGGGGACCATCTGACGCGCGATGACCGCTCCCGAGAGCAGCGAGAGCGCGATGACGAACAGGAGGTTGGCGACGAATTTCTTCGTCGTGAAGCCGAGACCCAGTTCGAACGACTGGATGGTGAAGCCGAGCGCCGTGATGAGATAGCAGCCGCCGAGCACGAAGATGTGCCGGCGACGGCGCTGGAAGATGGCGAAGACCATGAACGCCGTCCCCAGCAGCGTCATGACCACCGGGCTCAGCAGCGCTATGAATAGACCCTGGTCCAAAGCACATTCCCGGCGCTTTCCCCAGGCCCCGCCCGAGACGGATTGACCGTGGCGAGGAGGCCGGCGCCCCCGCCACTGGTCTAGTCAGTCACGGCTAACATTACGTTAACCCGGCGGCAGGCGCGGCAGCCGAGGCTGCCGCATGACGTCACTGCCAGTCGCGGATGTCGACGAAATGGCCGGCGATCGCCGCCGCCGCAGCCATGGCCGGCGAAACGAGATGGGTGCGGCCCTTGAAACCCTGCCGACCTTCGAAATTGCGGTTCGATGTCGAGGCGCAGCGTTCGTAGGGAGCGAGCCGGTCGTCGTTCATGGCGAGGCACATCGAGCAGCCTGGCTCGCGCCAGTCGAAGCCGGCCTCGATGAACACCTTGTCGAGCCCTTCGGCCTCGGCCTGTTCCTTCACCAGGCCGGAGCCGGGGACGATCATGGCATTGACGCTGGGCGCCACCTTCTTGCCCCTGGCGACGGCCGCGGCGGCGCGAAGATCCTCGATTCGGCCATTGGTGCAGGAGCCGATGAAGACGCGATCCACCGCGATGTCGGTCATCTTCGTGCCGGGGGTCAGGCCCATGTAGTCGAGCGCACGCTTCTTGGAATTGCGCTTGTTCTCGTCTTCGATCTGGTCCGGATCCGGCACGACGCCGGTGACCGCGGCGACGTCCTCGGGCGACGAGCCCCAGGTGACGAT
Organism: Rhizobiaceae bacterium; assembly: GCA_019635715.1. GTDB lineage: Bacteria > Pseudomonadota > Alphaproteobacteria > Rhizobiales > Rhizobiaceae > Kumtagia. The sequence continues at coordinate 20,561 of JAHBYY010000039.1, read as the reverse complement.
CGGCGGCAGCTTGGCGGCGTCGAGCACGACGACCTTGTCGTAATGCGCGCCTTCGTCCGACCTCAACGTCTTCCAGTAGTCGAGCGCCATGTCCCAGGCCGCGCCCCTGGGAGCGCGCGGCTTGTCCTTGACGTAGGCGAAGGTGGTCTCGTCCGGCGCGATCAGGCCGGCGCGCGCGCCGCCTTCGATCGACATGTTGCAGACCGTCATGCGGCCTTCCATCGACAGCGCGCGGATCGCCTCGCCGGCATATTCGATGACGTAGCCGGTGCCGCCGGCCGTGCCGATCTCGCCGATGATGGCGAGCACGATGTCCTTGGCGGTAACGCCGGCCGGCAGTTGGCCGTCGACGCGCACCAGCATGTTCTTCGCCTTCTTCTGGATCAGCGTCTGGGTGGCGAGCACATGCTCGACTTCCGACGTGCCGATGCCGTGGGCAAGGGCGCCGAATGCTCCGTGGGTGGAGGTATGGCTGTCGCCGCAGACGATCGTCATGCCGGGGAGCGTAAAGCCCTGCTCCGGACCGATGATATGGACGATGCCCTGCCGGACGTCGTTCTCCGAATAGTATTCGACGCCGAAATCCTTGGCGTTCTGGGCCAGCGCCGCGATCTGGACGCGGCTCTCCTCGTTGCGGTTGATGCCGCGCTTGCGGTCCGGAGAGGTCGGGACGTTGTGGTCTACGACGGCCAGCGTCCGCTCGGGGTGGCGGACCTTGCGGCCCGACATGCGCAGGCCCTCGAAGGCCTGCGGGCTGGTGACCTCATGGACGAGGTGGCGGTCAATGTAGAGCAGGCAGGTGCCGTCGTCCTGCCGGTCGACGACATGGTCGTCGAAGATCTTGTCGTAGAGGGTGCGCGGTGCGCTCATATGCGTGAATCCGTCGATCTGGCGATGATGTTGAACTGTCTGACCGGCATTTGCCGGCAAGCCCGTCGGCTCAGGGAAGTCGGGCGAGCGCCGCGCCGGAGATGCGCGCGAAGAAGCGTGCCGGCAGGCGCTTGCGGTCCTGCAGCACGAACCCCTTGTAGGCCGGATCGCCGAAGAGTTCTTCCATGGCCGCGCTGATAGCAATTTTGGGCGATCTGGGCAATCCATGCCGCAGATGCCTGCCCGATCGCGCCGGCGGCTTGTAAGTCTCCGAGCGCGGCAGCTATTGTCGGTGATCGCATGGCGTCGGGCCAATTTTCGTGAGCACCAAGGACTTCGTCAGCCTCGGCTTTTCCTTCGTGGCGCTGATCCTGTCGGCCACGTCATTCTACTTCAGCAATTTGCGCGTGGTCGACCATGCGCTCATGCGCATCGTCGACTACGAGAAGGGCAGCATTGCCGTCGATCCGGGTGGCCCGGGCTTCGTCACGGTCAAGACGGTTTTCGCCAATCCCGGCAACAGGCCGGCGATCGTGCTTGGTGTGACATATCAATATGCCGGCCGGCGCGATCTCGACCAGGGAGGTTTTGGCGGGCCGGTGGGTGTCGCCGACGGACTCTTCCCGCTGATCGTGGCGCCGCGGGACCTCAAGGTCGTCGAGTTGAACGTGCCGATTGCGGTGGCGGGCGGCCATTTCGACGAGGGCGCGCCGGACAGATCCGACAGCGCGGCGCGACAATTCTATTTCGGCTTTCAGATCGAGTCGATCGATTCGGCGGGCGTGAAACATTTCGTCTGGAGCGGGATGGTTGGCTCGCTTGTTGTGGGACCCGACAGGCTTTGGCGCAGCCTGGGAAGCATCGACGGCGAACAGGATCGGCCGCCGATCCAACTTTTTGAGTAGGCGGTTCAGCCGATCCGCTTCCCCTGCGGGGGGCGCGCCGTGCAGTGACGCGACAAGCTTCGGATTTCAGCCGGCTCGATCCGCTACGGCTCGCTGTCTCTCGATCTGGCCGCGCGTTGCGAAGTCGCGACGTTGTTCCCGGCATCGGACAGGGAGAAGTCGTCGCCCTTGTTGAGATCCATTCTGTTCTCCAGCGCGGCCAGCAGCCCCAGCACCAGCAACGCCATCAGCGTGGCGAAGGCGGCGACCTGCCACAGGCCGAGACCGCAGGCGACGCCGATGGCGCCGGCAAGCCACAATCCGGCGCCCGTCGTCAGGCCGTGGACCTGTCCCTTGGTGAAGATCACCACCCCTGCCGCCAGGAAGGCGACGCCGGCGGTGACCGCCTCGACGATGCGGATCGGGTCGACCTTCACCGCATCCTTGACGGCGTCGACCTGGAAGGCGTCGGCGTGGACGATCTCGATCGTCAGGATGGCGAAGGTCGCCGCGGCGACGCAGACCATGATGTGGGTGCGCAGCCCCGCCGGGCGGTTGCGCCATTCACGCTCGAAGCCGATGGCCGCCCCGAAAATCGTGGCCAGCAGGAGTCGGGCCACGATGACCGGAAACGAGGTGTAGGTCGGATGGCCGAACTCCTCGACGAGCTGTTCCATGGACGTCCCCTCATCTGCGATGCCGGCTAACGCGGCATGCGGGGGCGGGTTCCAGCCGCTGGATTTGCTCGAGTCGTCCATCGATTCTGACATTTGCCGGGGGAGCCGGTATCAGTGGGATGCAGATATCAGAATCGGCCCGCTAGGGCCTGTGGACAGTTATGGATCGGGCGCGAAATCCGCCGCGCCCCGGAGGGGTGTGGTCGAAATCCCCCGTTTCGGCGTCGCGGACCCTCGACAGGGGCTAGTTCTGCCTGACCTTGTGGCCGTAGAGTTGAAGGTCGCCGCTGCCCTTCACCTCCACCGTTCCGCTGCCGCGGATGGTGATCGACCCATCCTTGTTGAGCTCGATGGTGGCGTTGCCGCTGGTCAGCGTGATGTTGTCGGCCGAGAGGGTGACCGCCCGGCGTCGTATGTCCAGACGCGCATCGACCGCCTCGACGATCGACCAGAGCGCATCCAGGGCCTCGCGCATCTGATCGATCGTCGCCGTGCCGTTCGCCAGCGCGCGCCGGAGATGCGCCTTTTCCCGCAAGCCCATGTGCCTCTCCTTCCGGACGCCACCTTAGGACCGGCCCGGCAGGCACACAACCGTCGCCGAGGCTACAGGACCTCGAAGACGAAGGCCTTCACCAGGGCATCCGGCTCGGCGATCGCATAGCAGCGGAACCACGGACTTTCCTCGACCGGACGCCATGTTCCGGCCGCCTCCAGTTCGTCGAAGACCTGCCGAAACCCGCCGGCCTCGAACACGCGGTCGCGCACCGTGAAGATCGCGTGGCCGCCGCGGCGGGTGATGCGCAGCAGGTCGACGAGGCCGGTCGCGGGCGCGTGACCCATGGTGAAGACGCCGGTGGAGAAGAAGGCGCGGAAATGATCGTCCGGCCAGGGCAGCGCCTCGCCGATCGCGCCCTGCCTCAGCTCGGCATAGGCGTCGCGCGCGCCGGCGATGGCCAGCATGTCCGGCGAGATGTCGAGGCCGGCGAGATCGGCATAGCCGAGCGCCCGCAGCGACGGGCCGGACAGGCCCGTGCCGCAGCCTGCGTCGAGCAGAGGTCCTTGGCCGGGCGGCACGTAGCGGGCGACCCAGGCGGCGATCAGGAAGGGCAGCAGATAGCCGAGCGCAGCGGTCTCGCTGTCATAGGTGGCCGCCCAGTCGGCATAGGCGCGCGCCACGTCGGCGGGCGATTTGGAGGCATAGACGGAATCGAGCGCCGCATTGGCCCTGTCGGTGATGCTCATCGCGGCCTCCGGCTGTGAATGTCCCGCAGGGTGGCAAAGCACGGCGCCGCAGGCAAGCGGCGCGGCGTGGTTTCGACGGCTCCTTCAACCCCGACGTGTTTGTCGGGCGCGCCGGACCGGCGTAGACTCGCGGTGAAACCTTGGGCGCGGCGCGTCCGTAGCTCTCCGCGTCAGGTTTTCGACGGGAGGACAACCATGAAACCGCTCACCATGCTCGCGGCCGCGCTGGCCACGGCGCTTTCGACCCATGCGGCTCTTTCGGCCGACGACAGCCTCTACAAGCGCCTCGGCGGATACGACGCCATCGCCGCCGTCACCGACGACTTCCTGCATCGGCTCGAAGGCGACGAAAAACTCGGGCGCTTCTTTCTCGGACTTTCCGACGATTCGGTCGCCAGGATCCGCCAGCACCTGATCGACCTCGTCTGCTTCAGCACCGGCGGTCCGTGCGCCTATACGGGCCGCGACATGAAGACCACGCACAAGGGCATCGACATCACCGCCGACGACTGGCAGCGCATGCTGGCGCGCTTCGGCGAGACGATGGCAGAGTTCAAGGTGCCCGAGAAGGAGCAGCATGAACTCGGGGCGATCGTGGCGCCGCTCGAGAAGGACATCGTCGCGAAGAAGGGGTGAGGGCAGTAGGGCAGTAGGGCAGTAGGGATGGGCTTCGCCGGCCGGTTCGACCGGAAGCGTCGACCTGGCCGAGAATTCGCTCGTCTTGCCCTACCGCCTCTCCTGCCGCCGCATCCGCCGTTCGAGGCCGCGCAGCGCCAGCGACAGGCTGACGGTCAGGATCAGATAGATGTAGGCGACGATCGAATAGGTCTCGAAGAAGCGGAAGGAGCCCGCCGCGTAGACCTTGCCCATCTGGGTGATGTCGGCGACGCCGAGTACAGAGACGAGCGAGGAGTCCTTCACCATCGCGACGAAATCGTTGCCGAGCGGCGGCAGGATGGTGCGGATCGCCTGCGGGAAGACGATCAGCCGAAACCGCTGGATGCGCGACAGGCCGAGCGCCTTGGCCGCCTCGATCTGGCCCTTGTCCACGGCCTGGATTCCGGCCCGAAAAATCTCCGCGATGAAGGCGGAATAGCCGATGGTCAGCGCCATGACGGCGCGCCACAGCAGCGAGACGTCGCGCACCAGCAGTTCGCCGGCCAGCCCGGCATCGCGCAGCGGCGTGACGATCCAGTTCCATGCCGCGACGAAGGCCGGTACGCCGGCGAAGGCGATCCAGAACAGCAGCACCAGGATCGGGATGCCGCGGATGATCTCGACGTAGAAGCGTGCGATCTGGCGCAGCCATTTCGAGCCGGACAGCGCCATCAGGGCGAGGCCGAGGCCGATCAGCGAGGCGAGGCCGAAGCCGACAACCGTGACGAAGACGGTGATGCCGATGCCGGCGGCCACCGTGGCGAAGATCTGCGCGTAGAGACCGCTGGCGGCGATGGCGAGGCCGGCGGCGATGGCGATCAGGATGGCGGCCGCCAGCCAGTAGGGGAACTCCTTGTCCGCCGCGGGAGACGTGCCCGCCATCGGTCAGTCCCTGTCCCGCGGCGGCAGGCTCCGCTCGAAGCGCTGCTCGCGCACGCCGCCGCTCCACTGGTCGACAGCGGATTCGGAGACGAGCGCGAAGCCTGCGTCCTCGTAGAGTTTTCGGGCCGCATGCAGGCCGGCGAAAGTGGTCAGCCAGATGGTACGGCAGCCGAGCGCGTCGCAGTGACGCGTCGCGCGCCGCAGCAGGTCGCGACCGAGCCCGCGGCCCCGCGCCGCGTCGCCGACGACGAACCAGCGCAGATGGGCGCCGCCCTCGCCGCCGCCGCTGACGTCGACGACGATCGAGGCAACCGCCTCGCCGTCCTGATAGGCGACGAGCAGGAAATCGCGCCCGACATCCAGCCGCTGCAGGAATTCGGCAAGTTCCGATGCGACCTTGGCCTCGAAGGCGAGGCCGAAATTCCATTCGCGCGCATAGTAGCGGGCGTGCAGGGCGACGATACCGGCGAGCGCGCCCGGCCGGTATCCGTCAAGCTCCAGCACGCCGCCCCGCCCCTACTTCGAGGGCTGGTAGTCGACGAACCATTTCTGGGTGATCTTGTCGAAGGTGCCGTCGGCCTTGAGCGCCGCGATGCCGGCATTGATCGGGGTGACCAGATCCGACCCCTTCGGGAAGATGAAGCCGAAATCCTCGGCCTGCAGCGGATCGCCGATCAGCTTCAGCTTGCCGCCCGACTGCTTGACCAGCGCGTTGCCGCCGGCGCTGTCGGTGAGCACCAGGTCGACGTCGCCGGCCTGCAGGGCCGCGACCGAAGCCGCGAAGGTCTCGAACAGCTTGATGCGCGGGTTCTGCTCGTTGCCGTCGAGCACGTTGTAGACCGCGACGTAGAAGGGCGAAGTGCCGGCCTGCGCGCCGACCAGCAGCTTGTCGTCGGCAGCGAAGGCCTTCGGCTCGCTGAAGCGGCTCTCGTCGCCGCGCACCAGCATGAAGATCTCGGAGCGCATGTAGGGGTCGGAGAAGTCGACCTTTTCCTTGCGCTCCTCCTTGATGGTGATGCCGGTCATGCCGATGTCGTACTGCTTGTCGGAGACCGCCTGGATCATCGCATCCCAGGAGGTGTTCTGGTACTCGACGGTGAAGTTGAGCGCCTTGGAGAGCGCGTCCACCGCGTCATATTCCCAGCCGATCGGCTTGCCGCTGGCCGGGTCGACGAACTGCAGCGGGAAATAGGCGTTCTCGGTGACCACGACGACCTTGCGGCCGCCGAGGTCGGGCAGGGACTGCGCGAAGGCGGCTACCGGCAACAGGACGATGGCGGCCGCGAGGGCCAGCAGGGATTTCCATTTCGACATGACGCGCTCCAATCCGCCCGGCTTCCGTCCGGGTCTCTCCGACGCGACTGTAACGCGCTGCCCGAGCCGTGCAAGCTCGCCAGCACCATCCCCGCGCCTTGCTCACTCTTGCCCGCTGCGCAGATCGAGTGCCAGCAATTCTTCATCGAAACAGCGGCCGTCGACGCAAATCGCATCGCGCTCCAGGCCGTAGGGCAGAAAACCCAGCCGCCGGTACAGATTCCGGGCCGTCAGGTTGTGGGCCGTCACCGTGCATTGCAGGATCACGCGGTGGGCGCGCGCATGGGCGATCACCCGCTCGACCAGCCGGCGCCCGACGCCGCCGTCACGTGCCTCCGGCGCGACGTAGACGGCGACCAGCATGGCCTTGTGACGGGTCTTCGGCCGCCCGTTGGCGATGAAGCCCGCCATGCCGACGAGCTGCTCCGCCGCGAAGGCGCCGAAGATCAGGCCGGGCGGGGGAGGCGCGAGACGGGCGGCCATGGCATCGTCGCCCATCGCTTCCTCTTCCGTGACATCGGCGCTGAAGGCGTCGGGCCGGTCCCGCAATGCCCGCAACCGGAGCGCGCGATAGGCGGCGAGGTCGCCGCCGTCCAGCGGCCTGATCTGGACGGGTTGCCGGCTCATGTCCGCCGCGTCGCGCCGATCGAGAAGGACATCGGGATACGCGGTCTTCCGGGCGGCAGGGCGAACTGGTTGTCGCCGGCCGGGACGAGGTCCGCAAACGCCTTCCACACGACGATTTCGTGCTCGTTGAGAAAGTCGATCGACAAGCCGGCGCGGATGATCGCGTTGACGATGTCGGAGAGCGGGTGGAGCCACTCGTAGCAGCGCGTCGCGGTCAGTCTCCGCGCGTCTCCCGTGTAGGTCTCTGCGACGTCCCAGACCAGCGGTGCGTCGCGCGGCGTGCGCCAGTCGAACTCCAGCTCGAGGTGCCCGTCGCGCAGCTCCAACTGGTTCATCTGCGGGTGGCCCTCGAGCAGATAGAGCCGCCCGCCGGGCCGCAGCAGCGAGGCCACCACGCGCGCCCAGCGAAAAATGTCGTCCAGCCAGGTGATGGCACCCCAGGTGACGAAGACCAGGTCGTAGCGTCCGCCCAGCGCCTCGGCGGCGTCGTAGACATCGGCTTCGACAAAGCGGGCTTCGGTGCCGGCACGGGCGGCGAAGCCGCGCGCCGCCGCGATGGCATTGGGCGAGAAATCGAGGCCGGTGACGCTGCGGGCGCCGAGATGCTTCAGGCTCAGCGTGTCGAGGCCGATATGGCATTGCAGGTGGACGACGTCCCTGCCGGCCAGATCGCCGATCTCGGAAGCTTCCAGCGCGTGCAGCGACGATCCGCCGGCCAGCACCTTGCCGATGCGATAGCTGCCGGTCGTGTCGGTGGCGTGCAGGCCGGCGCGGTCGTCCCAGTTGGCGCGGTTGGCCGCGAAGCGCTCGTCCATGCAGTCCTCCAAAACGGCAAAGGCGGCCGGAGCCGCCTTTGAGGGTATTCGAAGGAGAACCGCTTATTCAGCGGCTTCCTTCGGCGTCTCGGCGGCCAGCTTCTCGGCGGCGGCGACCTTCTCGGCCTCCAGCCTGGCCTTCTCGGCGTTGAGCGCCTCGCGCTCGGCGTCGTTCAGCTTGCGGGCGCGGACGCCGGTGTTCTCGGAAATGCGGGCCGACTTGCCGCGGCGGTCGCGCAGGTAATAGAGCTTGGCGCGGCGCACCTTGCCGCGGCGCACGATCTCGACCGCCTCGACCAGCGGCGAATAGACGGGGAACACGCGCTCGACGCCCTCGCCGTAGGAAATCTTGCGGACGGTGAAATTCTCCTGGAAGCCAGAGCCCGAGCGCGCGATGACGACGCCCTCATAGGCCTGCAGACGGGTGCGGCTGCCTTCCGTGACGCGCACCTGGACGCGCACCGTGTCGCCGGGCTGGAATTCGGGCAGCGTGCGCTTGGCTTCGATCTTGGCGGCCTGTTCGGCCTCGAGCTGACGGATGATGTCCATCGCGGTATCCTTTTCTTGCTTCTCGACAGCCAGAGCGCCCTGCGCTCGCCGTGCAGCCTCTGCCGCTCGGCTATGTCGTCTCGGTGAGAACGACAGGGGCGAATGCGCCATACTTATGACGGCCCGGTCGGTGGTCCTTCCGGATTGCGTGCGCGGCGATACACCAAAAGCCGAGGCTTGTCACCTGCTCCCGGCCAACTTTGCCGAGGACTCAGGCGGGCACCGGCGCGCCGCGCGCATAGCGGGCGGCGAGCGCGCTGACGATGATGAGCTGGAAGAAATGGAACAGTATGATCGGCAGGATGATCAGCCCGATCTCGGGCATGTTGCCGAAGATGACCGGCGCCAGCGGCACGCCGACGGCCAGCGATTTCTTCGAGCCGCAGAAGGCAAGCGCGATCTCGTCGTCGCGGCCCATCCGGGTCAGCCGGGCAAGTGCGATGGAAATGGCGTAGACGACCGCGAACAGGGCGATCGCCGCGACGGCGGTCTCGATCAGGATCGTCGGCTCGTAGTTCTCCCACACGCCGCTGACCGTCGCGTCGGAGATCGAGTTGAGGACGATCGCCAGGATGATCACCCGATCGACATGCTTGGTCCAGTAGCCGTTGCGCTGGGCCCAGCCGCCGAGCCAGATGCGGGCGATCTGTCCGATCACGATCGGCAGCAGCACCAGCAGGGCCACCTTGCCCAGAGTCGGCAGGAACGGCACGGACTGGCCGACGCCCTGCATGTACCAGGCCATCCAGGCCGGCGTGATGACGACGCCGATCAGGCTCGACAGCGTCGCGTTGAAGATCGCTCCCGGCACGTTGCCGCGCGCCAGCGACACCATCGCCACCGACGAGGAGACGGTGGAGGGCAAAGCGGCGACGTAGAACAGGCCGATTTCGAGCGGTTCGGGCAGATAGCCGTCGGTCAGAAACTGCGCCCCGAGAACGACCGCCGGAAAGATCGCGAAGGTCAGAAGCTGCACGAGGACATGCAGGCGCACATTGCGCAGGCCATGCAGCATCTTTTGGGGCGCCAGCGACAGGCCGTAGAGGAAGAACACGCCGCAGATGCCGAACTCGGCGACGAGATCGAGCCGCAAAAGGCCGTTGTCCGCACCGATCGCCGGAAGCAGCACGCCGACGATCACGGCGAGCACCAGCCCGACAAGGAAATAGTCGATCTTCATCTGACAGCGCCCGCCTTCCAAAGACTGCCGGCGCATGTGTCGGGCGCCGTAGGCTGGTGGCGATGCAGGGGAGTTTGCGGGAAGTCAAGCCGGTGCGCGCATGTGTCGGTGCGGGAACGCTTGCGGGTCCGCACCGATCTGCCTATTGCCTTTGCAGGGTGCCAGGGAGATCGCGGCGTGCAGGCATTCGACATGATCATGCTGTTTGCGGCCGGCTTCGTGTCCGGAGCGGTCAACGCGGTCGCGGGCGGCGGCACCTTCCTGACCTTCGGCGCCCTGTCGCTGGTCGGCATCGCGCCGATCTCCGCCAACGCCACGTCGTCGATCACCCAGTTCCCCGGCTACATCACCTCGACGCTCGCCTATTGGAAGGACATCAGGACGTTCTGGCGCGGCGCGCTGCTGCTCTGCCTCATCTCGGCGGCCGGGGCGCTGGCCGGCGCGCTGATCCTGCTGGCCCTCGACAATCCCTCCTTCCGCGCCCTGGTGCCTTGGCTGCTGATCGCGGCGACGGCGGTGTTCGCCGCCGGACCCTGGCTGAAGCCAAAACCGAAGCGCGGACAGCCAGCGGCGGTCGGTTCGGTGCCGGGCGCCATCGTGCAGTTCGTCACCGCGCTCTATGGCGGCTTCTTCGGGGCAGGGATGGGCGTCATGATGCTCGCCACGCTCGGGCTGACCCAGACCGGCGACTATCATCGGCTGAACGCGCTGAAGAACATGCTGTCGATCGTCATCGCGGCAGTGGCGATCGTCGTCTTCATCTCCGGCGGCGTGGTCGCCTGGCCGCAGGCGGTGGTGATGATCCCGGCGGTGGCGCTCGGCGGCTATGCCGGCGTATGGATGGCGAAGCGCGTGCCGCAGAAGGTGCTGCGCGGTTTCGTCATCGCGGTCGGGCTACTGCTGGCGGTGTATTATTTCGCGACGGGGTGAGCGGCGGCCTGCGGCAATTTTTCCAGAACACAATGTTTGTTAGTGATTTTGCTTTGGTCGACGACCAGGTTCTATTTTGAGCGCAGAATTTTGCGCAAATCTCTCTTTAGTCTATAATGACGCGAATGGCATATAGGGGTGAGGCGCGTTAACGCTGAATGGGGGTGTCCGTGGACTTTATTGCGAAATTGCCGGGCTGGCTGGCAGCACTAGCGCTGACTGTCATTGCCGCCATGTTTGTTTTGGTACTGATATTCAGACCGGAGCGCTTTGAATTCGCAGGTCTTGGTTTTGGAGCGTCACCTAAGTTTGACTACGCAGACATAGTCCCGGCTGGGGCTATTGTAGCATTTTCTTCTCATGCCGAATCCCCTTCTGCTTGTCCTAAAGGTTGGGCAGTTTTTGAAGAGGGTCGCGGCCGGTTTATAGTGGGTTCAGGGGCCCATTCGAATAAAGATTCTACCGGTAGGCAAATCTCAGTATACAGCGTCGGTGAGTTTGGGGGCGAAGAGAGCCATAATTTAACTCTCGAAGAAATGCCAAGTCACTCTCATTCGTTCGTGATATTCTGGAGTGATAGGCCCGGAAAACCAATCGATGGAGCGATTGGAGTAAATTGGGAAGCTGCTGGCTATAGTTACAGCGAGTCTCAAAAGACTGGTGGCGGTCTCCCTCACAACAATGTTCCTCCGTTTGTTTCGCTAACGTATTGCAAGAAAGACAAGATTTTATAGTTCACTGGTATCGACTCTACTCGCTACAGAAGGTCCGGTCTTCTCTCTCTCGTCAGCAGCTTCGCCTGTTCGCGCCGCCATTTCGCGATTTTTCCGTGGTTGCCCGAGATCAGCACGTCGGGGATCGGGACACCCTCGAAGTCCTGCGGGCGCGTGTAGTGCGGGTGCTCCAGCAGCCCGTTCTCGAAACTTTCCTCCTCGCCCGATGCCGCATTGCCCATGACGCCCGGCAGCAGCCGCACGATCGCGTCGAGCAGCACCAGCGCCGCCGGCTCGCCGCCCGACAGGATGTAGTCGCCGATCGACACTTCCTCCAAGTTGCGCGCTTCGATGACGCGCTGGTCGACGCCTTCGAAGCGGCCGCAGACGATCAGCGCGCCGGGCCCGGCGGCGAGCTCGCGCACGCGGTTCTGGGTCAGTGGCCTGCCGCGCGGGCTCATCAGCAGGCGAGGGCGCTCGTCACCGGGCGGCGAGGCATGGTCGATGGCGCGCGCCAGCACTTCCGGCTTCAGCACCATGCCGGCTCCGCCGCCGGCCGGCGTGTCGTCGACGCTGCGATGGCGGTCGGTCGCGAAGTCGCGGATCTGGACGGTGTCCAGCGACCAGCGTCCGTCGGCAAGGCCGCGTCCCGACAGCGAAAGGCCGAGCGCACCGGGAAACATCTCCGGATAGAGCGTGAGAACGGTGGCGCGGAAGCTCACCCGTCGCCTCCGGCATCGTCTGGCCGACGCGGCCGTTCATCCGGGTCGAATTTTTCGCGGCCCTCGCCCGACTCCTCGGCATCCTCGACAAGTCCGGCGGCGACGCGGTCGATTGTCAGGACGCCTGCGCCGATGTCGACGCCCGGCACCGCCGCGCGCGTGAAGGGGATCAGCACGTCTCCGCCGGGCGCGGCGATTTCCAGAATGTCGCCGCCGCCGAAATTCTGCACCGATTTGACCTTGCCGACGGTCTCGCCTTCCCGATCGCGCACCGACAGGCCGATGAGGTCGGCGTGGTAGAATTCGTCCTCGTCGCCGTCGTCGGGAAGCGCGCTGCGTTCGACGAACAGCGCGGTGCCGTTGAGCGCTTCGGCGGCGTTCCGATCGGCGACCCCCTTGAAGCGCACGACGACGACGTTGCCGGCCGGCCGGATGTCGAGGATCTCGAAGCGGCGGCCGTCCTTTGCCTCGAGCGGGCCGTAGTCGCCGAGCGCCTGCGGGTCGGCGGTGAAGGATTTCACCCGCACTTCGCCCTTGATGCCGTGGGCGGCGCCGACGACGGCCATCTGGATGGGGTTCTTCATCGCACCGCTGTATCGCCGGGGCCTGCGGTTTTCAATCGGATCGGAGGCTCACTTCGGCTCGCTTTGCCTCACTGAGTTTTCATCACCAGGCAAGGTCGCTCTTAGCAATGCCCCCGTTCACCCCGCGCTAACCGCGATCGGTGAAGCATGGCGTGAGCATCAGCGGGCCGATCACCATGCAGGAATTCCTCATCGCCGCTAAGCCGGATCTCCAGGCGGCGCGCCAGTCCTGGCTCGACGCGCTGGCCAAGGAGCGCAGGCTTTCGGCGCTCACCGTCGAGGCCTATGAGCGCGACTCGCGGCAGTTCCTGCAATTCCTCACCGGCCATTGCGGCGGGCCGCCCGGCATTGCGGATGTCGCGCAATTGCGGCCGGCCGACCTGCGCGGCTTCCTCGCGGCGCGGCGCAAGGACGGCGCCGGCGCCCGGACGCTGGGCCGCGGGCTGGCCGGCGTGCGGTCGCTGCTGCGCTTCCTGGAGCGCAAGGGCCTCGTCAACGCTGCCGGGGCCGCGGCGCTTCGAGCTCCGAAACAGCCGAAGTCGCTGCCGAAACCGTTGACGGCCGCCGACGCCCGCCGCGTCGTCTCGGCGGACGAGCAGCTCGCCGAGGATCCGTGGATCGCGGCGCGCGACGCCGCCGTGCTGACGCTACTCTATGGCTGCGGCCTGCGCATTTCCGAAGCGCTCGGGCTCGACGGCCGTGCGTTCACAGACGCAACCGAACGGACCCTGCGGATCACCGGCAAGGGCGGCAAGACACGGCTGGTGCCCGTGCTGCCGGCTGCACGGCAGGCGGTGGAGCATTACCGGCGGCAATGCCCCTACCATCTCGCGGCGGGATCGCCGCTGTTCCGCGGCGCGCGTGGCGGTCCGCTCAATCCGGCGATCGTCCAGCGCGCCATGCAACGGATGCGCGGCGCGCTCAACCTGCCGGAGACGGCGACGCCGCATGCGCTGCGCCACTCCTTCGCCACCCATCTGCTTGGCCGCGGCGGCGACCTGCGCGCCATCCAGGAACTGCTCGGCCATGCCAGCCTGTCGACGACGCAGATCTATACCGGCGTCGACACGGCGCGACTGCTGGAGATCTACGAGACGGCGCATCCGCGCGCCTGAACCGAGATGGTCGGCCTTTTGGGTCGTCACTTAACCGTTTGGCCGCATTTTGCCGGTATCCGGACTGCATGAAGCGCATCCTCGCCATCGCCGACCGCGGCTCCCTCACCGTCCTGAGGCTGCTGGCCGCTGCGAACCTGCTGTTCTTCATCTGCTTCCTCGCATTCCTGATGATGGCGACGGGACAGGTCAGGGCGCAGACGCCCGCCTGCACGGGCAACGATCTGCTGGCGGCGCTGCGGACCGACGACCCGTCGACCCTGGCGAAGATCGAGGCGGAGGGCCGCACCACCGAGAACGGCGCCGGGCTGCTGTGGAAGATCGAACGTGACGGCGTGCCGCCGTCCTATCTCTACGGCACCATGCACGTCACCGATCCGCGCGTGACCAGCCTGTCGCCTTCGGCGCGCACCGCCTACGACGCGGCCGGAACGGTGGTCATCGAAACCACCGAAGTGCTGGACCAGTCGAAGATGATGGCCGTCTTCGCCGAGCGGCCCGACCTGATGATGTTCACCGACGGAACCACGCTGGAGTCGCTGCTGCCGCCGGACGACGTCAAGGTGGTGAACGATGCCTTGTCGGCGCGCGGCATCCCGCTGGAAAGCGTGTCCCGCATGAAGCCCTGGGTCATCTCGTCGATGATCGCGCTGCCGGCCTGCGAATTGGCCCGCAAGGCGGCGGGCGCGCCCGTCCTCGACGTCAAGCTTGCCGAGGACGCCAGGAAGGCGGGCAAGCAGATCGACGGGCTGGAGACGATCGCCGACCAGCTCGGCGCGATGGCGTCGCTGCCGATGGAGCTGCACGTGCAGGGCCTGGTCGAGATGCTGAAGCTCGGCGACCGCATGGACGACGTGATCGAGACGATGGTCGTGCTCTACCTGCGCGGCGACACCGGCATGTTCTGGCCGCTGTTCCGTGCCGTATTGCCCGCCGGGGGCGGCGATTCCGGCTACGGTGCCTTCGAGGAGACGATGGTCAAGGCGCGCAACCGCACGATGATCGCCAATGCCGCCCCGATCCTGCGCCGGGGCAACGCTTTCGTCGCCGTGGGGGCGCTGCACCTTCCCGGACCGGAAGGCCTGATCGCGCTGCTGCGTAAGGACGGCTTCACCGTGACGCGGGCCGACTGAGTCGCCGCGTCCTTGGCGATCACGCAATGTGTGATTTGGCGCCGGGTCCGTTCTTAGGTAGCGTCGGGTGGTCGACGACGGAAAGAAGGACGACGCGGATGAAATCGATCCTCCTTGCAGCGGCATTCACCGGCCTCGCGTTCAGCGCGGCACAGGCCGAATGCAACTACCACAAGTCGGTCAGCGCCGAGCAGATCGACAAGACCACCGTCGCCAGCGTGGTCCTGCCTCAGCCGGCCGCCCCGGCGGGCGAGACGATGGCGCCCGCGGAAGACGGCGAAAAGTAGGGCGACAGGCCCCGACGCGCCGGCCCAGGCGTCGAGCTGCAGAGGCGGCGTGCCGCTGCGCTGATTTTTGGGTAAGCGTGAAACCGAATTGAGGTCACGGCGTTGTGTCCGCATCGAAAGCGATGGAGGACAGTCATGGCCAATCCGCAACGCGTGCCGGATCCCCGCAACACCGATCCGGCCGACACGCTCCCCCCGCTCGGGGCAGACCCGGCGCGCGATCCGCGCCTCAATCCCGCCAACACCCAGGATCCGCGCATCGCGCCGACCACCGTCATCCAGGAGCGGCGCGGCGGCAGCGGCGTGCTGATCGCAGCCGTCGTGCTGGTGCTCGCGGTCGTGGCCTACTTCGTGTTCGCGCCCGACAGGGAGGCGGGCGTTCCCGCCGGCGATCCGGCCGTGACCGAGCCGGCGGCGCCTGCGCCCGATGCAGCAGCGCCGGCGCCTGACGCGGCCGCTCCGGCACCTGCGCCCGATGCGAGCGCTCCCGCGGCCCCTGCGCCCGACGCCTCGGCACCCGACGCTTCGGCGCCCGCCGCCGAGCCTGCCGCGCCGGCCCCCGATGCCGTCGCTCCGGCTCAGCCGGCACCGGCCGAACCTGCTCCGGCGCAGTAGCGGTTGCCATCGTCACTCCCAAGCAAATTGCGGCCCGTCGCAGGACGGGCCGCTTTTTTGGTCCGTGCCAAAGCGGGTCGCGGCTTATCGGATTCGGTGGACCGTCAGATCCGACTATTTGCGACATGCGTTGAACAGACGGTCATCCGGAACTTCGTGGAGGGACCCACCCATGACAGTCAGGCGCGTCGTCGCCAACATCGCCGCCGGCCGCCCCCAGGAGGGCAAGCGCTTCTATTGCGACATCCTTGGGATGGCGCCCGTCATGGACCAGGGCTGGATCGTTACCTTCGCCAGTCCGGAAATGGCCACGGCGCAGGTCAGCGTCCTGTCCGAGGGCGGATCCGGCACGGCGGTGCCTGATCTGTCGATCGAGGTCGACAATCTGGAGGAGGTACTCGCCGCCATGCGTCAGGCCGGTATCGCGATCGAGTACGGCCCCGCCGACGAGCCCTGGGGTGTGCGCCGCTTCTATGTGCGCGATCCGTTCGGCCGGCTGGTCAACGTTCTTTCGCACCGCTGACAGCGCTTGCGCGGCCGCGCATTCCGCCCTCTCAGAGGTGGATCGGCTTGAAGAAGGCCGCCAGGGCCGCCTCCTTGACCGCTTCCGACATAGTGGGGTGCGGATGGCAGGTGCGGGCAAGATCTTCCGCCGAGCCGCCGAACTCCATCAGTACCGAGGCTTCCTGGATCAGTTCGCCGGCCCCGAAGCCGACGATGTGGACGCCGAGCACCCTGTCGCTCGCCTTGTCGGCCAGGACCTTGACGAAGCCGTCGGTGCGCAGCGTGGCGCGGGCCCGCGCATTGGCGGTGAACGGGAACTTTCCGACCTTGTACTCGACGCCCGCCTTCTTCAGCTCCTCCTCGGTCTTGCCGACGGAGGCCACCTCGGGGCTGGTGTAGACCACGCTGGGGATCACGCCGTAGTTCACGTGGCCGGCCTGGCCGGCGAGGATTTCCGCGAGCGCCACGCCTTCGTCCTCAGCCTTGTGGGCGAGCATCGGTCCTGCGATGACGTCGCCGATAGCATAGATGCCGGCAACGTTGGTCTGGTAGTGGCTGTCCGTCTTCACCCGGCCGCGCTCGTCCAGTTCCACACCGGCCTCGGCAAGCCCGAGCCCTTCGGTGAAGGCGCGGCGACCCGTCGCCACCAGGACGATGTCGGCCGCGATGGTCTCGGCGTCGCCGCCCTTCACGGGCTCGAAAGTGACGCTCGCACCCTTCTTGGCCTTGGCCACCGCCGTGACCTTCGAGCCGGTGCGGATATCCATGCCCTGCTTGGCCAGCATGCGGCCGAACTGCTTCGCCACCTCGCCGTCCATGCCGCCGAGCACGGTGTCGAGATATTCGACGACGATGACCTTCGATCCGAGGCGTGCCCAGACCGAGCCCAGTTCCAGACCGATCACGCCGCCGCCGACCACCAGCAGATTGGCCGGCACCTTTTCCAGGGCGATCGCACCGGTCGACGAGACGATCGTCTTCTCGTCGATCTCGACCTCGACGCCGGGAATGCCGGCAACCTCGGAGCCCGTCGCAATCACGATCGCCTTGGTCTCGACTTCCTGCTCGGCGCCGTCGGCGCCTTTCACGGCGACCTTGCCGGCCGCGACGATGCGGCCCAGGCCTTTCAGCCAGTCGATCTTGTTCTTCTTGAACAGGAAGGCGACGCCGGTGACATTGGAGGCCACCGTGGCATCCTTGTGCGCCATCATCTTGGCAAGGTTCAGCTTCGGCCCGGACACCTCGACGCCGAGCGCATCGAGGCCATGACCGGCCTCGGCGAACATCTCGGAGGCGTGCAGCAGCGCCTTGGACGGGATGCAGCCGACATTCAGGCAGGTGCCGCCCAGCGTCTCGCGCTTCTCGACGACGGCGACCTTCAGGCCGAGCTGCGCGGCCTTGATCGCGCAGACATAGCCGCCTGGGCCGCTTCCGATCACCACGAGGTCATAGGCCATGTCGTCAGTTCCTCATTGTCTCGCGGTTCAGCGCCCGCCACTCACATTTAGGATGCCGCCCGTCGTGTAGGAAGCATCGTCGGACAGCAGATAGAGAACGGCGTGCGCGATTTCATCGGGCATGCCGGCGCGCTTCATCGGAATGTTGTTGACGAAGGCCGCGATGCGGTCGGGCTGGCCGCCCGATGCATGGATGTCGGTCTCGGTTATGCCCGGACGCACGGCGTTGACGCGGATGCCTTCCAGCGCGACTTCGCGCGACAGGCCGACCGTGAACGTATCGACCGCGCCCTTGGAGGCGGCATAGTCGACATATTCGTTGAAGCCGCCGATGATCGCAGCCATCGAAGAGACGTTGACGATGGCGCCGCCGCGCCCGCCGCGCAGCGTCGACATGCGCTTCACCGCCTCGCGGGCGCAGATGATCGTGCCGGTGACGTTGACCGCCATCATCCGCGCGATGCGTTCGCCGCTATACTCGTCGACGCGCTGCTTCATGTCGACGATGCCGGCATTGTTGACCAGCGCGTCGAGAGCGCCGAAGCGCCTGTCGACCGCCTCGAACATCGCGACGATCTCGGCCTCGTCGCCGACATCCGCCTTGAAGGCTTCCGCATCGCCGCCGGCGGCGCGGATCTCGCCGACCACGGCGGCTGCGGCTCCCGGCTGCGACACGTAGTTGACCGCGACGCGGTAGCCGCGCGCCGCGCCGAGACGCGCCACCGACGCGCCGATGCCGCGGCTTCCCCCGGTCACGAGCAGGACTTTCCCCTCAGCATTCATTCCTGGCACCCCGAAAGCGAAAACACATCCCATGGCAGGGCGGCGAAGCGGCCGCCCGGCTTGTCCTCGCCTGCCGCGAGCCCATAGGCAAGGTCCGGAAAGATCAGGCGCGGCGGCGCGGCCGTTCCCTGCGCCGGGAGCAGGCCGACTTCACCCTTGTCGTCGACGCCGTAGATGACGCCCTGCCAGAGCGTACAGGCCTCATATTCCGGGCCCGTCACATCGCCGTCCGGGCAGTCCAGCGTCAGCATGCCGTTGGGGCGCTGGACGCCCTGGCTCCACATCACCATGCCGTCGAGCACCGTGCCGCCGATCGCCATGCGGAAACGGTTGGTCACTGCGGCGGCGCCGTCCGTCGGGCGGAAATCGAGCGACGCTATATTGTCGCGGTCCGTATAGACGGCGAGTTCTATGGGACAGGCGGCATAGGCGGGGGCTGCGAGGAGCGTAGCGAGGGCGACGAGGAGGCGGAAGACGAGTTCGTTGTGTACCCCCCTCTGGCCTGCCGGCCATCTCCCCCTCAAGGGGGGAGATGGGTCAGGCCGCGTTCCTTTCGCCAATCGCCCACCCGTCAAGGTGCGGAGTAAGTCCGAAGCTGCCGATCTCCCCCCTTGAGGGGGAGATGGCCGGCAGGCCAGAGGGGGGCGAGACGATGCATCCGATCGCTTCCGACTGGAAATTGTGCCGCCCCTCATCCCGCCCTCGCCAGCGGCGCGCTGAAGGCCCAGACATGGCCGAACGGATCGCGGATGCGGCCGTAGCGGGCGCCCCAGAACTGGTCCGCGACCTTCATCGTCACCTCCGCGCCGGCGGCAATCGCCTTGCGCACGGCGCGGTCGACGTCGATCGGAGAGGGGAGGTTGACGCTGATCGTCATGCTGGCGCCGCCGCGATCGAGCGGCGACATGATGTCGGACTGCAGGTCGGGAAACTCGTCGTGCAGCATGACCTCCGAACCGAACATTGCGAGATTGGCATGCAGGACGCGCTCGCCGTCCTCGGCCATCTGTTCGTAGGTCTCCACCGCCCCGAACGCCCTCTCATACCAGGCGATGGCCGCCTTTCCGTCCCTGACGCAGAGATGGACCTGGATTTTCGGGATGTCCGGTTCGAACGCCATGCCGCCGCCGTCGTCGCTATGGCTCTTGCTAAGCCATCAGCCGCACCAGCATCAGCACCAGTCCGAGCATCGCGGCGAGCCAGGCAAGGCTCCTGACCAGCGGAATTCCCGCGGCATAGAGCGGCACGTAGATGATGCGCGCGATAAGGTAGAGCCAGGCGCCGGCCGCCCCCAGCCCGCCCGTCCTGCCGGTCACGGCGAGCGCCAGCGCCAGCGCGACGAAGGCGGGAAAGGTCTCGAGCAGGTTCTTCAGCGCTCGTCCCAATCGCTGGGAGAGGACGCTTCGGGTCTGCCGCTGCTCGTCGCGCGGGCCGGCGAGATAGCCGAAACCCAGGTCGCCGCAGGTGCCGGCCTGCAGGACGACCTGCAGCAGAAGCAGCACGACGCTCCAGCCGAGCACGGTGACTTCGGTCGAGGCTGCCAGGTCCATCTCTCAACTCCGCCTTCGCTTCATGCCCGTGGGCGGAGAGTAGACGCAAAAGGAGGCGCCGGATACCAGGGCCGATACCGGATCAAAGATCCAGAACCAGCCTCTCCGGATCCTCCAGGCTCTCCTTGACACGCACGAGGAAGGTGACCGCCTCCTTGCCGTCGACGATGCGGTGGTCGTAGCTCAGCGCCAGATACATCATCGGGCGGATGACGATCTGGCCGCCGACCACCACCGGCCGCTCCTGGATCTTGTGCATGCCGAGGATGCCGGATTGCGGCGCGTTGAGGATCGGCGTCGACATCAGCGACCCGTAGACGCCGCCGTTGGAGATGGTGAAGGTGCCGCCCTGCATGTCGGCCACCGAGAGTTTGCCGTCGCGCGCGGCCAGGCCAAGGCGGCCGATCTCCTTCTCGATCTCCGCGATGGACATCTGGTCGGCATCGCGCACCACCGGCACGACCAGACCCC
>JAHBYY010000038.1 GCA_019635715.1 Rhizobiaceae bacterium | reverse complement strand
ACGGCGCAGCCCGCGTGCTGATGCTCAACAGACCCCAGCCAAGACATCCGATCGCGGGCGATGAGAACCGTCGGTGCGGATGCCTGTCATTGGAGCAATGCCGCGGCGCTGCGTGCCGCGGATATCCCGGCGAAGAAGCGGAAAGGAAGGAGCAGCCATGAAGGAATTCCAATGCGGAACCCTCGTGCCCGGCTGCGAGTGGCATACGCGGCATGAGGACGAAGCCGAAATCATGCGCCGCGCGGTGGAACATCTTCGCGAGACCCATGGCGAGACGGTGATCCGCGAGACGATGATCGAAGCCATCCGCTCGCGCATCGAACGGGTCCGCGACGCCGCCTGACCAGCGGCCGCGCTCGGCCTCAGCCCGGCGGATCGACGGTCCCGCCGGGCCTCTCCCCGGCGATCGCCTCCGCGGCCATGCCGACGAGCGCTTCGCGCGACAGTGCGAAACGCGACTCGACCCAGGCCGCTTCCAGCGATTTCAGCAGCGTGCCGAGCGCCGGTCCGTCGTGCGCACCCAACTGCTTGAGGTCGCTTCCCGACACCGGCATTCTCGGCGCGGACCATTTTTCCGCGCGATCGAGAAGGCGCGCATGGCCGCCCGCCTCGACCAGCGCGGCCGTGTCGGCGACGGCGCGGCCGCGCGCCGCGGCAAGCGCCAGGCGCAGCCGGTCCGCCACCGCCTGCCGATCGCCATAGTACAGGAGCCGCTCCAGCGCCGGCTCGGTCGTTGCGGCGGCAGGCGGCGGCGTCTGCGCCCAGCCTGTCAGCCGCGCCGTCTCGCTCTTCGCCAGCCGCAGCCGACGGCCCATCAGTTCGAGGCGCGCCGCATCCGGCGGAACGATCGCCATCAGCCGCAGCAGCGGATCGACCGGCCAAGCGAGATCACGCTCCGCGGCGACCAGCGCATGGATGGCATCGATGCCCCATTTCTCGCTTTCCGGCAGCACGCGCGTCAGCACCCCGGCCTGCCGCATCCAGAGCAGCGCGCGGGCCGGATCGGGTGCGGCGAGAAGCTTGCGGAGTTCCGACCAGACGCGCTCGGCGGACAGGCCGTCGAGTCCTTCCTTCAGCCGGGCCGACGCACGCAGCCCGTCCGCATCGGGCCGGCCCGAGCCGTACCAGGCGAAGAAGCGGAAAAACCTGAGGATTCGCAGATAGTCCTCGCGGATGCGCGTCTCGGCATCGCCAATGAAGCGGATCGTGCGGCTCTCGATGTCGGCGACCCCGCCGACCAGGTCCACCACGCTGCCGTCGGCCCGGGCGTAGAGGCCGTTGATGGTGAAGTCGCGCCGTTCGGCGTCCGCCTTCCAGTCGCGGCCGAAATGCACGGTGGCGCGGCGGCCGTCGGTCTCGATGTCGGCGCGCAGCGTCGTGACCTCGTAGGGGTGCCCGTCCACGACCAGCGTGATCGTGCCGTGCGCCGCACCGGTCGGCACGACCTTGAAGCCGGCCGCCGCGCCGCGCCGCGCCGTCTCGTCCGGAAGGGTCGTCGTTGCGATGTCGATGTCGGCGACGGGCTCGCCGAGCAGCGCGTTGCGCACCGCGCCGCCGGCGATGCGCGCCTCCTCGCCGCCTTCGCAAAGCACGGAGAGGACGCGACCCAGAGCCTCGTCCCGCAGCCAGTCGGCACGGCCGTCCAGCGATACGGCGGTCATGCGTAGAGCCTTTCGTAAAGCGTGCGGATGATCCCGGCCGTCACGCCCCAGATCCTGCGTCCGTCATACGGCATGTCATAGTAGTACCATTCGCGATCGCCCCAGAACCGGCTCTCGCGCGCATGGTTGGCCGGATCCATCAGGAAGCGCAGCGGCACCTCGAAGGCGGCGTCGACCTCATCGTGGTTGATGGTGAGGCGAAAACCCGGACGCACCACGGCGAGCACCGGCGCGATGCGGTAGCCGCTGCCCGAGACGTAGTTGGGCATGCGGCCGACCAGGTCGACATGGTCCGCCGACAGGCCGATTTCCTCGGCCGCCTCGCGCAGGGCGGCCTGTTCCGGCGTCCCGTCCTCGGGATCGATGCGGCCGCCGGGAAACGCCACCTGCCCGGTGTGGGCACGCAGCGTCTCGGCCCGCTTGGTCAGGATCACCGTCGCCTCAGGGCCATGGTCGACGACCGGAACCAGCACGGCGGCCTCGCGCAGCGGATTGTCGTGGATCAGCCGGGCATGACCCGGATTGAAGCGATGGTCGCCATCCTCGTGGTCACGCGCCACCAGCAGATGGCCCTGCGCGACCCGGCGCCGGAATTCGGCGGCCGAGTAGGCGGGCACATCGCGGAGGCCGGCGCGATCAGCCACCGAGGCGCCTCAGCGTTTCGGCCGGCATGACCGGATAGACGCGGCCTTTGGAGCGGACGGCGAACATCGCGACGCCGTCGATGTCGATCTCCTCGCCGTGGCTCACCAGTTCGTACATGACCGGCCGCGCCACGAGGGCTTCCAACCTCCCGCGCACCAGAACATACGGCTTCAGGCCGCCGGTGTCGGCCTCGTCGACGAAGCGCAACGGATGGCTGTCGTCGACCTCGACCACGTCGCCGACATTGGTGCGGAAGGTGATGACCCGATCGTCGCCGTGACCCGAAACATTCATCTCCACCGCCAGGAACGGCGCGTCGACCACGCGGATGCCGACCTTCTCGACCGGCGTCACCAGATAGGTCCTGCCGTCCGCGTCCTTGCGCAGCACCGTGGAAAAGAGCTGCACGAGCGGCATCCGGCCGATCGGGGTGCCGAGATAGAACCAGGTTCCGTCGGCCCGGATCTCCATGTCGAGATCGCCGCAGAACGGCGGATTCCAGCGCTCGACCGGCGGCAGGCCCTTGCCGGCCCGCGTGGCGCGCGAAATCAGCGCCGAGAGCCCGGCAGTGTCGCGAGCCTCGCCCAAGCCTTGCGGACTATCCTCTTTCGGGTCTGTCATGGTCACGAAATAGTCACTGTTCTCTCGCTTGTCAGCCAGGTGAAGGCTTTTATGTTTTCCTTCGGCACTGCAACATGTGTGCCTCAGAATCGCGATACTGGGGCGCTGCCCGGCGGTCCAGTCTTGAAAGGGACCGAACGGCCATGACGGCAATCATCAAGGACGCCGCGCCGAGCGAAGCCGACATGGTGGCCGAGGCCGAACGGGCGCTGGCCGACATCTCGCGCATCCGCGACGGCGTCGGACGCGTCATCTTCGGCCAGGAAAGCGTCATCGAGCGCAGCCTCGTCGCGCTGCTCGCCGGCGGCCACGCGCTGCTGGTCGGCGTGCCCGGCCTGGCCAAGACCAAGCTGGTCGAGACGCTCGGCATCGTGCTCGGCCTCGATGCGCGGCGCATCCAGTTCACGCCGGACCTGATGCCCTCCGACATCCTCGGCTCGGAAGTGCTGGAACAGTCGGAGGCCGGCCGGCGCTCCTTCCGCTTCATCCCCGGGCCGATCTTCGCGCAGCTTCTGATGGCCGACGAGATCAACCGCGCCAGCCCGCGCACCCAGTCGGCGCTGCTGCAGTCCATGCAGGAATATCACGTCACCGTCGCCGGACAGCGGCATGACCTGCCCTCCCCCTTCCATGTCCTGGCCACCCAGAACCCGCTGGAGCAGGAAGGCACCTATCCTTTGCCGGAGGCACAGCTCGACCGCTTCCTGATGCAGATCGACATTCTCTATCCTGAGCTGGAGGCCGAGCGGCGCATCCTGCTTGAAACCACCGGCACGGAAGACGCGCGCGCCGCAAACGTGCTGACCCCGCAGCGGCTGAAGGAGATCCAGCTTCTGATCCGGCGCATGCCGGTGCCGGAAAGCGTGGTCGAGACGATCCTCAAGCTGGTGCGCTCGGCGCGTCCCGGCCAGGGCAATGGCGACACCGACAAGCATGTCGCCTGGGGTCCGGGCCCGCGCGCCAGCCAGGCGCTGACGCTGTGCGCCCGCGCCCGCGCCCTCTACGAGGGCCGCCTGGCGCCATCGGTGGACGACGTGAAGGCGCTGGCCGAGCCGGTGCTGCAGCATCGCATGGCGCTGACCTTCGCGGCGCGCGCCGAGGGCATGACGGTGCGGGACGCGGTGGCGCGGCTGGTGAAGGCGCTCTGATGGCGCGCATCGGCGAAGCGGCCGCTCCGGTCGCCGCCCGCGACGCCCTCGTCCGCGCCCGGCAGCGGGCAGCGCTCGTGCCGGACCTGCTGGTCGAGGCACGCCGGGTGGTCAATACCGTGATCAGCGGCTGGCACGGCCGGCGCCGGCGCGGCATCGGCGAGAATTTCTGGCAGTTCCGCCCCTATGTCGAGGGCGAGGCGCTGGCGCGCATCGACTGGCGCCGATCCGCCCGCGACGACCACACCTATGTGCGCGATCTCGAATGGGAGGCGGCCCATACGGTGTGGCTGTGGGCGGACCCGTCGCCGTCCATGCTCTACAAATCGACCACCGCGACCGTATCGAAGGAGTCGCGGGCGCTCGTCCTGGTGCTGGCGCTGGCCGAGCTCCTGTCGCGCAGCGGCGAACGCATCGCCTGGCCGGCGCTGACCGATCCGATCGCCTCGCGCAACGGCGCCGAGCGGCTGGCGACGCAGATCGCCCACGCGCCGCCGGCCGTCGGCAGGCCCGATCTCTCCGCCATCCGCCGCTTCTCCGACATCGTGCTGGTCGGCGATTTCCTCGATCCGGTCGACGAGACGATCGAGTGGCTCGACGTGCTGGCACGGCATGGCGTCCGCGCCCACCTGATCGAGGTGGCGGATCCCGCGGAGGAGAGCTTCCCCTATGCGGGACGCACCGAGTTCACCGATCCGGAGACGGGTGAAAAACTGACCGCGGGCCGCGCCGAACAGCTCGCCGACGACTATCGCCGGCTCTACGCCGCGCGACGCGAGGAACTCGGCGCCTGGTGCCGCAGGCTCGGCTGGAGCTTCACCACCAACCACACCGACAGGCTCGCCTCCGAAGCGCTGGTGCGCGTCCACATGGCCATGACCGCCGAAGGCGGCTACGCAGCGGGGGTGCGGGTGTGAGAGGCGACCTGATGCGAGGCCCACAGACCGCCAGGACGAACCGGGCGCGATCCTTGCGCAAGGTGGACAACGACGCTGAGTCGGCGTTGTGGACGGAGCTCCGAGACCGACGCCTCAACGGCCACAAATTCGTCAGGCAGTTGCCGATCGGGCACTATTTCGCCGATTTTGCGTGTCGCCAATCGTGGCTTGTCGTGGAGATAGACGGCAGCCAGCATGCCGGCAGCCACAGCGACCGGCTGCGCGACATTTTCATGCTGTCTGAAGGCTGGTCCGTGCTGAGACTGTGGAACGTGGACGTGCTTCGGGCGCGGTCAAGCGCCTTGGAAACGATTTTGGCAGCCATCGAAGGCCGTCTGGACTGCGACATCTCAGCACCCGACCTTCGCTTCGTTGCGGCGCGCGACTATCGGGAGGCGCGCTCGTGACCTCCCGTCCCGCCCCTCACCCTTACCCTCTCCCCGTGAAGAACGGGGAGAGGGGGGCACCAGCGCCGCGGCTGGCCCCCTTTTCCCCGTCAAGACGGGGAGAAGGTCCCGGCAGGGGGATGAGGGGCAGAGCCGGAACCGCTGAAAGGTCGTCTCGATGACCTGGCTGCCGCTCTCCTTCGGCCTTCCCGCCATTCTCTGGGGCCTGGTGGCGCTGCCGGTGATCTGGTGGCTGCTGCGGCTGACCCCGCCAAGGCCGCAGACCGAGATCTTTCCGCCGCTGCGCATCCTCGCGCAGGTGCTGAAACGCGAGGAAACGCCGAACAAGAGCCCCTGGTGGCTGACCTTGCTGCGGCTGGTCATGGCGGCGCTCGTCATCTTCGCCTTGGCCGATCCGGTGTTCAATCCGCGCGAGCGGGTGGAATCGAGCGGCAGCGGCCTGGCCGTCGTCATGGACAATGGCTGGGCCAGCGCGCCCGACTGGGACCGCCGCGTCGCGACGGCGCAGCGCCTGATCTCCGACGCGGACGCCGGCGGCGTGCCGATCCTGCTGGCCTTCACCGCCGAGAAGCCGAATGCCGACATCGGCGCGTTCGATGCGCGCGGCGCCCTGGCGCATCTCGAGGCGGCCAAGCCGCGGCCGGTTCCGGTCGACCGGCAGGCGGTCTACCAGCGCGTATCGCAGGCGCTGGCGCAGATGCCGGGCGCGGATGTCGCGGTTCTGGCCGACGGCCTCGCCGCCGGCAGCGACGAGAGCGCATTCGCGACGCTGTTCGGCACCCGTATCAACCGCGTCATCTGGGCCTCGGCCAACCGCCCCGGCCTGGTCGGCCTGACCGCAACGGAAAACGCGGTGGACGGCTTCAAGGTCACGGCGGTGCGGCCGAGCGGCGACCCGTCGGCGCGACAGGTGACGGTCGGCGCCTTCGACGACAAGGGCCGCCGCATCGCCGACGCGACCCTCTCCTTCGGCCCGGGCGATCCCGCGACGACCGGCGTGATCAGCGTGCCGTTCGAACTGCGCAACGATTTCGCCAGCGTGTCGGTCGACGGCGAGCCGCAGGCATCCGCCCTGCGCGTCCTCGACGAGAACGCCAAGCGGCGGCGCGTCGCGCTGATCTCGCAATCCGAGGCGGACCAGGCGCAGCCGCTGCTGTCGCCGGTCTACTACATCCGCGCCGCGCTGCGGCCGTTCGCCGACCTCATCGAATCCCCCGACCCCGACCTGGCGGTCTCGATCCCCGAGATCATCAGGCAGAAGCCGGCGATGATCGTCATGGCCGACGTCGGCACCATTCCGGCCGAGGCGCACGCACAACTGCTCGCCTGGGTCCGCGGCGGCGGCACGCTGGTGCGTTTCGCCGGCTCCCGCCTCGCGGCGGCTGAGCCCGACGAGGACCTGCTGCCGGTGCGCCTGCGCACCGGCGAGCGCGCGCTCGGCGGCACCCTGTCGTGGACCGAGCCGCAGCCGGTGAGCGACTTCCCGGACGGTGGACCCTTCGCCGACCTGCCGGCGCCGGAAGGCGTGACGGTGACGCGCCAGATCCTCGCCGAGCCGACGCCCGACATCGCCGAACGCACCTGGGCGAGCCTTGCCGACGGCACTCCGCTGGTGACCGGTGCGACGCGCCAAAAGGGCACGGTCGTGCTGTTCCACATCACGCCGCAGGCGACCTGGTCGAACCTGCCGATCTCCGGCACCTTCGTCGAGATGCTGCGCCGCCTCGTCCAACTGTCGCGCAACCAGGGCGCCGTCGCCGGCACCGACGGACGCGCCGGCGCGCTGGCGCCCTACCGGTTGATTTCCGCCGACGGCATGCTGGTGCCTGCGACGCCGGATGCCCGGCCGATCGTGGCGGCGAATGCCGCGCTGCCGGTGACGATCGAGAACCCGCCGGGCCTCTACGGCGGCGAGGAAGGCGTCTTCGCCCACAATCTGCTGGCGCCCGGCGCGACGCTCGCGCCGCTGGCCCGCCCGCAGATTCCGGTGCCGGTGAGCGAAATCAGCTATGCTGCGGACGAATCGCGGGATCTGAAGGGGCCGCTCGTGGCTGCAGCACTCGCCTTGATGGTGCTCGACACCCTTGCCGTCTTCTGGATGGGCGGCGTCTTCGCCCGGCGGCGCGGTCGGGCGGCGGCGCGCGCCGCCGCGATGATCGCCGTGCTTTGCCTGGCGGGCGCCGTCGTCGCACCCGCAATGGCCGATGATTCGAAACCCGGCGACCAGGAGGCGATCGAGGCGATCTCCACCACCCGCCTCGCCTATGTGATCACCGGCAATTCCAGCGTCGATTCGATCAGCCGCGCCGGTTTGACCGGACTGACGCGCTTCCTCATCGAGAAGACGGCGCTCGAGCCCGGCCAGCCGGCCGGCGTCGACATCTCGAAGGACGAGCTCTCCTTCTACCCGATCATCTACTGGCCGATCGACCCCGGCGCTCCGATGCCGACCGAAGCCGCCATCGCCCGCGTCGACGCCTATATGCAGCAGGGCGGCACCGTGCTTTTCGACACGCGCGACGAATATGCCAGCGGCCTCAATGAAGGCTCGACCAGCCCGGCGACACAGCGCCTGCGCGACATCCTCTCCAGCCTGAACGTCCCGCCGCTCGAGCCCGTGCCGGAAGACCACGTCCTGACCAAGTCGTTCTTCATCATGCCGGAGTTTCCCGGCCGCTACGGCGGCGGGCCCCTGTGGGTCGAGGCGTCGCTCGAAGCCAGCAACACGGAGAACCGCCCCGTTCGAACAGGTGACGGCGTGTCGCCGATCATGATCACCGCCAACGACATGGCCGGCGCCTGGGCCGTCGACGAACATGGCGATCCGATGCTGCCGACCGTGCCCAACGACCCGCTGCAGCGCACCTACGCGCTGCGCGCCGGCGTCAACATCGTGATGTACATGCTGACCGGCAACTACAAGTCCGACCAGGTGCATGTGCCGGTGCTGCTGGAGAGGCTCGGGCAGTGAGGTTCCTCGACTTCGGCCACACCCCCCTCTGGCCTGCCGGCCATCTCCCCCTCAAGGGGGGAGATCGGCTGGCCGCGCCAATCTCGCCCATCGGCAACATCGTCGGAAGTGCAACAAGACCTAAGCTGCCGATCTCCCCCCTTGAGGGGGAGATGGCCGGCAGGCCAGAGGGGGGCAACGAAGAGCGCAAATCGTCCAGCAGCTTCCACTGGTTGCGAACGGACCGGGGGCGCGACCGATGAACTGGTCCCTCGCCTTCGAACCGCTGCTGTCGTGGACATGGCTGGCCGTCATCCTCGCCCCAGTGGCGTTGCTCGTGCTTGCCGGCCTGTGGCTGCGCCAGCGCGGCGCGCTGTTCAGGCTCGCCGCCCTGGTCGCCCTGGCTGCCGCCCTGATAAATCCGGTGTTCCTCGACGAGGATCGCGAACCTTTGAAGAGCGTCGTGGCGCTGGTGGTCGACCGCAGCCAGAGCCAGGACATCGGCGACCGCCGCGCCGAGACGGATGCCGCGCTCGAAGGCATGCGCGAGCGGCTGGCCCGCTTCCCACAGTTCGACGTGCGCGTCGTCGAGGCGGGTCAGGCCGACGCCGCCGACGACCGGACGCAGACGCGCCTGTTCGGAGGTCTCGAAAGCGCCTTCCGCGACGTCCCGCCGTCGCGCGTCGGCGGTGCGATCATGATCACCGACGGTCAGGTCCACGACGTGCCCAAGGACGCCGCCGCGCTCGGCGCGCCGCTCCATGCGCTGGTGACCGGCCAGGAAGACGAGATGGACCGGCGCATCCGCTTCGAGAACGCGCCGCGCTTCGGCATCGTCGGCAAGCCGGTCGACATGAGCTACCGGGTGATCGCCACCGGCGGCGCCGACGGCACTGTGGCGGTGCGCGTCTCGGTGAACGGCCAGCAGATCGGCGTCGAACAGGCAGCGACCGGCCGCGAAATGCGCCTCCAGCTAACCATCCCGACGGCCGGGCGCAACATCGTCGAACTCGCCATCGATCCCCTGCCGGGCGAACTGACCGACACCAACAACCGCGCCATCGCGGTACTGGATGGCATCCGCGAGAATCTGCGCGTGCTGCTGGTGTCCGGCGAGCCGCATGCCGGCGAGCGCACATGGCGCAATTTGCTGAAGTCCGACGCCTCGGTCGACCTCGTCCACTTCACCATCCTGAGACCGCCGGAGAAGCAGGACGGGACACCGATCAACGAACTGTCGCTGATCGCCTTCCCGACGCGCGAGCTGTTCGTCGAGAAGATCCAGGACTTCGACCTGATCATCTTCGACCGCTACCAGCACCGCGACGTGCTGCCGATCCTCTACTACGACTACATCGCCGAATATGTCGAAAAGGGCGGCGCGCTGCTGATCGCCGCCGGACCGGAATATGCCGGCGCGGCCTCCATCGCCCGCACCCCGCTGATGTCCACCCTCCCCGGCCTTCCGACGGGCGACATCCTCGAACGAGCCTTCTATCCGCGCCTCACCGACCTCGGGAGGCGCCACCCGGTGACGCGCGGGCTCGAAGGCTCGGCCTCCGAGCCGCCGCACTGGAGCCGCTGGTTCCGCCTGATCGGCATCGACCGGCCCGAGGGCATGGCGGTGATGAAGGGGCCGGACGACCGTCCGCTGCTGCTGCTCAACCGCAAGGGCGAAGGCCGCGTCGGCATGTTCCTGTCCGACCAGGGCTGGCTCTGGGCGCGCGGTTTTGAGGGCGGCGGGCCGCATGTCGCGCTCTACCGGCGCATCGCCCACTGGCTGATGAAGGAGCCGGAACTGGAGGAGGAACGCCTGACCGCCGACGGCCGCGGCATGGTGCTCGACATCCGCCGCCAGACCATGAGCGACGATCCGGGCGCGGCCCAGGTGATCACGCCGTCGGGCAAGTCGCTGACCGTCGCGCTGACGCCGACCGAACCGGGCATCTTCAACGGCAGCCTGGAGACGACCGAGATCGGACTCTACCAGATCGCCAATGGCGACCTGACCGCGCTGGCGCATATCGGTCCGGTCAATGCGCCGGAGTTCGCCGATACCGTGTCGACGCAAGCCATCCTCGACCCGGCGGCCGAGGCGACCGGCGGCAGCGTGCGGCGCATCGCGGCGGCGGGCGGCGTCTCGCTGCCGTCCATCGTGCCGGTGCGCGGCACCGCACCGGCGGCCGGACGCGACTGGATCGGCCTGCGCACCACCGGCGACACGGTGTTGAAGTCGGTCGACCGGGTTCCGCTGTTCGGCGGCTTCTTCGGCCTCGCCCTGCTGCTGCTGGCGATGGGGACCATGTGGTACCGCGAGGGGCGGTGACGCCTGGCGCGAACGCTTGGCCACATCTTGGCTGACACCGGCTGCATGGCGCTTGGATGGGCGGGTGTTGCCCCTCACTGCCCTGCCGGGCATCTCTCCCCGCAAGCGGGGAGAGAGACGCTCTCTTTCAAGCGCTGTCGTGGCGGCCAGCCCTCTTCTCCCCGTTCACGGGGAGGGGTGCCCGGCAGGGCGATGAGGGGCAGCACCCTAGATTAAGGCTGGTGGCCGTTCGTTTCGCTCCCACTCCCCCGGCCTTGCGTTTCCGACCTCGGGATGCATTCTGCTTCTCGCAACGAAGACGGAGGGCACAGGATGCAGTGGGACGCGATCGAGGAACAGACCCCCATCCCCGGCTTCCACGGCAAGGTGCAGCACTCCGACGCGATGAGCTTCGTGCTCTGGCGCATCGACGCCGGGGCGCTGCTGCCGGCCCACAGACATGTCCATGAGCAGGTCGCGCATATCTATGAGGGCACGTTCGAGCTGACGGTCGACGGAGTTACCCGCATCTGCGGCCCTGGCAGCGTCGCCACGGTGCCGTCGAACGCGCTGCACTCCGGCCGCGCGATCACCGACTGCCGCATCCTCGACGCCTTCGCGCCGGTCCGCGAGGATTATCGCGGCGGGCTGACCTCGGGCGTCATCGGCGGCAAGACATCTTCGCGAGAATAGCAGCGGCGACCGCGCACGGTCAGCGGCTGTTCCAGATCTTGAACTGGCCCTTTTCGGCCCGGTTGATCATGATGCGCCCGGTCGGACCGGCGGTGTCGAGCTTGAAGATGTAGTCCGCCCCGGCATATTCGGGCTTCGGCTCCTCGCCCTTGGCGAACGAGAAGGAATAGTTGAGGCCGCCGAGCCTGAGCCACTGACCCTTGTGCCGCTTCACCGCGGGGCTGCTGTTGTCGGCCCAGGCGCACGGGCCGTAGTCGCTGTTGTATTCGTTCTTCTCGAAGAAGATCACCGTCGACTTGCCGCCGACCTCGAACACCCATGAGCCGTAAAAGGTGTTGCCGTAATCGGCCTGGTCGGGGTTCTTGATCAGCGCGCCGTTCCTCGAAATCTTGGCGACCGGACTGCCGACGTCGGCCCACGGCTCCTTGACGAGAGCCTGCACACGCGCATCGAACTGCTGCTGGCTGCTCGACGGCGCCGTGTTGTCGATGCCGAATTTGAGGCCGGGCAGCATGCACTTGCCCATATAGATCTTGGAGGTGATCGAGCCGATCCGTGTGAAGCCGGTGACATATTGCTTGCTCCATGGACCGGAACTCAGCCGGTTGAGCAGCTTGGCGCCCGGCTCGCCGGAGCCCATGTTGCAGGACATGAAGCGGATACCGCCGCCGTCCTCCATCGCCGAGCCGATGCGGCCGAGATCGTTGGCGTATCTGGTGAAAGTGTCGTTGGACAGGCACTTGGCCTTCAGTTCCATCTCCTTGTCCGAGGTCATCGCGCCGGTCAGCGAGCTGTTGGACGGAAACACGCTGTCGATGTCGACGATTCCCGGGTCGCCATGCGCGCAGATGGCGAGGCTGCTGACCTTCTCGCCCATCGTCGTCAGCCTGTCGGCGAGTTCCTTGAGCGAGCCGAACATGATGCCGGTGTCCCAGAAGAGATCGCCGCGGCTGGGATCGGTCTCGTCCTCCGCGCCCCCGGCGCAGATCGCCAGCCCGACATTGGAGGAGGACGCCCAGACCTTCTTGCCCATCGCAACACTCCGGAAGCGGAACCCGAAGCGGTGCTTCGGCCCATGCGCCCAGAAGCGAGACTATTCGCGAATCCGGCTGCTTGCCAGATCAATTGCGAGGCAGGGGAAATACTTGCCGGTCATTCGCGACTGTTCTTGCACGAACCTCCGGCAGACACGCGGGAGTTGTCGTGAAGTGTATGAAGGCGGCCGGATGCCGCTCACGTCTCCGGTTCGGTGGTGAACATCAGCGGATAGCCCTTCCGCACGCCCATCTCGGTGGCGCGCGCCGCCTTGGTCTCGGCGACGTCCTTCGGGAACACGGCGACGACGCAGACTCCCTTTCGATGCGCGGTGATCATCACGCGATAGGCCTGGTCCTCGCTCAGCCGGAACTCGCCCTTCAGCACGGTGACGACGAAGTCGCGCGGCGTGAAGTCGTCATTGATCAGGATGACCTTGTGGAGCCTGGGCCGCTCCACCTTGGGCTTCACCTGCGCCTTGGGATTGAGGACGGTGTGTTCCGGCATCGGCCTGCAACATTTCGATGCCGCGTTTTGCCATGCCGGAGCCGACCCGTCCATCGCCGGTGTCCGGGCAACCGCCACGGTGGCGGCGCCCCGCGGCCGTTCCGTTTCGCGACCGGGCCACGCCGGGAAATCGACGACCGTCACCGCAGGGACCACGGCAAACGCCATGCCTTTTCGGCGGGCGCGTGACAGTGGTATCAAGGGGCCAGTTCACCACCGGCCTCGGGAGGACCCACATGAGCCTGCGCATCAACGATATCGCCCCCGACTTCACCGCCGAGACGACGCAGGGCACCATCGGCTTCCACGACTGGATCGGCGACGGCTGGGCGGTGCTGTTCTCGCACCCCAAGAACTTCACGCCCGTCTGCACCACCGAGCTCGGCACCATGGCCGGGCTGCAGGGCGAGTTCCACAAGCGCGGCGTCAAGATCATCGGCATCTCGGTCGATCCGGTCGAAAGCCACGCCAAATGGAAGGGCGACATCGCCACCGCCACCGGCTTCTCGGTCGAATACCCGCTGATCGGCGACAAGAAGCTCGAAGTCGCCAAACTCTACGACATGCTGCCGGCCAGCGCCGGCGACACGTCCGAGGGCCGCACGCCGGCCGACAACGCGACCGTCCGCTCGGTCTACGTCATCGGGCCGGACAAGAAGATCAAGCTGATCCTGACCTATCCGATGACCACGGGCCGCAACTTCGACGAGATCCTGCGCGCCATCGACTCCATCCAGCTAACGGCGAAGCACCAGGTGGCGACGCCGGCCAACTGGAAGCAGGGCGACGACGTGATCATCACCGCCGCGGTGTCGAACGAGGACGCGCTCAAGCGCTTCGGCGCCTACGAGACGATCCTGCCCTATCTGCGCAAGACCAGGCAGCCGGGGGCATAGCCGCCGGCCGCTACCGTCTCAGCACCGCGCTCAGCACGTCGCGGATGCCGATGGCGCCGACGAAGCGCGAGGCCTCGTCGAACAGCGCCACCGGCGCGGTCTGCGACCGGTGCATGGCGAGCATGACCGTCTTCAGCGAGGTGCCGGGCGTCGCCCAGAACACCTGGCCCGCCTCGTCCGGCTGATTCTCCACGTCGGCGCAGGACACCCAGACGGCCGGCTTGCCGTCGCGCTCCGCCTTGGCGACCAGACCGTCGGCATCGACCTTGAACTTCGTCGTCTTGCGCCGGTCGAGCCAGATCCAGCCGGCGTCGCTCTTCTCCAGCTCGTGGATGCCGCGCATGACGTTCCAGGCGGTCAGCACCGACAGCGGGTTCACATTGGCGATGAAGTCGCGGACATAGGCGTTGGCCGGCCTGAGCACGATGTCCTCCGGCGCGCCCGACTGAACGATGCGGCCGCCCTCCATGATGGTGATCGTGCTGCCGATCTTCAGCGCCTCCTCCAGGTCGTGGCTGACGAAGATGATGGTCTTCTTCAGCGTCGCCTGGAGCTGCAGCAACTCGTCCTGCAGCTTGGTGCGGATCAGCGGGTCGAGCGCCGAGAACGGCTCGTCCATGAGCAGGATCGGCGCCTCGGTGGCGAAGGCGCGCGCCAGGCCGACGCGCTGCTGCATGCCGCCCGACAGCTCATGGGCGTATTTCTTCGCCCACTGGTCGAGATGCACCAGTTCCAACTGCTTCCTGACCCGCTCCTTGCGCTCGGCCTCCGGCACGCCGGCAAGCTCCAGCCCGAAGCCGACATTTTCCTCGACGGTGCGCCAGGGCAGCAGCCCGAACTGCTGGAAGACCATCGCCACCTGCTTCTGGCGCAGGCGGCGCAGCGTCGCCTCGTCGCAGGAGACGACGTCGACCTGCCGGTCGCCGTCCTTGACCAGGACCTGGCCGCGCGACACCACGTTGAGCTTGTTCACCGCCCTGAGCAGCGTGGATTTGCCTGAGCCGGACAGGCCCATCAGGACGGAGATCTCGCCCTCGTTGACGGTCAGGTTGGCGCCGGCGCAGCCGAGCACGCTGCCGGTCTGCGCCAGGATCTCGGCGCGCGTCGCGCCGGTGTCGATCATCGCCAGCGCCCGCGGCTGATCGGCGCCGAAGACGATATCGACGTTGCGGAAATCGACGGCGACGGTCATTTCTTGCCTCCGACGCCGATGCGCGTCATCCGATCGAGAACGATGGCGAGCACGACGATCGCCAGTCCGGCCTCAAGGCCGAGGTCGATCTTGCGCGAGCCGAGCGCCCGGTTGATCTCGGTGCCGAGCCCGCCCGCCCCGATGAGCGCCGCGAACACCACCATGGACAGCGACAGCATGATGCACTGCGTCAGTCCGGCCATGATGGTCGGCAGCGCCGCCGGCAGTTCCACCTTCCAGAGGAGCTGGCTCCTGGTGGCTCCGAAGGATTCGCCGGCCTCGACGATCGCCCTCGGAATGCTGGTCATGCCGAGATGGGTCAGACGGACGGCCGTCGGGATGACGAAGATGATGGTGACGATGAGGCCCGGCGCGTTGCCGAGGCCGAACAGCGTCAGGACCGGGATGAGGTAGACGAAGGTCGGCAGCGTCTGCATCAGGTCGAGCACCGGCAGCATGACCCGGTAGACCTTCGGCTTGTGTGCCGCCCAGATGCCGAGCGGCACGCCGATCGCCATCGACGCGGCCGCCGCGGCCGCCACCAGCACGAGGGTCTCGACGGTCTGTTTCCACAGGCCCTGGTTGATGATGAACAGCAGGCCGAGCGCCACGCCGAGCGCCAGGCCGCGCGACTTCTGCAACCACCAGGCGAGCGCCGCGACCGCCAGCACCACGACGATCGGCGGCAGGTAGAGGAGCCCGTCGACGATGCCGTCGAGCAGGAAGTTCAGGCCGCTGGAGAAGCCGCGGAAGATCGCGTTGAAATTGTCGGTCAGGAAGGTGAAGAACGCCTTCCCCCAGGGCCCGACCGGAATCTTGTAGGCGGCGAGGAATTTCGAGATCGGATCCATCGTGCCCCCTCAGGCTGGTTCTAAGGGCAAAATGCCGCCCCTCACCCTTACCCTCTCCCCGTGAAGAACGGGGAGAGGGGTCGCCAACGTCGCCGCTTGCCCTTTCTCACCGTCCTTGCGGGGAGAAAGTCCCGGCAGGGGAATGAGGGGCAGCGTCACGCTCTCGTTACTTGCCTCGGTACTAGCCCCCCAGCGCCGTCTTGACCGCAGCCGCCGCATCGCCGCCGTCGAAGGTGGTCACGCCGGCGATCCACGGGGTGGCCGCATCGGGGTTCTTCTTCAGCCAGTCGGTCGCCGCCGTGTTGGCGTCGGCCCCCTGGAGGATGGCGTCCATGATCTCGCCTTCCATGTCGAGCGAGAAGGACAGGTTCTTGATGAAGCCGCCGACATTCGGGCACTCGGTCAGATAGCCCTTGCGCACATTGGTGTGCACGGTCGCGGCGCCGAAGCCGGAGTCGCCCATCCCGTCGAGATAGGCGAGGTTCATCGCGCCCATGACCGGATGCGGCGTCCAGCCGAGGAAGGCGATCCACTGCTGGTCCTTGATCGACTGCTCCGCCTGGGTGAGCATGCCCGCCTCGGAGCTTTCGACGAGCTCGAAGCCTTCGAGATTGTTCTCCGGCTTGGAGATCATGTCGAGGATGATGCGATTGCCGTCGTTGCCGGCCTCGATGCCGTAGATCTTGCCGCTGAACTTGTCCTTGAACTTGCCGAGGTCGGTGAGCGTCTTGACGCCGCCGGCAGCGACGTAGTCCGGCACGACGATGCCGTAGCCGGCGCCCGACAGGTTCTCGCTGATCGTCTCGACCGAGCCCTCGTCGGTATATTCCTTGATGTCGGCCGTCATCGACGGCATCCAGTTGCCGAGGAAGACGTCGAGATCGTTGTTCTTCAGCGAGGCCATGGTCACGGGGACGGAGAGCTGGATGACCTCGGGCTGGTAGCCCAGAGCGGTCAGCAGCACCGAGGCGACGCCGGTGGTCGCCTGGATGTCGGTCCAGCCGACGTCGGACAGGCGGACCTTCTTGCAGCTATCCGCATCCCCGGCGAAGGCGGCGCTCGACGCGAGCAGCGTGGCGGCGCCGACCGATGCGGCGAGCAGTTTGGTGAACGACATGAAGTTCTCCCGATTGTTGTTTTGTGTTCGTCACGGCGCCGCGCCCATACCGCGGCAGGCCTGTCTTCCAAGCCAAACATCATTCTGAAGCCGTTTCAAGCGGAATGCCGTTCCAAGACGCGGCAAGATTCAGTCAGATGGCGACAGGAGCCGATCCCGGGAACTGCCGGATTCCGTATGCGGCAAGGGGACTTGCCGCGGGCCGCGCGCGAGGGAGATGGCGTCTTTCATTCGCCATGGCAGGCCCCTATATTCGCCCGCACCGATGCCGGTTGCGGGAGAGACATCATGGCGACATTGCAGAATTTCGATGCCGAGATTGCCAAGACCCAGAAGGTGGTCGAGGAGATGCGCTCGAAGATCGAGCAGTCCGGCACGGTTCTCGACAAGATCGCGACGACGGATGCCAAGATCGGCGCCGCCGAATTCGACATCGAGAATGCGCGCATCTCGGATGTCATCAACCAGCAGAAGGTGATGGAGAGCAACATCGCCGACCTGATCATCGGCCTCGAGGATGCGACCAACGCCTTCGGCTCCGAATTCGAGAACATGAAGAGCTTCACCGGCTGGGAGAGCTTCGTCGGCATCTTCTCCGAGGAATCCAAGCAGCGCATGCGCACCGACCGCGTGCGCAACATGTCGCTGGCCGGCAACCTCCAGGAGCTTCTGTCGAAGTCCGACACCATCGTCGGCATCCTCAAGGCGCAGAAGCAGGTTCTGGCCGAACGCTACAAGACCTCGGAACTCAGCCTCGGCACGGTCATCGAGCGCCGCAAGGCGACGATCGAAAACCTCACCGGCGTGCAGAAGCGCATCGAGGAGTTGAATCCGCTGCTCCTCGACATCGAGAACAGGATCGCCGCCTCGACCAACCAGACGGAGCGCACGCAGCTCGAAGGCGACCGCTCCAAGCTGGCGACCGAGTACAATGAGAAGCAGGCGAAGGAGCAGGAACTGCTCGCCGAAAGCCAGACGCTGGAACGCTACACCTCGATGTTCCAGACCTTCGTGGATTCGCTCAACAACCAGATCGCCGCGCAGAACACGCTGATCAACAAGCTGACCATCGACACCGAGCAGCGCATCGTTCTCTACAAGGCCCTGGAGGACTCGCTGAAGACGGCGGCCCAGCAGGAAGTGGCGCACAAGATCAACACGCTGGGCTCCAAGGTCGACACCACCGCCGAGGAGACGATGGCCGGCATCGGCGCCGCCTCGCAGAAGCATATCGGCGATCTCCTGGAACTGCACGAGAAGAACATGGTCGCCTCGGCCGACATCCAGCGCCGCAAGAAGCTCGCCGACGACGCTTTTGCGCGGCGCTTCGAGGAGGTGCTGAGAAAGCACAACGCCTCCGACTACGTGCAGCAATCTTAATATTCGACGCGCTCAGCCGCCTTCAGAAGAAAGCATTGCGCTCTTTCTCACCCCCCTCTGTCCTGCCGGACATCTCCCCCTCAAGGGGGGAGATCGGCAGCTTTGACTTCGAAGTTCCACCTGCGATCCCCACGATTGGCCAGGCCGGCCCAGCCAGCCGATCTCCCCCCTTGAGGGGGAGATGTCCGGCAGGACAGAGGGGGGTACGTAGGGTCTCGGGTTCGCCGGGAAGCCTCGCATGACTCCTGCCGCCGACGACCCCGCAATCCGCTATTTCTCGGCGATCTCCGCCGCGCTCGACGGCCTCAACATCTTCATGCGCGACGATCGCTCGCCGCTCTATCGCCACGGCATCGTCGCCAAGGTGGTGGCGGACTACATCGCCCGGCTGGAAATCTCGTTCGCCTGCTGGAACAACCGGCTGGGCTTCATGGACAGGTTCCGCATCTCCCGCGCCGAGAGCGGTTTTCCCGTCTACCAGAACCTGCTCGAGCTGGAGAACGACCGCCGCACCGCCGAGAAGCGCATCGCCGCCATCCCCGAGCCGGAGGAGCTGCGGAGCGAGATGGCGGACTTCATCCTGCGCCACAAGGCCTTTCCGGAAGACCTGCAGCGGTCGATGGCGGAGCGCCTCTACCTCGAGGACGTCAGCTCCGGACAGGTTTTTTCCCCGTTCAACCTGGCGCAGACGGTCAAGGTCTCGGTCAATCCCAAGACGATGCGGCCCTACTATCTGGTGCATTGGGCGACGTTCGACGGAAGCGCCAACCTGCCGCTGATCTATATGGCGACGATCGAGGATTCCTCGCCCGCCATGATCCAGCAGTTGGTCGACGACAACGGCAAGCTAAAGACCAAGGTCGAGATTCCGCTGCCGGTCGACGGGCTGCTCAATCCCGAGCTGGCGCACCGGTTCGACGACTTCACCGAGAAGAACTCGGCCTACACGCTGTCGCCGGTGACCATCGCCACCAATCTCGACAAGGATTTCGAGACGCTGCATCCGAAGCAGTTGCGCCGCGTCGTGCTCGGACCCTTCTATTCGGCCGGCATCACCGAGAACAATTCGGTG
Organism: Rhizobiaceae bacterium; assembly: GCA_019635715.1. Taxonomy (GTDB): domain Bacteria; phylum Pseudomonadota; class Alphaproteobacteria; order Rhizobiales; family Rhizobiaceae; genus Kumtagia. The sequence continues at coordinate 21,338 of JAHBYY010000038.1, read as the reverse complement.
GTCACGGAAGTCCTGTCGAAGGTCCGCAAGCCCGCCAATGCCTGGCTGCTGACCTGGACGATCCAGGAAGTGTTCTCGAAGGGCGAGCGGGCCGGCCGCAAGGGGCTGTGGTCGAGCGAAAAGACGACGCAGGAATTTCACATCGAAACGGACGACCTCGAGGCGGCGCGTCAGGGCGTGTCGTCCTACGAGAAGCACGCGCTGGTGCCGCACGAGGCCTACCAGGCGCTCTACGCGGCGGGCGAAACGCAGAAGATCTTCGACGGCTACAAGGTTCACATCCTGTCGAACGGACAGGTGGTGAGCGATGTGTAGCGTTCCAGATTCCACCGGGAGATGGGCCGGCGATGCGCGGACCTGACCGCACGATCCGGCGTGCGAAGGAACTCCGGGCTGACATGTCGCTTCCGGAAGTGCTGCTATGGGACCAACTGCGCAAGTTGCGATTGGCGGGCTTCCGCCGCCAGCCCCCCGCAGGACAGTACGTGCTGGACTTCTACTGCGCTTGCGCGCGCTTGGCCGTCGAAGTCGATGGCGCCCATCATTTCGTGGAGAGCGGTTTGGCGCAGGATCGCATCCGGGACGATTGGCTCGGGACACGCGGCATCGAGGTGCTTCGCATTCCGGCCACCGACATTCTGGATCGCAATGCCTTTGACGGGGCGCTGAGGGAGATCGAATGGTCAGCCCGTGAGAGACTGCGCCGGCTGGCGGAATCCGTCGAGGGTGAGGGCAGCAAGACTGCCGCGCCCCCTCCGGCCCTTCGGGCCACCTCCCCCGTAAACGGGGGAGGATCGGCGGTGCGGCCGGCAATCCTCCCCTGCGAAGCGGGGGAGGTGGCCCGAAGGGCCGGAGGGGGCGAAATCTCGTCGGGCCCAGAACAAGGAGAGTCGCCATGGACGCCGGGCTGACCACGATCCCGGAAGCCGACATCGAGAAGCATCGCGCCATCGCGCAGTCCTTCATCACCCGCGTCGTCGTGCTGGAAGATGCCGGCGGTCAATCGGGAACGGCCTTGGCCGGCACCAACCGCCGCTTCGTCTCGACCGTCTCCACCGGTTCGGTGCGGCGCACCCGGGAGGTCGAGCTCGCCAAGACCGTCCAGGCGATCCGCCCGGACGACACGCTGATGGGCATCGGCCAGCATGCCCTGCTCTTCCGGGCGCGGCGCGGCATCGCCATCGCGCTGGCCGTCGGCGAGGTGTTCGGCCGCGGCACCGATCTCGAGGCCCTGCAGGCGCGCAACGCGCAGGCCCCCCTGCAGGGCGAGGATGCAGCCCACTTCAAGAAGCTGCTCGCGGCCTCCGCCTATGTCGCCGCCTTCTCGCTCGCTTCCTATCTCTGGCAGTTGATCGGCGCCGACGGCGAGGCGCCGAACGATGTCGCCGAGCCGAGTTTCCTGTTCGACACGCCGCAGGATGCGGTGAAGTCGCTGATCGCCGGGCTCGATACGGCACTCAAGGGCGCCAAGGACGAGGCCGACCTGTCGACCCGCGCCAAAGCCTTCGCGCGCGTCGCCATCGACGGGCTGCTGTCGCGAAAGGGCCGCTTCGACGGGCTCGGCGCCTTCGAGGACGCCCATGTCCGCATCGACGCCGACGATTTCACCCTCGACGGCTTCGACGTCGCACCGGGCAAGAAATCAAAACCGCTGGTCATGACCTTCCGCAAGCCGGAGGAGGTTGTCGGCAACCACATCGCCAAATACCAGTCGCTGAAGCTCGCCAAGATGCTGATGGCCTACGATTTCGACCGGGAAAAGAACCCGTTCGTCGAGCTCGGCGGCTTCCTGTTCACCTTCATCGGCGACGGCGCGCCGGGCACCGGCAAGACGACGCTGATCCAGATGATCGCCGGGCTGGTCAACGGCTATTGCCAGGTCGCCGGCTATTCCTTCGTCTACGAGAATTTCGGCGTCGACCAGATCTCCTCCTACCAGGGCAAATCGGGCCAGAACTGCCGGCAGTTCATCAACAATGTGCTGAACCCACGCGCCATCGGCTTCGGCACGATCGACGACATCGACCAGGTGGCCGCCAAGCGCTCCGACGACCGCGCCTCGGCCGGCCAGCAGGAGATCACCGGCGTGCTGATGGACGCCTTTGCCGGCGCCGGCACGGTGGTGCGCGGCAATTGCGCCTTCGGCATGTTCTCCAACTATCCGGAAAATGTCGACGATGCGCTGCGCCAGAGGGCCGGCGCCCGCTGGCTGGTCGACGGCCCGCAGACCCGCGACGACTACATCGACATCTTCGTGCTGCTCGCCGGCAAGAACCACGAGATCCCGCTCGGCGCGCACGACCTCTATGCGGCGCAGCAGATCCAGCGCGCCGTGGCAGAGGCCTATGAGGATCACGCCAGGCCCCAGGAAGACGGGCTGATGAAGGTCTACGAGCGTTTCATCAAGGAGAACGGCGAGCCGCGGACGCTCGAGGATGTCGGCACCTATCTCCACATGATCAAGGAGGCCGAGCCGCGCTTCACCGGCCGCGCCATCAAGAACGTCACCGACGCGATCAAGATGCGGGCCATGGATTTCGAACTGCCCGACGACTGGTTCGCCACGCCTGAGGCCTTCATGCACAAGGGCTACGACGAGAAAAAGGCGATGATCGAAGAGCTGCGCGGCCCCTTCTCGATGGAGATGGTCATGCAGGAGATCAACCGCTACGCCGATTCCGAATTCCGCTACTCCGACAAGTCCGACGACGTGGCCGTCTCCAAGCTGCTGCGTGACGCCAAGCTGCGCGAGCGCGCGGCGAAGGAGATGGAGGCACTGAAGGCGAAGGGACTGTGGAATGCTTGAAACGCAACACTTTCGATCAGGTCACGGACGGGTTTCGGCCACCTTGCAGCAGCACACCTAGAAGACTAGATTCTGGCTAGGCTGGCTAGAAGAGGTTTGCCATGCGCGAAGTCGGTACGCTGGAAGCACGCAATTCGTTCAGCGCCCTGCTCGAAGAGGTCGAGCAGGGCAGGGAGATCACGATAACGAGGCATGGCAAGCCGGTCGCGCGGCTGGTGCCTGTGCCTGCACCTCGGGACGTCGAGAAGGCGCGCGCCGCCATTGAGGCAATCCGCGAGCTTCGAAAGTCTGTGAAGCCCGATCCGGATGGCCTGACGAATCTCGACTATATCGAGATGGGACGGCGCGGTTGAGCGTCGTGATCGACAGTTCCATTGCATTGAACTGGGTGATGCCCGACGAAGATAGCAGCCATACGGAAGCGCTCATGGACAGCGTTTCGGTGAACGGCGCTACGGTGCCGCCGCTTTTCCATGTGGAGATGGGCAATTCGCTGCTGGTCGGTGTCAGGAGAAGGCGAATTTCCGCCGACTACGTTTCCCAGGCGCTGGATTTGGTCGGACGACTGCCACTCAGCGTCGACAACGCCAGCGCCGATCATGTGTGGAGCACCACGATCGAGATCGCGGCCGCCTACGGCCTAACCCTGTACGACGCCACATATCTCGAGTCGGCGCTTCGGCTCGAATTGCCGCTGGCGACACTCGATGCGAGATTGGCGCGTGCGGCGAAAATTGCCGGCGTTTCATCCCCGTGGTCGGCAACGAGGAACTGACCGCGATGGACCTCCTGCGTGACAACGAGCTGATCTACGGCCGGCTCCTGCCGATCGAGGAGCCGCATCTGGTCGAGCGCTACAACAAGGCGCTGAAAGCCTTCGGGCTGCCGGCGACGCAGCGTTCCTCCTTCGAGATCGACCGTACCGGCTTCTCGCCGCAGGTGGCCGAGGAATTCGGCGACCCGCTCTACCTCGACCCGAACGAGGTGAACCGCCGCTTCATCATCCTCACCCCCGCGCAGATCGACCTGCCGGTCGTCCACACCGCCTTCTCGAACACCTCGCAACTGATCTTCGAGTTCATGACCGCCAACCAGCGGGCGATCAACGCGCTGACGATCAAGGACGTGATCTACGGCGAGATCGAGGATTCGGTGAGCAGGGTCGAGGATGTCGAGGACCTGCTGTCGATCAACCAGGTCGAGTTCCGCGTTCTCTCGGCCGAGGACGTGCTCGGCAAGGCGGCCGAACTCGGCAAGCTGGTCGACCGGCTGAAGCATGAGCCGGACGCCTGGCGCGACGACGAACTGCTCAACCGCATGGTCGATCTGGCCAAGGTGTGCGGCGACATCCGCGAGAACGCGCTGGTCCCCGACCAGGTGATCTTCCGCCACAATGCGTTCTGGACCAGCCATTTCGGCGGGCTCTACATCTTCGTCGACCCGGGCATGACGACGGTAATCACCTCGCCCTCGGCGCCCGGCTTCCGCCGCTCGCGCCCCTGGCAGGTCAGCTACCTGTCGATCGACGACGCCGACAAGGTTTTTGCTTTCCTCGCCGAGACCGGCCGCATCGAGCTGCCGCGCGCCTCGTGGATCGAGCCGTCGGGCTATCTCGAACACCGCGCGGAGATGCTCGTCTCGTCGCTGGTCCGTGGCCAGCAGCCGGAAGCGGACTTCGAGCGTCTCGACAAGGTCTGGCTGCAGACCTGGATTCACGCGAATGCCGAGCTGGTCCAGCGCGACGGAAATTTCCCGTTCCTGAACGCCGCCAAGCGCGAGATCGCGCAGCTCGGGCAGCTCAGAATAGCCGACGTCTTCCCGCGCCACCGCTTCCTCGTCACCCGCGCCAGACCGGACCATCCGGATGCCTGGCTGACCAACCGGCTGATCAGCGAGTTCGTGCCTTTCGACTTCCTGTCGCGCTATGTCTTCAACAAGCAGGCCTTCTACAAGGACTATGAGGCCTATGGCGAAAGCTTCCGGCGCCATGTTGTGAACACGCTGAAAACCTCATATCTGAAGGACAAGCAGGCGCTGCGGACGCGTCTCTACGGCCTGACCGACTGAATTGCGGCAAGCCGCACGGCCGCCGGGGGAGTGGACTGAATGCTCGATCCAATCGTGAATTTCTTCACCTGGATCTTCCAGTTGATCGGGCGGGCCATCGGCTTCGTCATCGGCATCCTCCTGTGGCCGTTCATGTGGGCGGGGCGCTGGTACGTGCAGCGCGGCTGGATCCTGAAAGCGGTGGTCGGGGCGGGCCTCGTCGTCCTGGTCGCGCTCTACGGCTACTTCGTCTACGTCACCCAGGTGTGGACGAACTTCAATCCGAACTACATCGACGCCTACGCCTTCGAGAAGCGCAACATCTCGGCCGGCGAGCAGGTCAATGCCGGTTCGGGAACCGACACGTCGCGCACCTGCGGCCGCTCGGCGATCGCCGACGTGACCGCCGATCTCATCAACTACAACGTCAACGAGAACCCGTGGATCTCGTCGATGATCCTCTACAAGCTCGGCCTGTTCGGCGTCGACTGGGACCACACGCCGTGGCTCGACAACAAGGCCTCGTTCCAGCGCGGCATCAACCAGGCGGTGCGGCGCACCACCACGGAGCTCGCCGACAATCTCGGCCGCGTCCGCACCACCTCGCAGATCGACAACGACCTGCAGGATGCGCGCGGCAACATGCAGTTCGACGAGGAGACCTGGTATTTCGGCCTGCAGCCCTTCGGTCCGAAGACGCCGACGCCGAGCTACTATCGCGACGCCATCACCAAGCTGCGCTCGTTCAACACGCGCCTCGAAGCCTGCCAGGCGGTGTTCGATGCGCGCTCCGACAATCTCAAGATCTATCTCGACCGCATCGCCAGCGACATCGGGTCGACCACCGCGCTGCTCAAGGACCGCGCCGAGAACTACAATTACGGCTTCTTCGATCCGCGCGCCGACGACCGCTTCTGGTTCGCCTATGGGCAGCTCTACGCCTATTACGGGCTGATGAAGGCGGCCGAAGCCGACTTCGAGGACGTGATCAAGCAGCGCAACCTGACCAGCCTCTGGCAGACCATGGATGCCCAGTTCGTCTCGGCCCTGCGCCTGCAGCCCTGGATCATCGCCAACAGCAGCGAGGCGGGTCTGTTTGCCAGCCATCTGACGGCGATGGGCTTCTACATCCTGCGCGTCCGCTCCAACATGGTCGAGATCAGCAACGTGCTGGCGCAGTAGGGATCCGTGAGAGCCTGTCGCGACCATTAAAGCGCGTCGCGTCCAATTGGACTCAGGCGCAGCGCATTAAGTTCTTGGTTTGATGCATGTCGTTGTCCCGAAACCGGTTCCCACTTTCGGGCGACATGCATTGGTATTCGAGTAAAAATCAATCGCGTGCGACGATGCTGACTGGCGCCGAAATGAATCCGCCACGACGCGACACGCTTCAAGCCGGTTCTGAATTCCGGTATCGATAGGAAATCAACTATCGCCGAACCGCAAAATCCTGCGACGCAAGGGTTTCCAGCGCCAGCGTATTGCCGTCCTCATCCACGAATTCGACGATGAAGGCGTCGGACGCCAGTTGCTCCACGATCGAGCCGAGGCTTCCCGCCGCAAGACCGGCAGCGGGGAGTGTTTCAAGCAGTTCGACCACGTCGAACAGCTTCGGTGCCGCCTCGACCTGAATTCTTTCGCTTCTGCCCATCAGAGCACCCAACAGGTAACGAAACGCGGCACATCATCACCGGCCACGACAATCCACACGGTCCTTACCACACATTGCCGTTGCTGTCTCAAGATAGGGACGTCGATCCGATATCGGTCGCCAAAGCGATCCGACCCAACAGGCTGCGCGACGGCAGCGGAAACCGCGTCAAGTATGGTCTGGCGCAGCCATTGCGCATCGACGGCCGAAATGCCGAGCGCGGCTTTGAAGACGCGCGCCTTGTTACGCCCGCGTGGATGGGTTTCGCTCAGGCAATACGCATCGAGCTTCCTGATGTCCAATTCGGCGCAGGCCGCATTCGGCAATCGCATCGGCCGTCCCCGCGCCACCGCGCAGCACTTCCGTCAGTCTATGGCCCTCCACCTTTTGCGCAAGCACCCTGTCGCAATCCGTGCATTCTCCGGCTGTTTTGAGACGGCGCGAAATCCCGCGTTCGGGCTCTATTCGCCGCCACCAGCGTGCTATGAACGCCGCGCAATCGTCACATGAGCCTCCGGGGAAACAGCATGGCCGAGTTCAAATCCGACATCGAGATCGCGCGCGCGGCGAAGAAGAAGCAGATCCAGGAGATCGGCGCCAAGATCGGCATTCCGAGCGAGCACCTCCTGCCCTACGGTCACGACAAGGCGAAGATCTCGGCCGAGTTCATCAAGTCGAAGCGCGGCGGCAAGGACGGCAAGCTGATCCTCGTCACGGCGATCAACCCGACGCCGGCCGGCGAAGGCAAGACGACCACCACTGTCGGCCTCGGCGACGGCCTGAACCGCATCGGCAAGAAGGCCATCGTCTGCATCCGCGAGGCGTCGCTCGGCCCGAACTTCGGCGTCAAGGGCGGCGCGGCCGGCGGCGGCTACGCGCAGGTCGTGCCGATGGAGGACATGAACCTCCACTTCACCGGTGATTTCCACGCCATCACGACGGCGCACAATCTGCTTTCGGCGCTGATCGACAACCACATCTACTGGGGCAACGAGCAGGGCATCGACATCCGCCGCGTCGCCTGGCGCCGCGTCATGGACATGAACGACCGGGCGCTGCGCGAGATCATCTGCTCGCTCGGCGGCGTCGCCAACGGCTTTCCGCGCGAAGCCGGCTTCGACATCACCGTCGCCTCCGAGGTGATGGCGATCCTCTGCCTGGCCACCGACCTGAAGGACCTGGAGAAGCGCCTCGGCGACATCATCGTCGCCTATCGCCGCGACAAGACTCCCGTCTACGCCCGCGATCTCAAGGCCGACGGCGCCATGGCGGTGCTGCTCAAGGACGCCATCCAGCCCAATCTGGTGCAGACGCTGGAGAACAATCCGGCCTTCGTGCACGGCGGCCCGTTCGCCAACATCGCGCATGGCTGCAACTCGGTGGTCGCGACCACCACGGCGCTCAAGCTCGCCGACTACGTCGTCACCGAGGCGGGCTTCGGCGCCGACCTCGGCGCCGAAAAATTCTTCGACATCAAGTGCCGCAAGGCCGGCCTCAAGCCTGCCGCGGCGGTGATCGTCGCCACCGTGCGCGCCATGAAGATGAACGGCGGCATCAAGAAGGAAGATCTCGGCAAGGAGAACGTCGAGGCCGTCAGGAAGGGCTGCGCCAACCTTGGCCGCCACATCGAGAACGTCAAGCAGTTCGGCGTTCCGGTGGTCGTGGCGATGAACCACTTCGTCTCCGACACCGATGCGGAGATCGAGGCGATGAAGGCCTATGTCGCGTCGATGGGCGCCGAGGCGATCCTCTGCAAGCACTGGGCCAAGGGCTCGGCCGGCATCGAGGACCTCGCCCACAAGGTGGTGGAACTCGCCGAAAGCGGCGCCTCGCAGTTCTCGCCGCTCTATCCGGACGAGATGAAGCTGTTCGACAAGATCGACACCATCGTCAAGCGCATCTACCGCGGCTCGGAGGCGATCGCCGACAAGAGCGTGCGCGACCAGTTGCATCAGTGGGAGGCCGCCGGCTACGGCCACCTGCCGGTCTGCATGGCCAAGACGCAGTACTCCTTCTCGACCGACCCCGGCCTGCGCGGCGCGCCGACCGGCCATGTCGTGCCGGTGCGCGAAGTGCGCCTGTCGGCCGGCGCCGGCTTCGTCGTGGCGATCTGCGGCGAGATCATGACGATGCCCGGCCTGCCCAAAGCGCCATCGTCGGAGAAGATCTTCCTCAACGACCAGGGCCAGATCGAAGGCCTGTTCTGAGCGACTGTTCGGAAATTGCGTCAGGGCGGCCTGCAAATGGCGATTTCGCGACGCCCTGACGCATTTCCAAGCCGTCGCTGAGCGCCGGCTGGCCGTTTTTCGGCACCGAGGATGGCGGGCAGCCCCAACGCATGTCGCCCGAAAGTGGGAACCGGTTTCGAGACAGCGACATGCATTAGGCGCGATTGCGCGTCAGGCTGCCGTTCATTCGTACTCGTACATCTTCCTGCCCTTGAAGCAGTACGGTTCGATCGGCCGCTTCGCCGTCTCGCCGGGAAGCTGCAGCTCGCAGTCGCCCGGCTCCGCCCATCGCAGCAACTGCTGCTCGGCCCGCCATCCGATGCGGGCCGCTCCGACACACCTCGTCTCGTCGAGCAGGATGCGGGCAAGGCTCTGTTGGTAGGGTCCGCTGCTCTCGAACGGACCGATCGTCTCGAATTCCGACGAGGAGCCGGACGCCAGTATCAGCCGCTCCGCGACGTGCGGAGAACTGTCTACGGAACACGCCAGCTTCACCAGGGCGACGAGCCGGTCCGTCCAGACCGAGACCGCCCATCCCTTTTCAAAGGTTGGAATCTTGATCGCCGACCGGGCCCCGCGCGCCCATTCGTCCAGCGCCTCGCGGGAGAAGGGGGCTTGCGGGCTCAGCCTGTCCAATCGTGACTTTATCAGCGCGTTCTCGGCCCAGTCGGGGATCGTGGCGAGTGTCTGAACCGAAAAGGCATTGAACTCGTCCGGGCTCGCAAACGCCGGGCCATCGGTATTGACGTCGTCGATGACGACGTGCCGCCGGTTCAGGTTGCGTGGAGGTGACGCGTTCGCCTGGCGCAGGTCGGCCGCAAGGAACATGGCCAGGTCCAGTCTGATGCCGAAGCGGAGGAAGAGGGGAGTGCCCATGTCGGCACCCCTGAGATCGGCCTGCACAAAGGTCGCCCCGCGGAGATTTGAGAAGAACAATCTCGCCCCGCGCAGATCGGTGCCGACAAGCGAAGCTCCGACCAGCCGCGAACTGGAAAGATCGGCGAGCGTCAAGGAGGCATTTTCCAGATTGGCGCCATTCATCTGGGCGCCGCGGAAAGAGGCGCCCTGCGCCTCGGCGTTTTCGAACGAACTGCCGTCCAGCGTCGCGCCGACCAGCGAGGCGCCCTGGAGCTTTGCCGATGCGAACCTGGCCTTCGTCAGGTCGACGCACTGTTCATAGGTGGTGCTGTTGGGATCCTCCTCGCGCTCGGTCTTGACGACGTCGCAGCCGAAGCGGGCGCCCTGCAGCCTGGCGCGGCTGAGATCGGCGCCGATCATCCTGGCGCTGGTGAAGTCCGCCTTGCGCAGGTCGGTGTTCACCAGAATCGCCCGCTCCAGGTTGCGCCCGCGCAGCGAGCGGGTGGTTTCGATCTCGGCCAGCTTGGTTTCGTCCAGGTCGACGAAGTCGCGGTTGGTCAGCACCAGCCGGTTGGAAAACAGGCTGATCGGATAGCCGGTCACCTCGTTCACCGGGCCGTCGAACAGAGCGCCGCTGAACGACAGCCGCTCGCACGATTGCCCCAGCGTCGACCGGCCGCCGTCGCAGGCGACGCGGATACGCGGTACGACCTTGTCGATCAGCGCGGCGATCCCGTTGCCGTGCAGGGGCTCGCCCGGAAAGGTCGCTACGAACACCGAGACCACGAAGGTGACGGCGGCGCTCGACATCGACAGCGCCTTGAACGCCCGTCCGCGCTTGATGCGCTTTTCCTTGACGGCAACGCCGTCCCGGACGCGAACGATCTGGTCGATCCGCGGCCAGAAGAACCAGATCAGCACCAGATCCGCGATCACCACCAGGCGATGCAGCCGTGTGACGGCCTCGCTGTGATAGGGCAGGAACTGAGCCTGCAGCAAAAGCAGGAGAGCGATCGGCGCGACGATGACGGTGACGAGAACCGTCGCGACAAGCACCGAGCCGACGACGCCGCTGCGATTCTCGCTGGGTGCCGCGAGCATTTGCACGACGATGAAGTTGGGAAGCTGGTATCTCAGTCCATCCGAGATGCGTCTGCGCTCGACCTGATCGGTGATCGGCATCAGAACCTGGTTTACCAGCCCGTCCCAGGCCCTGACGTTGTCGGCAAGGAACTTGAGATTGAGCAGCAGATAGGTGTGGACGATCAGCAGCAGCACCGGCGCGATCCAGAAGAACGCGATCAGCGGCAGGTCGATGTTCAGAAGCGGCAGCTTGACCGGATATTCGAGAAAGAGGTCGACATGGGTGACGGAGCCCGCCGCGATCGCCAGATAGGCCGAGAAGGAGATGAAGGTGATCCACAGTCCGCGCGACAGGCTCGTCGCGTCTTCAAGGGCCTTGCGCGCCGCCGGTATGTCGTCGGCCTGGCGCGCCAACGCTTCGGCGCGGGCCGTTGCATCGGCCGCACCTGCGACAACATCGGGAGACTGGCCGGATTTCTGCCCCACGCGCCCGCTCCGCAGTCTACGTCCGAACAATACATGAAAATTGCTTCGACACAAAGGTCAACGTTCGCCTGTTGTGACGCTCGCCAAGATCTGCGAGGAATTTAATCCATGCATAGGCTTCCGACCGGCCCGCGCCGCGGGTCGCCCCCGGCCGACCCGCACGGCTTCGTCCGCCAGGCGCTGCGCCCGACGCCGATTCCCGCGCTGCCGGAGCTTCGTCTCAATCTCGCCCATGCCGGAAGCCGGCTCGGCCGGCTCGGCGAGACCGGCCTCTCCGTCGCCGGCGCACCCTACTGGGCCTATGCGTGGCCGGGCGGCACGGCCCTGGCCCGCCATGTCCTCGATTTTCCCGAGACCGTCAGGGGCCGCCGCGTGCTCGATCTCGGCGCAGGCTGCGGCGTCGTCGCCGTCGCGGCGGCGCTGGCCGGAGCCGCGCAGGTATCGGCCGCCGACGTCGATCCGTTCGCCGCCGCCGCCACCGCCTACAACGCCGCGTCGAACGGAGTGCGCGTCGCCCTGGTGGCCTCGGACCTCACCGGTCCGGCGCCGGAAAACATCGACGTGATCCTCGCCGGCGACGTCTTCTATGAAGCCTCCCTCGCCGAGACGATGACCCTCCATCTTTCCCGATGCCGCTGCGCGGGCATCGACATCCTCGTCGGCGATATCGGCCGCGCCTGGCTGCCGCTGGCGCGCCTCGAAAAACTGGCCGACTACGCCGCCGCCGATGTCGGCGACCGGACGGATGCGCCTGGCCGCCGGGCCGGCGTCTACAGCCTGACCGCGTAGGCCGCGGCGCTACTTCGCGTCGATGAAGTCGCGCACCGCCTTGTCGTAGCCTTCCGGGTCCTGAAGCATGGCGAAATGGCTGGCGTTCGGCAGGATGACGAGCCTGGCGCCCGGAATTGCCGAGGCCATGTAGTCGGTGTGCTCGCGCTTGATCGCCTCGTCATGGTCGCCGGCGACGATCGCCGTCGGCACGGTGATGCTGCCGAGCTGTTCCTTGGTCCAGGACGGCTGGCTCTCCCACATATGGCTGATCTGCGCGACGAAGGCATCGTATTCGCCCGGCGTCTTCGACAGCCTGGCGTAATCGCGTCCGGAGCGTTCGATATAGGCTCCGAACGTCTTGTCGGTCAGCACGCCGGGATCGACGCCGTCGGTGGTGACGTTCGCGGCCTGCGCGAACAGCCGCGTCAGCCGCTCCGGATGGCTCATCGCGATATCGAGGCCGATGATGCCGCCATCGCTCCAGCCGACCAGCGCGGTCCTGTCGATCTTCAGATAGTCGAGCAGCGCCAGATAGTCCGACGCCATCAGGTCATAGCCGAAAGGCTCGGCATTTCGCGTCGATCGGCCATGGCCTCGGCTGTCGCCGACGATCACCATGTGGTCCTTCGACAGGTCGGCGACCTGCGACGACCAGACGTCGCCGTGCCCCAGCCCGCCATGGATGAGCAGCACCGGCTCCCCCTTCCCGAACACCTGATAGTACATGTCGATGCCGTTGACCGGCGCGTAGCCGCTCTGCTCCGGCTTCGGCATCGGCGCGGGCTCCGGCAGCGTCTGCCAGCGCTCCTCGGCAAGGACAGGCATCGCCAGCGCCATCGGCACAATTACGGCAAACAGTCTCAGCAAGGATCTCATCGCTCACCTCCGTATCGGGCCTGCCGATTGGTCGGTGCGGAAGGAAATTTGTCAATCGGGCCGATACGGGTGCGCTTGCGGTTTGGCGCCCAGACGGCATAACGAGATATGACTTCACGCTGGCGATGGCTGTTGTTGCTGACCACGCGACGGTTGTGGTTCCGGGCCACCGTCATCTCGCTGCTCGCCTTCGCGTCGGCATTGCTGGCATTCGCCATAGCGCCCTACGTGCCCGCCGGCCTCGCCAAGTCGATAGGCGCCGACTCGGTCGAGACAATTCTCACCATCATCGCGTCGAGCATGCTTACCGTCACCACCTTCTCCTTATCCACGATGGTCTCGGCCTATTCGGCGGCAACCTCCAACGTGACACCCCGTGCCACCAAGCTTCTGATTGAGGACACCACCACCCAGAACGTCCTGGCGACGTTCGTAGGCTCGTTTCTGTTCAGTCTCGTGGCGATAATCACCCTCTCGATGGGGGCCTATGGCGAACGCGGCCGCGTCGTCCTCTTTGCGGTGACCATCCTTGTCGTGTTGCTTATCGTGGTGACGCTGCTGCGCTGGATCGACTACCTCCTGCGCTTCGGCCGCGTCGGCGAAACCACTCGCCAGGTCGAAAAGGCGACCGAACAGGCGATGAGGTTTCGGCAGGAGAACCCGTTTCTCGGCGGCCTGCCGCTGATTGACCCGGCATCGCAGGTCCCCGCCGGATCGCCGGTAGCCGCGAACGCCATCGGCTATGTACAGCACGTCGACATGGGTGCCTTGCAGGACGCGGCCGAATCCGCGGCCGCCGAGGTCTACCTCATGGCCACCCCCGGAACGTTCGTCGACCATCGCAGGCCGCTCGCCCTGCTGGCTGCCGCGGCCGACGATGCGCTTGCCGATCGGATCCGCGGGGCATTCACCATCTCCGACACCCGGACCTTCGATCAGGACCCGCGCTTCGGCCTGAGCGTGATGTCGGAAATCGCCTCGCGGGCTCTCTCTCCGGCAGTCAACGACCCGGGCACCGCAATCGACGTGATCGGACGCGCCGTCCGCGTCCTGTGGCTTTGGACCGAACCGTCGCCCGACATTTCCCCTCGCCATCCGCGCATCCATGTCCCCCCGATCCTGCCGGGCGATCTGTTCGACGACTTCTTCCATCCGATCGCACGGGACGGCGCGGCGATCGCGGAGGTGCAGATACGCCTTCAGAAGGCCTTCGCCGCGCTGGCGGGAAGCGGAGACGAACGCTTCCGGGTGCAGTCGCTGCGCCATTCGAGGGCGGCACTGCGGCGCGCCGAAACGGCGATGACGACGGACCTGGACGTCGAGCGCGTGCGCGCGGCGGCGGCGACGGTCGAAGAGGCGGCTAGACCATCAATTGTCCGCCGTTGACCTCCAGGATCTGGCCGGTGACGAAGCTGCTCATCGCTTCCGACGACAGGAACAGATAGGCTCCGACGCATTCCTCGGGGCTCGCGGCGCGGCCCATCGGGATGCCCGCGACCATGCTCGCCATCTGCTCGGCGGTCGAATAGCGGTCGTGGAACGGCGTCAGGATGACGCCCGGCGCGACCGCGTTGACGCGGATGCCGTAGCCGACCAGCTCCTTCGACAGGCCGCGCGTCACGTTCGAGACGAAGGCCTTCGCCGAGCCGTAGAGCCCGGCGCCGTTGCCGGCGCCGTTGCGCGCCGCCACCGAGGAGGTGCTGATGATGAAGCCGCCCTGCTTCTTCAGCCAGGGGACTGCCGCGCGGGTCGCGGTGATCACCGAACGGCAGTTGAGGTCCATCACGCGGTCGTAATGCGCGTCGGTGAGCTGGTCGTAGGGCACGCGGCCGAGCATGCCGCCGGCATTGTTCACCAGCCCGTCGAGGCGGCCGAAATGCGAGGCCGTCGCCTCGACGACGCGCGTCACCTCCGCCGACTTGAAGAAGTCGCCGCCGACGGTGAACACGTCGCCTCCCTCTTCCATCAGCGAGGCTGCCAGCGCCTCGGCCTTCTCCTTGTTTTCATTGTAGTGCAGCCCGACCTTGCAGCCCTGCGCGACATAGGCGGCGGCCAGCGCGGCACCGATGCCGGTCGAGCCGCCGGTGACGAGAACGACCTTGCCGGCAAGGTCGGGAATCCTGATCTGGTTGATGGGCGTCATGAAAATCCTCCGTTGCGCCGAGCCTAGAGCAGTTCAGGCGAATACTGAATCGCTCTACGAGGCCGGCGCCGCTGGGTAAAGCGATACCGGCCAACTGACCGTTGCGGCAGCCCCGTCGCCGGCTATGCTCGCCGCGCCGCCAGAAGGAGACGCGCATGCAGTGGACCACCGAGACGCTCGCCGGCGACACGGAAGGTGTCACCTACAGCCTTCCCGTGCTGCGCTTTGCCGGCACGGACGGGAGCGCCCCGACGGCCTATATCCAGGCGGCGCTGCATGCGGGCGAGCTTCCGGGCACGGTCGCCATCGACGCGCTGGTGCCGAAGCTTGCCAGGGCGCATGCGGAGGGCCGCATCCGCGGCGCGCTGACCATCGTGCCGGGCGCCAATCCGGTGGGCCGGCTGCAATATCACTTCGGCGAGCTGCAGGGGCGTTTCCATCTCGGCACCCGCACCAACTTCAATCGGGACTTTCCGCTGCTGGCGAAGCCGGACCCGTCGCTTGCCGGCCCGGAAGCCGGCACGGCGGACCAGCGCCTGAAGCAACGGCTTCTGTCGCTCTCGGTCGGACACGACATCGTCCTCGACCTGCATTGCGACGACGAGGGCGTCGCCTATCTCTACGTGCCCGCCGAGCTCTGGCCTGCCATGCAGGATTGCGCTGCGGCGATGGGCGTGGCGGCCGTCGTCACCTGGAGCGGCTCGTCGGGCGCATCCTTCGACGAGGCCTCGCTGCATCCCTGGCTGCGACTTCCGGCCGAAGAAGCCGGGCTCGACCGGAAGGTCGTCACCACGGTCGAACTTCGCGGCCTGCGCGACGTGACGCCGGCCTACGCGCAGTCGGATGCCGCCGGCCTCTACCGGCTGCTGGTCGCCCGCGGCGTCATCGAGGATCGCAACGAGGCAGCGCCGGCGCCCTTTGCCGGCCTGGTCGCGCCGATCGACCACGTCGATGTCGTGACCTCGCCGCGCGCCGGCGCGATCCTCTTCGATGTCGAGCCGGGCGACCGGGTCGCCAAGGGCCAGCGTGTCGCGACCATCGTCCACAATGCCGGCCGCGCCGACGGCTCCATCGAGGTGCTGGCGCCGCAATCCGGCTATGTGCTGACCCGCGTGTCGCGCCGTTCGCTCTATGCCGGCGACGACCTGCTGAAGCTGGTCGGCGACGCGCCGAGCGCCAATGCCCGCGAGGGCGCGCTGGAGGATTGAGCGCCGCGACCGTGCAGCCGAACGGCAGGCCCTTGCCGCGCGATTCTCTTCTTGCTCGGTCCCGGGTTCATCGGTATGGAGGACGATATGTGCATGACGTCGATCAAGACCGTCTGGTGGTGGGCCTGCTGACAGCGGCCTTCGAAGCGCGTGCGCGTTGAAAAGTTGGTGGCCGCAGGATCAATCCGGGCGGCCTTTTGTTTTTCTTGAGCCCTCCCGGACCCTGCACAGGGGAACGGATGGAGACGCAGATGTCGGTCGAAGTGCTTGAGAACGGCGCGGAGCGGTTTGTCACGGGCGGGGGCGTGACGATCCGGCGCGAGCGCCACGAGACGCCCTACCAGGGCGCCATCGAGGCCTATGTCGACGGGCTCAATACGCGGCGCGGTGCCGTATTCTCGTCGAACTATGAGTTCCCCGGACGCTATACGCGCTGGGACACCGCGATCATCGATCCGCCGATCGTCGTCTCGGCGCGCGGCCGCGCCATGCGCATCGAGGCGCTGAACAGCCGCGGCGAGGCGATGCTGCCGGCGATCGCCCGCACGCTGCTGGGTGAAAAGGACGTGACTTTCACCCAGACGACGAAGCGGCGCCTCGCCCTCGTGGTGGCCGAGCCGGGCCGGGTGTTCACCGAGGAGGAGCGGTCGCGCGTGCCGTCCGTCTTCACCGTGCTGCGCGCGATCACCGCGCTGTTCCACAGCGACCAGGATGCCAATCTCGGCCTCTACGGCGCCTTCGGCTACGACCTGGCCTTCCAGTTCGACCCGGTCGAACTGAGCCGTGAGCGCGACGACACCCAGCGCGATCTCGTGCTCTACCTGCCCGACGAGATCCTGGTCGTCGACCATCATTCCGCCAAGGCCTGGCACGACCGCTACGACTATTCCGGCGCCGGCTTCGACACCACGGGCCTGCCGCGCGACAGCGAGGCCGAGCCGTTCCGGCCGGCGGGCCGCATTCCGCCGCGCGGCGACCACGAACCCGGCGAATATGCGGAACTCGTGCGACAGGCCATGGAGAGCTTTCGGCGCGGCGACCTGTTCGAGGTCGTACCCGGCCAGATGTTCTATGAGCGCTGCGAAACCAAGCCCTCGGAGATCTCGCGCCGCCTGAAGACGATCAATCCGTCGCCCTATTCCTTCTTCATCAATCTCGGCGACAACGAGTTCCTGATCGGTGCCTCGCCGGAAATGTTCGTCCGGGTCAACGGCCGCCGCGTCGAGACCTGCCCGATCTCCGGCACCATCAAGCGCGGCGACGACGCCATTTCCGACAGCGAGCAGATCCTCAAGCTGCTCAACTCCAAGAAGGACGAGAGCGAACTCACCATGTGCTCGGACGTCGACCGCAACGACAAGAGCCGGGTCTGCGAGCCCGGCTCGGTGCGCGTCATCGGCCGGCGGCAGATCGAGATGTATTCGCGCCTGATCCATACCGTCGATCACATCGAGGGACGCCTGCGCGAGGGCATGGACGCCTTCGACGCCTTCCTCAGCCACGCCTGGGCGGTCACCGTCACCGGCGCGCCGAAACTGTGGGCCATGCGCTTCATCGAGAAACACGAGAAGAGCCCGCGCGCCTGGTACGGCGGCGCCATCGGCATGGTGCATTTCAACGGCGACCTGAACACCGGCCTGACGCTGCGCACCATCCGCATCAAGGACGGCATCGCCGAGGTGCGTGCCGGCGCGACGCTGCTCTTCGACAGCATCCCCGAAGAGGAAGAGGCCGAAACCGAACTGAAGGCATCCGCCATGATTTCCGCGATCAGAGACGCCAAGGCCGGCAATTCAGCGAGCAGCGACCGCGCCACGTCGCGCGTCGGCGACGGGGTCAGCATCCTGCTGGTCGATCACGAGGACTCCTTCGTCCACACGCTCG
This sequence comes from Rhizobiaceae bacterium, assembly GCA_019635715.1. GTDB lineage: Bacteria > Pseudomonadota > Alphaproteobacteria > Rhizobiales > Rhizobiaceae > Kumtagia. The sequence continues at coordinate 3,298 of JAHBYY010000038.1, read as the reverse complement.
CCAACTACTTCCGCCAGACCGGAGCGGCGGTCTCGACTGTGCGCACGCCGGTTCCGGAGGAAGTGTTCGACCGGCTGAAGCCGGATCTCGTCGTGCTGTCGCCGGGACCGGGCACACCGAAGGATTTCGACTGCGCCGCGACGATCCGCAAGGCGCGCGATCGCGACCTGCCGATCTTCGGCGTCTGCCTCGGCCTGCAGGCGCTCGCCGAGGCCTATGGCGGCGAACTGCGCCAGTTGCACATCCCCATGCACGGCAAGCCGTCGCGCATCCGGGTGTCGAAGCCGGGCGTCATCTTCTCCGGGCTGCCCAAGGAGGTGACCGTCGGGCGCTATCATTCGATCTTCGCCGATCCGGTCCGTCTGCCGGACGACTTCATCGTTACGGCGGAGACCGAGGACGGCGTCATCATGGCGTTCGAGCACCGCAAGGAGCCGATCGCCGCCGTGCAGTTCCATCCCGAATCGATCATGACGCTCGGCCAGAACGCCGGCATGCGGATGATCGAGAACGTCGTCGCCCACCTGCCGCGCAAGGCCAGGGAGAAGGCCGCTTGACCATGGCGGCGACGGGCATGGACAAGATGACGTCGTCGAAGCGGAGGGTAGCGCAGCTCGCCTTCTGGTCGATCGTCGTCGCCTTTGCCGTTCTCGCGCTGAAGACGCTCGCCTGGTGGCTGACCGGCTCCGTCGCGCTCTATTCGGACGCGCTGGAATCGATCGTCAACGTGATCGCCGCGATGGCGGCGTTCTGGGCGATCCAGGTCAGCCACAAGCCCGCCGATCGCGACCATCAGCACGGCCACCACAAGGCCGAGTACTTCTCCGCCGTGCTCGAAGGCGTGCTCATCGTGCTGGCCGCCCTGCTCATCATGAGCGAGGTGTGGAGCGCGATCCAGCATCCGAAGGCGATCGAACAGCCGGGCGTCGGCCTGGCGATCAACGGCGCCGCCTCGGCAATCAACGCCGTGTGGGCCCTACTGCTGATCCGATCCGGGCGCAAGGCGAGGTCGCCGGCGCTGGTTGCCGACGGACACCACATCATGACGGACGTCGTCACCTCGGTTGGCGTGCTGGTCGGACTGGCTGCCGCCCTCGCCACCGGCTGGGCCATCCTCGACCCGCTGCTCGCCTTCCTCGTGGCGCTCAACATCCTGTGGCAGGGCTGGAAGGTCATCGGTTCGTCGCTCGACGGTTTGATGGACCGCTCGGTCGACGTCGACGAGCATCTGCACATCCGCGACCTGATCTCGGCCAACTCGAAGGGTGCACTCGAGGTTCACGATCTCAAGACCCGCATCGCCGGGCGCGCCACCTTCATCGAGTTCCATATGGTGGTCGACGCGAACATGACGGTCGGCGAGAGCCATGAGATCTGCGACCGCATCGAGGCTGCGCTGCGCGCCGAGATCCCCTCGGTGCGCGTCATCATCCATGTCGAGCCGGACGACGAGGCGAAACTGCCGCCCGGCACACCGGCCGTGCCGTTCGCGTGAGCCTTACCCGGTCTACCTGAAGATCCGAAAAGCGTCGGTGCGAGGTCGACACCGGAAGGGCACGGCGCAAGTGCCGGGGACAGTTTTACTCCGACGACCGGACAACCCGAAACCGGCTCATGACGTTTGCGGCGGAGAGGACGTAAGTGCCGGGGACAGTTTACTTTTTTCGGACCGCGTGACTTCCGGGCGTTGCAGCTTTTCTGCCGAAAGAAAGTAAACCGTCCCCTGCGTTTCCCGTTCGGCCCTCGACCTCATGCGGACAGTTTTCGGTTTATCGGGTAGTCGGGTTAAAACTGTCCCCTGCCACGCTCTTCCGGTGTCATACCATATGTGGAACGGCCCCTTCAGGCCAAGGATATGGTTGAGACTTTGTCCTGCGGGAGGCGGTGCGCCCATATGTCCGGCCTTTCGGTGCGGCACATGTGGCCGCTGGCCTCGATGAAGTCCGCGTCGCGGGTAGCCAAACAACGGCGCGCACTTGAGGGTGCGTTGGTATAATCGGCTTGTCCTGCGTCGGGATTTCGTCCCGTAGGGTCATCGTCATCATTCTGCACCTTGGTCCTTTCGGCGCGCTGCGGTTGACCGCGCCGGAAGCTTCCTTTGTCGTTTCAAGCGGCGGCCGGCTCCATTCCTTTGGTCCATTCTGGCTTTCTATATTCACCGCCCTTGGTCAGAAGCGCGAAGATGATCCTGGCCATCTTGTTGGCCAGCGCCACCGCCACGACCTTGGCCGGGCGCCTCGCCAGCAGCCCGGTCAGCCATGTCGGTCCGTTGGCGCCCTCGCGCAAATGGCGCAGGACCGATGTGGCGCCGACGACAAGCAGGGTTCGCAAGGTGGCGTTGCCCATCTTCGAGATCGCGCCGACCCGCTCCTTGCCACCGCTCGAGTGCGGCTTCGGCGTCAGCCCCAGCCAGGCGGCGAAGTGCCGCGCGGACGCAAAGAAGGCAATGTCGGGCACGAGCGCCTTGACGGCGGCCGCCGTGATCGGCCCGACGCCGGGGATGGTGGTCAACCGGCGCATCTCATCGTCGCGCCGGACTGCGGCGACGAGTTGGCGCTCCAGCATCTCGACCTCTGCCGTCAGCCTGTCGATCTGGTCGGCCAGGGGGGTGAGCGCAAGCCTGGCCGCCGCCGGCAGCCGATCATCTTCCGCGTCGCGCACGATCGCGACGAGGCCGGCAACCTTCGCCACGCCCGTCCCGGCAACGACCCCCAGTTCGCCGAGATGGGCGCGAAGCGCGTTGATGGTTTGGGAGCGCTGACGCACCAGCAGGTCGCGCGTCTTCAACACCATCGCGCTGGCCTGCTGCCCGGCACTCTTGACCGGAGCGAACCGCATCGTCGGCCGCGTCACAGCCTCGCAGATGGCCTCGGCATCTGCCGCATCCGTCTTGCCACGCTTCACATAGGGCTTCACGTAGGCCGGCGGGATCAGCCGAACCTCATGGCCGAGAGCGGCGATCTCACGCGCCCAGTAATGCGCCCCGCCGCATGCCTCCATGCCGACCAGGCATGGAGCGAGCTTGCCAAAGAAACTCAGCACCTCGCCGCGTCGCAACTGGCGGCGCACGACGACATGACCCTCGCTCGCGATACCGTGGACCTGGAAGAGCGACTTCGCCAAGTCCAGCCCGATCGTGCTAATCTCTTTCATGGAACGGTCCTTTCCTATCGAGAGGCGACTCGCCCCTCCCCTGGCACATGATGCCGCGGAGAAGGGGCCGTTCCACACCATCAACGGCCTGAATGATTGACCGTTGTTGGCGCGGGGAGGTTGCGGCATGGATCCTCGGGTCGCG